>CAZTFX010000038.1:0-18918 GCA_964613095.1 uncultured Muribaculaceae bacterium | reverse complement strand
TATTGTGCATGAGAGAATAAAGATTGATTTTAAACAAATTTAATAGACACTAGTGGACAAAGTTATAAAGGTGGTTGAAATTCTTAGAAATGAGGCTCCGATATCTTTGATGTTCTGTCTCTCACCGTGGAATACATTTGAAGATATGGAATATGTCATAAATATTGCCAAATTTTATGACATAGATGTGAGGATCGGCATTTACGGCACAATGGCATTCTTTGATACTAAAGCAGACCTGTTGGCGGCTGATGATTTCGTCAACCATATTCCATCCAATATTCATCTGACGCAGGAAAACTATGATTTTGTTGCATTATACGACCAATGGCGAAAAGGTAATCTGAATTTGCGTTGTCAGTCCATTATGAGTTGCCTTGTGGTTCATAGTAATGGTGATGTACCAATTTGCCAAAATCTTGATGTAAAATTGGGAAATATTCATTTACATTCATTAGATGAAATATTTAACGGTAAAACAAGTTGTAAAACGCAATGCCATCACTTTAATAATTGCAATGGGTGTTGGATTAACTTTCATCGTAAATATGATTTAATTCTTTTGCGTAACTTTGAGAAGATTTTCCCGAAACGATTAATTGAAGTCTTTTATGGGAAATATCGTTGGAGTGAAAACCCCAAGCAGACTTATCGTAAACATCTAAAGGAGTTACAGAAATATGATACAGAAAATAATAAACAGGTATAAGCGAGCGAGGACAAATGCTTGGCTCTCGCAAAATTATGACAGTCAATTTGCTTTTATCGGAATGGGACAACATAGCTTAAGTAACCTCTATCCTGTACTGGATTATCTGCACATTCCGTTGAAATATATTTGTGTAACTTCCGAAGATAAGGCAAAACTTATCGGCAGAAAGTTTCAATACATAAAAGGCACAACATCCGTTGATGATATTATTAATGATGATTCTGTCAAGGGAGTGTTTGTTTCGGTTTCTCCTTCCTCTCATTTCGAAGTAGCGAAAAAGGTGTTGAAAAGCGGAAAAGTTTGTTTATAGAAAAACCTCCATGTTCATCATTGGATGAACTTCTAGAACTTATCGACTTGCAACGTAAGCATGGTTCTCCGACTGTAGTCGCAGGCTTGCAAAAACGATATTCACCTGCCATAGGGATATTATGTAAAAGATTGAAAAAAGAAAAAATAATCAGTTATAATTTGAGATATCTTACCGGAGCCTATCCCGAAGGTAATGCGTTAATCGATTTATATATTCATCCTTTGGATATTGTCACCTATCTTTTCGGCGGAGCCGAATTGATTGCATGTGAGAGAATTTATTCCGATTCACTTATGATGATATTGAAACACGGCAATATTACCGGAACGCTGGAATTATCCACGGAATATTCGTGGAAAAAAGCCCAAGAAACACTATCGGTATGCACTCATGCCGGTGTTTATATGCTGGATTGCATGGAAGAATTAACGTTTATGCCCCGACAAGGTAAAATATGCGGTATTCCGCTTGAGAAGATATTCAACAGAGCTGAAACGGTTGAGTATTTGTATTCTCGCAACAATTTTTCTCCCATACTTGTCAATAATCAAGTGTACACGCAAGGCTTTTATAATGAAATAAAGACGTTTGTGGATTCTGTGGAAAATAATGAATTCAAGAATAATTCGTGTCCGGAGTCATTAATCAAAACGTATGAATTGATGGAAATGATAAAAAATACAATTAAGTTAACTTGATGTCTTGAAGTTTCACTAATTTGTTGATTATAGCATATATCGTGAGTCCTGCAGGAGTATGAATTTGCAGTTTTGAGGAAATATTTCTTCGATGCGTTGTTACTGTGTGTATGGAAAGGCATAGTTCGTTGGCAATTTCTTTGTTAGTCAAGCCTCTTGCCACGCAACCGATGATTTCAATTTCTCTTTGACTCAATGCTTCCAATTTTTCCGATTCCGAAAGTTCGTTTTCCGAATTGTCGGTTCTTGTTTTTTGTTCTTGAGCCTTAATAATCGTTTCCATTTCTTCTACTGCAGGAATAAAGATATGGTCTTCTACAAGGCAATGTGAAATTAAATCTTGTTCACAGTTAATTATATCGAAAAGTACAGCATTTAAAAGGTCATTTTCTTTTTCCGGATAGTAGCGTATAATAATATCTTTTAATTCTTTAAGTTTCTTGCTTATTTTATTGTGCTTACTTGCAAATGCAGAAATCGAATAACTTTGAATACTTTGATTATTCAATAGATTATACACATAAGCAAAGACAGTTTTGTTTTCATATTCCATGTGTCGTCGCACCTCGGTGACATATTCATCATAGAATTTAAGAATGAATGCAGCTACATCGTTTGGCTCGGAATAATCTATTGCGTCAAGAAGTCGGCGACGAATTGTTGGCAGGTTAAAATCAAGAAAATAAGAATGAGCTCGTTTTAAATATTCTATCAAGGATTTTAAGGAAATGTTTTTATAGTCATTCCCTTTATTGCTGATGAAATTTGCCACAGCCAAGAATGTGTTGGTATCAACTCCTTGTTCTTCGCAAATTTCTTTAATGTTTTTATCTCCGAATCCTAAGGATATACCAAAACGGCTCATTACCATTAATATGGAACTATTGTCGTCAATGAGGTCTCTCATTCTGTTACTATACAGATATTTTTGATTACTTTCCATATAACCATATAATTTTGCAAGCAAAATTACCGTGAAAAACATAGCTTGACAATACCTAAAAATCGTGATTTTTAAGTGGAATTTAAAATAAATTTCATCATTTTTAGGTATTGTCAAGCTATTTGTAAGAAAGTAATTTTGTACCATGAAAAATATAAAAGGTTTATAAAATGATAAGAAAAATATTATTATTGACAATCAGTTTGGTCTTATATGGATTAGGAACTCAAGCAGCAACCTATACAGATACAGTAGAAGTTGTGAAAAAGTCTCGATTGACCATTGGCGGTTATGGTGAAGCCGTATTAACCCGTAATTTTTTTAGTGATAAATATTTGCGCTATACTGACGCGGAAACATACAAGAACGATGCCGGTCATGGACGTTTTGATCTTCCTCATGTTGTACTTTATTTGGGATATGATTTTGGTAAAGGATGGTCAATGGGAACTGAAATAGAATTTGAACATGGAGGTACGGAAAGTGCTGTTGAAATTGAAGAAGAAGAAGCAGGAGAATATGAGTCGGAAGTCGAACGAGGAGGTGAAGTGGCTTTGGAACAATTCTGGATTCAAAAGTCTTTTTCTCGTTCATTAAATCTACGTATGGGACATATCGTAGTACCGGTGGGAGCTACCAATCAACATCATATGCCTACTGAGTTTTTTACTGTTTATCGTCCTGAAGGAGAGAAAACAATTATGCCATGTACTTGGCACGAAACAGGTGTGAGTCTATGGGGTAATGTGGGCAAATGGAGATATGAAGTCCAATTCCTTCCGGGACTTGATTCTGACCGTTTTGGTCGTCAAGGATGGGTACATGATGGTGCCGGAAGCCCTTATGAATTCAAAATAGCCAATTCTTATGCAGGTGCTTTCCGTGTAGATAATTATTCTATACCGGGATTAACATTGTCATTGAGCGGTTATCTTGGGAATTCATTTAAAAACACATTGAGTGCGACTGAAAATTCTAAGTATAGTGATGTGAAAGGAACTGTAGCCATAGGAGCATTTGACTTTAGATATAATGCTCACAATTTGATTGTTAGAGGTAATTTTGATTACGGTCACTTGAGTGATTCCGAGATGATAACCAAATTTAATATGTCAATGAGAAAAGATTCTCCATCGCCCAAGCAATCTGTGGCTTCGGATGCAATAGCAATGGGTATAGAGGCAGGATATGATGTTTTGTCATTGATGAATGGCTTAAAGGATAAAGAACAAAAGTTATATGTTTTCGGACGTTATGAATACTATGATTCAATGTATAAAACCGAAGGCAGTGTACAAGACTACAAATGGTGTGGTCGCCAACGAGTTGCAGCCGGATTGAATTATTTCCCGATGAAAGATATAGTTATAAAAGGAGAATATAGCATAGGCTTGTTAGACTCCAGATACAACAATGAACCTTCGATTTCAATCGGAATAGGTTATTCGGGGTTTTTTACAAAATAAAGAAAAATAAAATAATAAATTAATAAACAGAGATGAAGAAATATTTGAAATTTCCATTGTATCTGCTATGCGGAGCAATGATAGCAACCGGAGCTGTTGCGTGTAGTGATGATGATGAAAATGATTTGAATGAGACACAATCATCAGAAAAGGAATTGATGTTTAAGGCTGCAATGACTCCTTATATTAACAACACGGTAATTCCTACTTACAAAGGTATGGCTGATAATGCTATTCTTATGGCAGAAGTGTGTGCTGAAATGCTAGAGGCTTTTGATAATGGAACGCTATCTACCGAAATGGTGAAAAATGCGGGAAATTATTGGAACAATAGTCGTGCATATTGGGAAAAAAGTGAAGCGTTCCTATATGGTGCAGCTGCTGACTACAACATTGACCCACATATAGACTCATGGCCTTTGGATAAAATAGCAATGGATGTGCTACTTTCAGACTTAAGATCCGGTAAAACTTGGACTATTGATAATACCGGTTATGGTTTGTTGGGATTCCATGCTGTAGAATATATGTTGTTTGAGTTAAGCGTAGATGGAAATACATCTTTACCTCATAATTTGAATTATCAAAGAGAAGAATTGGTGTATTTGACTGCGGTTGCCGATGACTTGAGAAATCAATGTGTTTTATTGGAAGCTTCATGGGCAGGTGTAGATAATGTGACAGCGGAAAAACAAAGTATTCTTGAAGAAGCCGAACTTGAACCATCTTATAATTATGGTTGGGGGATGATTAATGCAGGTCAGGCAGGTAGCATTTATAAGACTTATCAAGCCGCAGCAGAAGACTTGATACAAGGATGTATCGATATTGCCGATGAAGTAGGAAACACTAAAATCGGTCGTCCTGCAAACGGTTCATCAGAAGATGATAAGAACTATATCGAATCTCCTTATAGCTTGAATTCTATAGTAGACTTTGTTGACAATATCATAAGTATAAGAAATGCTTATCAAGGAAGCAAAACAAGTGACGCGTCAATCAGCGATTATATCAAAAAAGTAAATCCTTCGCTTGACACTAAGGTTAAGAATCAAATCCAAAGGTCAATAGAGGCGATTCAAGCTATTCCTGAACCATTTGCAAAAAGTGCATCAGGTGTCGAAGCCGATAATGCTGTAACAGTTGTAGGAACCGATTTGGTTGATGTTTTGGAAGAAGTTATGACTGAATTATCAAAAGACTGATAAATAAATATTTTGTTAAATCTAAGCAGTGAACAATTTTTTAAAGTTGTTCACTGCTTTCCAAATTTAAATATTATGAATAAGTATTTTTCTCTGTTCGCGTTACTATTCTCACTAGGATTAGTATCCTGTGAAGATGAAGACGTAACAAAAGACCCTGAAATACCTGCTGTAACCGAACTTCCGGAATGGTATTATACCGGTGGGAAATTAGGTACGACTCATCTTGCTACTTTTAATGCTTATGAGCAACCTACACCTGCAGTAGAAAATGCCGGAATGTATCAATCTTTCAAGAATGGAGAAGCATTGTTTGAAAAGCCTTTTATGAGTAATCATGAAGGTGTGAGAAAAGGGTTGGGACCTGTTTATATAAGAACTTCTTGCATGCATTGTCATCCTGGATATGGTCATGGTAAGAGAATCGAGGCAGGTTCTTTTAAAACAAATGATATAGGAAATGGTTGTTTGCTTGTAGTTTATACTCCCGATAACGATTCTTATGTGCCGTGGCTTGCGGGTATGCCTCAAGGACATGCTGTGGCTCCGTTTAAAGCACCGGTTGATGAAAGTAAAATAGAAGTGAAATGGTTAAGTTATGTGGATGAATGGGGAAATAAGTTTCCTGATGGTGAAACTTATGAACTTCAATATCCGGAAGTGTCTATGCCGGAAGAAGCCGTATATGTGGTTTCTCAAGGTTATCAGATACCTAAAGAATATGTAGTAAAACTAGAATCTACTATCGGTATTTATGGAACCGGCTTACTTGATGCCATCGATGATGACGATTTGAAGGCTGAGTATGCTAAACAAGAAAAAGACGGTTTCCTTCCGAATGGTATTAACCCTGCTTTCTTCAAGGATGGAGAGTGGGTCAGTCAATATAGTAACAGTTTGCAAGGTGATGGAACAAAATACCCGCGTCGTTACACTTATGCATTGAGCCGTGGACCATTGCAAGACGCTGCAGGTGCCAATGCTATATGGAATATCACAAATGTAACTCGTAGTGATCGCCGTTATCATTATCTTGACGCAGCCGGAACTTATGCCGAATATTCTTCTAAAGATCTTGAAGTTCAAGCAGGATTTGAGGAATATATTGCAAAAATCGATCCCAATAAGGAACATTCTGCATGGTGGGAAGGTACAATTGAAGAAAGAATTAAAGCATATCTTACGGCTAAAGATTTACCTGTAGAAATGACCGATGATGAATATATTGATTTGATGGTATGGCATAGAGGTCTTGCGGTACCGGCTGCCAGAAACGTGAATGATGAAGACGTGATAAAAGGTAAGGAATTATTTGAACAAATAGGTTGTGCATATTGTCATAAACCGTCATGGACAACAGGCGATGATGAAATAAGAGACCCTGCTAAATTTTTTACATCAAACGATCAGTTGCCTCGTTATCCAAATCAGAAAATATGGCCTTACAGTGATATGATTCAACATAAATTATTTATGGAGAATGATATAAGAACAGGGTGGTGTCGTACAACTCCTCTATGGGGACGTGGCTTGCACCAGAAGTGTACAGGTTCCAATACTGCTGACCGTCTGCATGATTGTCGTGCTCGTACAACAATGGAGGCTATTATGTGGCACGGAAATGCTCGGAGTGATGCACGCTGGAGTGTGGAAAATTTCCGAGAATTATCTAAAGCTGAACGTGACGCAGTCGTGAAATTTATTGATTCAATCTAGTGATTGTATATGTGATTAAGATAGTTACAGTTTTTTTATAAGTGAGATTTGAATTATCATTTCCTGTAATGATTACATGCGGGAAATGATAATTCTTGATATATAAATATAGGTAAATATGCCGGTAAGATTTTTGAAATATTTTTCTTTTGGGTCGCTTGCTCTGATTGTCTTTGTTTTAATGGTAGCTACGGTGCTTGAAAAAGTGTATGGTAGTGACATTGTGATGAAACATATATATGGCTCAATCCCTATGGTTGTATTGTGGGGTGTGATGATGTTATCATCCTTGGTTTATATAATAAAGATGAGAATATACAGACAAAGTATAACATTTGGTATTCATTTTTCTTTTGCATTGATTTTAGTGGGGGCGTTAATAACTCATATAGCGGGAAAACAAGGTGTTTTGCATTTGAGAGTAGGGGACACTCCTGCTAAAGAATTTATACAAGCAGATAATGATCCGGAAGGATTACCCTTTGAAATTTCTCTTGATGGTTTTGAACTAAAATACTATATAGGAACTCATGCTCCTATGGACTATATAAGTACTATTAAAATTACTGATGGAAATGACGTTATAAAGGGCAATGTGTCAATGAACAAAATTCTTACTTATAAAAATTATAGATTCTATCAGTCCGGTTATGATAAAGATGAACAAGGTACAGTACTATCGGTTTCGTATGATCCTTATGGTATTGCAGTGACTTATATGGGATATGGTTTATTGCTGATTTCATTAGTTTTATTTGCTTTCGGAAAAAACAGTAAATTTAGGGCGTTATTGAAACATCCTTTATTAAAACGTACGTTGGTTGTTGCATTATTTATAACATGTTGTTTCGGTAAAATAAATGCGACAGAGGTTCCGTCAACATTGTCGAAATCGGTTGCTGAAGAATTCTGTAATTTATATGTGTATTATAATGATAGAATTTGTCCTTTACAGACACTTGCTAAGGATTTTACAGTGAAATTATATGGAAAATCGTCTTATCGAGGTCTTTCTGCCGAGCAAGTGCTGACAGGTTGGTTTTTCTATTATGATGAATGGAAAAAAGAACCAATGATAAAGATAAAAAGTGAGGAAGTACGTCATCTTTTGGGTATAGAAGGAAATTTTGCCCGATTGGTTGATTTTGTTGACGTTAATGGGTATAAATTGGATAATGCTTTCTCGGGAAACAACTATATTAAGTCGCGACAGGACTTGGAAAGCGCTAACGAAAAGTTTAATCTTGTGAGTATGCTTACTACCGGAAGTCTGCTTAAAATTTATCCGTATTCTGCCGTAGAAGGTGAAACAGCAGTGTGGTATTCGCTTGCCGACAAATTACCCACCGATATGCCGACGGAACAATGGGTGTTTATTCGAAACAGTATGAATTATGTGGCAGAAAAGGTTGCGATGAATGATAATGATTCCTTATTACAACTATTTTCAAAAATTAAAAAGTATCAAGAACGAGAATGTGATGAAGGAATCCCTTCGATATTAAAATTTAAGGTAGAAAAATTATATAATAAAGCAAGTAACAACAAAGTTGTAGCCATTGTGTGTATGACAATGGGGTTTATTGCTTTTATACTGTATTGTCGAAAACTTGCAGGAAATAAAAAAGGTGAAACCAAGTGGGTTAAAACTGTCTTTAACATGATATTAATATTGGTCTTTTTATATATAACAGCCAATATTATTTTGAGATGGATTGTTTGTGGGCATGTTCCATTATCCAACGGTTTTGAAACTATGCAATTTTTAGCATGGAGTTGTTGCGTGCTTACATTGATAATGTTACGACGTTTTGTTATGGCACTACCGTTCGGATTACTTTTATGCGGTCTGGCAATGATGGTATCGGTAATGGGAGAGAGTAATCCGCAAATTACGCAGCTTATGCCGGTATTGCAATCGCCATTACTGAGTATTCATGTAGTGTTTGTGATGATTGCTTATTCATTGCTTGCATTTATAATGCTTAATGGCATTACTGCTGTGATATTGAGATATACATCCAATTCAAAAGATGAAATAGAGTATTTATATGTTGTAAGCCGAATTATGTTGTATCCGGCAGTGTTCTCAATGGCAATAGGTATTTTTGTTGGTGCTGTGTGGGCGAATGTGTCATGGGGACGATATTGGGGATGGGATCCTAAAGAGGTGTGGGCTTTGGTAACAATGCTGATATATTCATTTTTATTTCATGTAGTATCAATTCCTAAGTTACGAAGTGTGATGTTTTTCCATTGGTATAGTATAATTGCATTTTTAAGCGTATTGATAACCTATTTTGGTGTAAATTTCTTTTTAGGAGGGCTTCATAGTTATGCTTAGGTAAAATGGGTAGATTCAGGCTACCCATTTTTAATTAGGAGTTATTCTATGATGGTGAAACCATCGGTATCTACATGCCCAATACCGTTGCTGTTTATTTTTGCCTGTTTTGCCGAACCGCTAAGTGAGAATTCTCCTATTCCATTTATATTTGCTTCCAATAGTCGGCAGTTAACATGAACGTTACATTTACCTATGCCGTCGAATGTTGTCAAAAGTTGTTTGCAACTTAGGTCTTTTATGTTAAGTTGTCCTACTCCACTTACGTATAATTGTGTGCAATTAAGCTTTAAAGGTTCTTCACAATGAAAAGTACCAACTCCGGTGAATGTAAGAGCCTTTAAATCAGGTGCGGAAATATGTATAAATACTCCATCGCGAGAGAGGTTGTCATCTTCGTTGTCGACAGTAACAACGAGTGTTGAATCTTTTACTATGCTCTTGTGTCTTTTTACGACATCTTTGGTTCCTTCAATGTGAAATGAGTAGTCATTACTTTGTGTAAAAAAGATTTCTCCTATTGCCGTTATTTCAATGCTATGGAAAGGGGAAACATTTCGTGTTTCATTATAATCGTGGGAAGTCTTAAAAGAAGACATTCTGATACATGATGTGAATTGAATCCCCAAAAGAGTGCATAGCAGTACTGTTAAAATCATTGTCTTTTTCATATCTTATGTGGTTTTATTTGTTAATATATCCATTAGACGTACTAAGATACTTGAAAGGTTGCACTGCTATGCTGTTTTTTGAAAAAAAGTTTAGAGATTAATTTTGAATGTCAAGAGGTAGTTCTATTCTGAGAGCTTTTGCAACTCCTATACCGTATGCAGGGTCAGCCTTGTAACAATTACGCACATGGCGTTCCTTGATAAACTTTTCGGCGTCTCCCATCGCTCTTGCCGTATTTTCAAATAACAATTGTTGTTCATCCGGTGGCATTAGTCTAAATAGTGCTCCCGGTTGGCTGTAATAGTCTTCGTCATATTCACGTTCGTTATAATTGAATGCGTCGCCATGAAGTTTTAACGGAGGTTCTTTTAGTTGAGGAGAATCTTGCCATTCTCCATAACTATTGGGTTCATAACCTTTTGTTGAGCCGTAATTACCATCTACCCGCATAGCTCCGTCGCGATGATAGGCATGAAACGGGCAGCGAGGACGGTTCACCGGTATCTGCTCAAGGTTGACGCCGAGACGATATCGCTGTGCATCTCCGTAAGAAAATAATCGCCCTTGTAGCATTTTATCGGGTGAAAAGCCTATACCATCTATTATGTTCATTGGATTGAATGCCGATTGTTCAACTTCGGCGAAGTAATTTTCCGGATTTCGGTTTAATTCCAATATCCCGACATCATGAAGAGGAAAATCGCCATGTGACCATACCTTAGTGAGGTCGAAAGGGTTGATGTGATAACTGTCGGCTTGTTCTTCGGTCATTAACTGAACCTGAAATATCCATCGAGGATAGTTTCCACGTTCTATGCTTTCATAAAGATCACGTTGGTGAGATTCTCGGTCTTTGGCTATAATAGCTTCAGCTTCTTCATCAGTTAGGCATTTAATGCCTTGACAAGTGCGAAGATGAAATTTAACCCATGTGCGTTTGTTCTCAGCATTAATAAAACTGTAAGTATGACTGCCAAACCCATGCATATGACGATAGGACAAAGGAATACCACGCGGACTCATGGTAATCGTTATCTGATGAAGAGCTTCGGGAAGAAGTGTCCAGAAATCCCAGTTATTATTGGTACTGTGCATATTGGTGCGAGGATCTCGTTTAATGGCGTGGTTAAGGTCAGGAAATTTAAGAGGATCACGTAAGAAAAACACTGGAGTATTGTTTCCCACCAAGTCCCAATTACCTGTCTCGGTATAAAATTTCATGGCAAATCCGCGTATGTCCCTTTCGGCATCGGCTGCTCCGCGTTCTCCTGCTACTGTAGAGAATCTCACGAAACATTCGGTCTGTTTTCCTACCTTGCTGAATATTGAAGCCCGTGTGTATTGAGTAATGTCGTGGGTAACAGTAAAAGTGCCATACGCACCCGAACCTTTCGCATGCATACGTCTTTCGGGTATGACTTCTCTGTCAAAATGGGCTAATTTTTCGATAAGCCAAGGGTCTTGCATTAAAACCGGACCACGTTGTCCTGCAGTTTGAGAATTTTGGTTGTCGGTAACAGGTCGTCCATTAGCCGAAGTGAGTCGTTTGTTTTCCATAAAAGAATGATTTTGAAATTAAACTTTATTGTTAAAACAAACAAAAAAATCTTTAGGTTCATTTGAACTGCAACTGTTAAAATTCTGTTGAGAAAGAAAATAACTACTAAAAGCAAACCGAAATGAACAGAATATTGTCCTATAAGCGAGAAGCACAATTGATCACATACGTAATATGGCTTATTGATACCAACAATCAAACCATTGAACCAATCCAAACCACAAGCTCCACTTTTCCTATAATATTTAGAAAAAAAAGAGAACTATTTGATAAAGATATTGCCGGAAACGGGCTTCAATATATCTGTAACGGGGCGTAATTTAGTATTTGTTATAGAGATGGTTTGTTGTAATCGTAAATTATCGGAACTGAATCCTAAAGCTAATTTGTACTCACCAGCTGATAATTTCCATGCTTTTTCAGTTTCGCTGTACGTTGATAGGTCTTCTGGGGTTATATCAATGGTTATTATACAGGATTCTCCCGGAGCAAGAGTTGGAGTCTTTTTATAATCTCTTAATTCGATTATAGGGCGATCTACACTTGGTTTCAATTCTGTTGAGTAAAGTTGTACTACTTGTTTTGCTGCATGTTTACCAGTGTTGGTTACTTGACATGATACTTTAATACAGTCGTTGTCTTGCTTGATTTTCATATCTGATATGTCAAAATCGGAGTAAGTGAGTCCGAACCCAAAAGGATATGCAACTTCAATGTTATGGGTTGCATAATGTCGATATCCTATATAAATATCTTCTTCGTAGTTGGTATAATCAATATTTGGCTGGTCGTAATAACGATGTACACGACTGAAGTTCTCAAAAGATTGATTTAATCCTGTTTCCGGAACATTAACCGGGAAATTTTGAGATGGGACATCAGCATATTTTATTGGAAAACTCATTGGAAGATGTCCGCTTGGTGATTGTTTTCCCAATAAAACATCGGCAACGGCATTTCCACCTTCTTGCCCAGGTAACCAACATACCATAATGGCATCGGCTTTATCACGCCAAGAAGCAATCTCAATAGGTCCGCTGATGTTTAATACGACGACAACAGGTTTTCCTGCTGCACGAAATTCACGGCTCACTTCGTTAAGCAGTGCACGTTCGTCTATGTGAAGATTGAAGTCTCTTTCAATATGTCGGTCAAAACCTTCTGCAGCATGGCGAGAGAATGTGATTATCGCTATATCAGAACGTTTTGCACTACCTTGTACCAATGAACGAGGATCACGTATTTCATTGGGGCGTAATGTGTAAACAGTCCATCGGCGATATGCGTCCATCGGAGCTATACGCTTACGTTCATTCTCGGCATGTTTTGTATATATAGAGTCCAATCTTGAGTCGAGAATGGCTCCACTTGATAGCAGACCTTCACGAAGGTCAACAACGTATGCTTTATTTACATCGCCGGAGCCTCGACCTCCGGCAATGAAATCGTATGAGCCTGCTCCGAAAAGTGCCACGCGTGTGTCATTTGATATAGGTAAAGATTGTGAATCATTCTTCAGTAAAACAAAACCTTCGCTGGCAACGTCTCTTGTAACTTTTGCATGAGCTTTTAAATCGGGTTTATTGCTATGTTGATAATTGGCAAAACTAGGGGTTTTGACAATAAGTTGTAAGATTCGTTTAACGCTTGTGTTAACTGTGTTTTCGTTAAGTCGTCCTTCTTTCACGGCATTCACGATAGCCTCATATTGATCGTTGTTGCCCGGCTGAATCATGTCATTGCCCGAAGCTACTTGTGCCACAGGGTCAAGTCCTCCTCCCCAATCGGTTACTACAGTTCCTTCAAATCCTAATTCGTTACGTAAGACATTCTCAAGTAAACCTCTGTCTTGTGATGTGTAACGACCGTTTAGGTAGTTGTAAGATGTCATGACAGTCCATGGTTGTGAATTGCGAATTGCTATTTCGAAATTACGCAAATATATTTCACGTAAAGCTCTTAATGAAACGCGTGAATCGTTTCCAAGTCGGTTTATTTCTTGATTGTTTGCCGCAAAGTGTTTTATTGAAGTTCCCACTCCGTTGCTTTCAATTCCATTAATAATGGCAGCAGCCGTTTTGCCCGAAAGTAAAGGATCTTCAGAGTAATATTCGAAATTTCTTCCACATAATGGATTACGCATGATATTCACTCCCGGAGCTAAAATTACATCAACACCGTATTCTTTGACTTCATTCCCCATAGCTTGCCCCACTTGATAGATTATGTCTTCATTCCAAGTTGCCGCCATGTGTGTACCAACTGGAAATCCTGTACAATAGTAGGTGCTAGTATCGTTTTCTCGTGTTGCAGAAATGTGTAATCCGGCAGGGCCATCAGCAAAAATAATGGTAGGTATTCCCAGACGTTCAATTTGATAGGTAATACCTGCTGCACCCGGAACAATAGAGTCGGTGTAACCCACTTCACCCGAAGCCATTTGTTCACTCATGCTTGCTCCTACAATAAGATGAACTTTTTCCTCTAGGGTAAGAGCTTTTACAATTTCATCTATATTGTCGGCACGAAGTTTTAACGATTCGGTTGCTTGAACCGAGATAATTGTTGTAATTGTTATGATTATAGATATAAAGTGTTTCATATTTTTTGATTTTGTAGTATGTATAGACAAAATTAACAAAAAAAATCATGTGTTCTATCTTTTCTTAAAAAAAGTGGTATTTATGAAAGCCTTCACATTTGGGAATTGAAATAATTTATTTATAGCGGTTTTTTGTGGTATTGTTAAGTGACCTAAACAATTTTTTGTATTTTTCTATCATTATTTATATATTAGTAGTATTATTAATTGTATACTTAAATTTTTAAAAGGTTATGAGAAAAGATTTTGGAGTTAAAACGTGGCTATATCCGATGCCTGTGCTGATAGTTGCTGCTTATGATGAAAATAGTGTGCCTAACGCAATGAATGCAGCATGGGGTGGAATACATACGGATAATATGGTGGGAATTTGTTTGTCGGAAGAGCATAGGACCACAAAAAATATTCTTGCAACTAAGGCTTTTACTGTGAGTGTGGCGACAGTCGAACATGTTGTGGCGTGCGATTATGTGGGTATTGTCTCAGGTAATAAAGAACCGGATAAGTTTGAGAAAGCAGGCTTTCATGCAGTTAAATCGCGGTATGTAAATGCCCCGATTGTTGCTGAATTACCAATGTGTTTGGAGTGTGAGTTGGTATCTTATGATAGCGAAACTTGTTATATGGTGGGACGTATTGTAAATGTTTCGGTAGATGAAAAAGTACTTGATGAAACCGGTAAAATTAATATTTCACTTATGAAACCTATAACTTACGATCCTGTGAATCACGATTATCTAGTGATAGGAGACAAAGTGGGAAAAGCATTTAAAGATGGAATGAAGTTGAAATGATTTCTAATAGAAATAATTATGTTTAATAAAAATATAAGAATATTATGAAAAAATATTTTCTTTCGGTAGTTATGGCAATAATGTATATGTTATTATCGGCGCAAACGTTAAATGTTGCGAGCTATAACGTCAGGTTACATACTAAAGCTGATTATAAGAGTGGAGATGGATGGACTGAACGCCGAGATGAAATGTGTAATTTGATAGCGTTTTCGGCTTTTGATATATTTGGAACCCAAGAGGTGTGTCATGACCAATTGCAAGATATGCTTGATCGCTTACCTGAATATGGATATGTGGGTGTCGCTCGTGATGATGGGGCAACAGCCGGAGAATATAGTCCAATCTTTTACTTGAAATCGCGTTTTGAAGTGCTTGATAGTGGAACATTCTGGTTGTCGGAAACTCCTGATAAAGTTTCTTATGGATGGGATGCTAATTGTCGTAGAGTATGTAGTTGGGCGCATTTAAAAGATAAAATCACTAAAAAGAAATTTTGGTTTTTCAATACGCATATGGATCATATAGGTGTAGTAGCTCGAGCTGAAGGTGCCAAACTAATCCTTACAAAAATTCGTCAAATGTGTGGTGGAGATGAACGAGTTATACTTACGGGCGATTTCAATGTAGCACAGGAGAGTATTCCATATAATACGATAGCTGAAAGCGGTTTCATGTTTGATTCATTTAATCTTGCTGATATTAAATTTGCACCATCAGGCACGTTTAATAATTTTGATATTAAAAGAAATTCCGATAAGCGAATAGATCATATATTTGTGTCAAGAGGTATTGACGTTTTGCGATATGGTATTCTTACTTATCACTATTGGAGTGAAAAATGTAATGAGAAAGATGGTATAATTAGTGATGACAAAAGGAACAGCTATGTGCATTTGCCTTCCGATCATTATCCAATACAAATATTTGTGGAATTTTGAGCATTTTGTAAATGAAATCTAAAAAATACATTATATTTGTGTTCTAAATAGCAATAAATCTAAAATAAGATACTATTATGATGAAAAAAACAGTGATAACAGCACTACTGGCATTGGGTACAATAACTACATTTGCTCAAAAAGAAGTAGCTCCACAACCTTATGAGTATAAATTTACTATTGTAAAAGAACATAGTGCAACTCCGGTAAAAGATCAAGCTAAAACCGGAACATGTTGGTGCTTTGCAATGACTTCGTTTATGGAGTCGGAATTGATTCGTTTGGGAAAAGGTGAACATGACTTATCGGAAATGTTTGTTGTGCGCCATAATTATGTACGTCGCATAAAGGATAATATTTTGAGACGTGGTAAAGGGAATGTAGGTCCCGGAAGTATTGCGCACATGTATACATGGGTGATGAAAAATGCAGGTCTTCTTCCGGAGGAAGTATATAGCGGAATAAACTATGACTCTAAGTCTCACAATCATGATGAGTTAAATACCTGGGTTAAATCAATCAATGCAACTGCTGTTGAGATGAAGAAACCTATACCAATGGAAATCGTTGATGGCGTTCTTGATGCTTATTTAGGAAAAGTTCCTGAAAAATTTACTTATAAAGGAGAGGAATATACAGTCGATAGTTTCTATAAGAGTTTAGGCTTAAATGCTGATGATTATGTAGAGCTTACAAGTTTTACACATCATCCTTTTTATGAAAAGGTGATGGTTGAAGTTCCTGACAATTGGGACTATGCTTTGATGTATAATGTTCCACTAGATGAAATGATGCAAGTAATAGACAATGCAATTAATACCGGTTACACAGTAGCTTGGGATGGCGATTTAAGTGAGCCCGGATATGCATTTAAGCATCATGTAGCAGTGAATACAAAAGAGAATATACGAAATCAAAAAGAACTTAAGGCTAAGGCTAAAGAAGAGGTTGTTACACAAGAAAGTCGTCAAAAGGGGTTTGAAACATTTGAAACAGTTGATGACCATCTTGAACATATTACAGGAATAGCTAAAGACCAAGATGGTGTGAAGTATTATAAGACTAAAAATTCATGGGGTATCGAAGATAATGGAACCGGTTATCATTATATTTCCGAAGAATATGTAAAGGGTAAGACAATCTCTATTTTGGTACATAAAAACTCTATTCCTAAAACAATTCGCACAAAACTCGGTCTAAAATAAATTCGTTTATATTTTACAATATGTATGTAGCTGTATCTATTTAGATGTAGCTACATTTTTTTATGAGTAATAGAGTTCTAGTATGATGATAGTCTTCCTTTAAAGATGGATTTGAATGTTCGGATTTATGGTGGTGAGGTGGGAGATGAAGTCTTGTTTATTACGTGGAGATATGACTTCCTGTGTACGTTTACCTTGTTTTATTGCAAGTCTGTCAAGAGATAATGCAGGAGCACTTAGAATACTTTTAGAAGATTCTACTGAGGTGATTTTCATAATATCGATTTTTGTAGAGATTAAAATACCTCCTCTTATGTGTAATTTTTTGTTTTCGTTGTCTATTGTATAATATGTATTGCATAAAATGTCAATAATCATGGCTATAGCAAGTATTATCGGTAATAGTAGCAACCAAAAGACTGCTTTAGTTTCTACTATGGTGATAATGATAGAAATAATTGAAATTAATGTAGCACCAAGCAGTATACATAGTATCCAAAGATCTATTTTTGATTTATATGTTTTCATAAGTGTTCCTTTTTTTGACCAATAATTTTTTGTTATTTAGGCAAATATAAAGTAAAATAGTATATATAACAAAAAATCGCAATCCATTAAATTGCGATTTTTTATAATAATGCCTTGTGGCATTAAATTCAAGTTTGGATTAGTTCAAGCCTTGAAGTTTGAATGTGATAGGCAATGTGTACCATACGTTAACTGCCTGTCCGTTCATCTTACCAGGAATGAACTTAGGAAGAGATTTACATAGACGGATAGCTTCTTTGTCTAGGTCACGGTCTACACTACGAATAACTTTCACTTCGCCTACAGTACCATTTTTGGTAACAACGAATTGAACGATTACACGTCCTTGAATACCATTTTCCATTGCAACTTGAGGATAGTTGATGTTGTTGCTCAAATATTTCATAAGAGCAGCTTCTCCACCAGGGAACTGTGGCATTTGTTCTACCGCAGTAAATACCTTTTCAGGTTCCGGTTTCTTTTCTTCAACGATTACCTCGTTCTTGTATTCACGTACTACGTTACGGTCATCAGTACCTTGGTCGAAATCAGTGCTACCGAAAGCTGTTTCGGTTTCCTTCAATTCGTCGGCGGTCTTGATTTCATCTTCCTTACTTACTTCTTCATCCTTAGCGATAAGAAGCTCTGTAACTTTCACTGTGTTAAGGATTTCTTCAGGAAGTGCTTCAGGTTCGGGCATTTCAACCTTTTCTTGAACTTCTTCCTCTTCTTCCTGAACTTCATCTACAAAGGCTACAAGTTCTTGGCTTGCTTGGTCGGTAATTGCAGCTTGTTCTGCGATATAAGCTTGAACGCTTAGATATGAGTAAGCAGCAATACCAATAACAATAAGACCGATAACAGTGTAGATGAATGCTTTTAAGTGACGTGGCTTTGATTCTGTGCGAAGAACATAAGCTCCATATGACTTGTTTCTTCCTTCGAATACTATATCACTCCATTCTCTCGACGTTAGATCTACATCTTTTGCCATAATAAAATTCCTTTCTGATTTTTACAATTTAACAATTATAGATCTACATCACTTTTGACGTGCTACCAAGAAATCAGCCATCATTGCAGAGTCGGTACCATTGATACGATCTATTTGGTAACGGCTGATGTTATTGATTTGCATTTCGTCTAGAGCAGTCACCAAGCTTGCATAACTTGCGTTAGGTGTAGCCTTGATGATGATTACCGGACGAGTCAAAGTTGAAT
>CAZTFX010000037.1:0-20264 GCA_964613095.1 uncultured Muribaculaceae bacterium | reverse complement strand
ACAAAGGTATCACTTATTTATAGAAACACATACTTTTGCTACTGAGCCCTTATCGGCTTATTAATCAAAAAAAGAGGTTTTTAGGCTATCACCCCTTTCTCCTCAATATCTCAATATTTCTGCTATAGGAATTGGTTGATTATGATCATCAAGGTATGTTCTAAACTCATTAGGTTCAAAATCTTCATGAGACAAAGCATGATGATCTTTTTTATAGAATGTTGTTATTCCCGCCAAATCCAATAATGTGTGGAATACAGCCAAATTTGTTGACACTTCCATATCAATGTGATTAACAAGATTCTCACGTTTTTGCGGATAATTTTGATTATATTCTTGAGATGTCCATACAAGAAATGGTACATGTAATTGATATTCCGATGGTATAGGTGAAGCATGCAAAAACAATTTACGTTCATCATCATATATATCTTCTCCATGATCGGACACATATAAAACAGCCGAAGAAACGCCTTGAGACTCAATCATCTTGATAAGTCTAAATAGAAAATCATCGGTTGCCCGAATTGAATTATCATAGGCATTTACAAGAGTCTCACGGTTTTCAGCCGTTGCCGATGGTACTTTATCAGGTTTATAATAAGCCTTATCGACCGGATATCTTTCAGAATAATCAAAATGCGAACCATAAGTGTGAAGCACTATAAATTTTTTATTACTGGTACTTTCTTCCAAATAGTCTTTTGTGAGTTTCAGTAACACTTCATCACTTACATTTACGCCCTCTTTCAAATCTTCTTTTACGAACTTATAAAAATCGGCTTCTTCTCCAAAATAATCAATAAACGAATGGTTTCTTCTTTGATTTGAGAAAAACGCAGTTGAATACCCCACTTCATCAAAAGCAGTCACAATACCCTTTTGAGAATAAATATCATCAAAATTATCAGCCGATACAGCCGACATAATCATAGGAACACTTTTATGAGTTGTGTTTGATTGTGTAAAAGCATCTTTAAACACAATCAAATCGGTCATGCTCCCAAGTAAAGGTGTTGTATTTCGTTCATAACCATATATTCCAAAATTGGCTACCCTTGCAGTTTCTCCTATGACAAGTACATATATTTCTTTATCCTCAACAGCATGTGTATTCTCAGCATTGAATGCAAAATCTCGTGATGTATTGGGATAATCGGTAACACGCATTTCTCGTTCAACTGCAAGAACTACATTATACATCACGTTCATAGGATATAAGTCATTTTCCAACTCATAACTTTTGTCAAACACATAGCTGCCAATAAGTAATAATACACCTACCCCACATCCATACTTTGCACACTTACGTTGTTTTAAAAGAAAAGTGTTATCTATAGGCTCCAATTTTAATGAATATATACTCCATAACAAAAGAGGTAAATATAATACCACAACAAATATTATTGCAGGAACAATATTGGTCAACAACTCATTAACCTCAACCGGGTTGGTCGTCACCAGATTAAGAAACATATCAACTGCAATAACCGAATTCCCAAACAGGTATAATAAAACTATTTGAAACGCATTAAAAAATATAAACAAAAACAACCACAAATAAACCTTTCCCGGTTTACGACTCAATGTCATTATATACCAAAACATCGATACAGGCAATACGACATTACACAAACGTCCTATCAGCGGAATACGTTCTGTAAAAAACAAGAAAAAATTAGGTAAAACAAGTGTAATTACACATAATAGGAACAACAGTTTTCTATTACTGAATATATTTTTCAACAACATCATTTTATCAGAATGCTTCATTTATATTAAAAATAAATCCGTTTTGCCCTGATTTTCCAAATCCCAAATCAAGACGCACGTTTACCCTTTTTTTAAACTCCCAACGATATCCTATTCCATAATTAGGTAATATTTTCTTGAAAGTACGTTCATCATGAAATACATTTCCAAGCCCAGCCCATAACGTAATTCCGTTACGACGCCACACATGCTGACGCAATTCCACTTGAGCCGAAATACTATGCTTGTCACGATAACGTCCCTCATAATATCCCCTCATAGAATTGGAGCCTCCCAACTCTGCCATTAAAGCCCAAGACGGATCACCAAAATTAAACCGGCTCTCAATTTCGGCTGCTATTATCCCTCCATTCCATACACTTTTATATCCTCGTGCGACAAATTCGGTGGTACTGAAAGCTTTATTATTCCCAACCCACCCGGGTCTAAACGTTTGAGCCAGATATAAATACACACCTCTGCTCGCATTATTCATATAATCACGCGTATCATATTGTATTGAAGCTCCTATACCGTAATTTCGTTGAGTAAGAGCCATTTTATCAAACAAATATAATTCTTGAGCCGAAATATCTTTAGCCTTAGCATAATCCCATATCACACTAGGACCCACATATAAATTATTTGCTACTTTAAACAAAAATTCAGCTTTCATACGTGCTTGAAAGCGATCCATTTTTGTCTTATTTTCATCATTATTGCCATTATTATATCCTATCCCCCAATAGTAAGAAGGAAAAGAATAAAAAAACATTGTATAATTCAGCCTGTAACGATCTTCTAGGAATAAATTATTACCTCGTATTCCCAACATATAGAATCCCACAGTAGATACACTGCCGAATAGAGAAACATTAGATGGTTGCATAGCTTTACTACAGCCATTCATACGATACAATCCGGCACCAACAAAACCCAAACCAAGTTTCATATCAGAAGAATAATAAGGTCCTCCTATGAAATTCATATCGAACTTCTTTTCGGGTTTATCTTTGTTGGAATCATCAAAATAATCAATTATTCGCGTAAACAACCCTTTATGTTTTTGCACCGCATCTTGTAACAAAATATTCGACGTATCACGCGTAGTTATTATTCCTTGAGCTTTTATTACACTCGGAAATATCAGCAATATGGCTATAAATAATATACTTATTTTTATTTTCACTTTTGTCAATGTAAATAATTCTCATCTATATAACAAATACAACACAAATTTAGCAAAAACTCAGTCAAAAAATATACAATTCATAAAACTATGCCATTTGTGCCAAATAAAAACGAATTTTTACCTAATTCGTTTTTTGCTCTCGTTTTCCCCATTTACAATATACAATGTATATAACAACCAAAACAACGAAAACCACACTCATTTCGAGACTATATTTGTTAATGGCATCTATAAGTTGATCTTTAGGCAATATTCTTGCCAAATAATAACCGGCACCTGCCAATAAACTGTTCCAAATAGCCGAGCCAACAGTTGTATAGAAAACAAATGACCATATCGGCATTTTTGCCAAACCTGCAGGAATAGAAATCAATTGACGACCAAATGGTAATAACCGACCGAAGAATGTTGATACATTTCCATGCTTTAAAAATAATTGTTCTGCTTTCTCAAGTTTTTCTTTGTCCAACAACAATAATCGACCCACCTTACTATTCACAAATCTATAGACCAGAAAACGTCCCAAATGTCGGGAGATATAATAATTAATTAGAGCCCCTACTGTAGAACCAAATGTCGTACATAATATAAGCACAACAAGACTCATTTCACCATGAGCGGCACGATAAGAGGCAGGAGCAACTATCAATTCGGCAGGTAACGGCACAAGTGAGTTCTCAAGAATCATGAGAATCGTGAGAACTAAATAATTCAGATGGTCAAGATACCATTCAAATAAAGCCGTCAGTTCCATACTTCCAATTAATTACGGTTTTGTTGCACGTAAGATTTCCCGTTTACCCCCTATAGGTCCTGCCAATCGTTCTACACAGAGTCCCAGCCCCGATAACATGCGTCGAATCTCTCCTTTAGCACAATATGTAGTTAATACTGCCCCATGGTTCATCACATCTACAAGTCGTTCAAAAGTCTTAACCGACCACATCTCAGGTTGTTTTTCAGGAGCAAATGCGTCAAAATATACAACATCAATATCTTCAGGTAAGTTGTCTATAACATAATCTGCTTTTATCTTTTCCAAAGTAAAATTTGGAGTTATTTCCACCGGTTTATTCCATTCCGACTCATGGATAACTTTAAACAACTCACCATCAACAGATTTATCATATTGCAATTGAGCAATAATATCCTTAGAAAGCGGATATTTTTCCATTGTAATATAATGAACAGGATTATTTTCGCTAGCAACCATAGCTGTTACAACAGCATTCAGCCCTGTTCCAAATCCTACTTCCAACAACCTGACAGGCACTCCCGGCGTATTTTTACATTGATGTAAAAATGCACAATCGCGATATATATGATTAGACTCAGTGATAGCACCACGCACAGAATGATAGTGTTCATTCATCTCCGCAATGAGAATCGTTGCCGACCCATCATCCGTTAATTCTATTTTCAATGAAGCATCCTCTTTCATATCACAAAAGTAAATAAATAAACCTTTAAAACAAAAGTGCCATTATAAAAAATGGCACTTTATTATTAAGCAATACGAAAACCCACTCTGGGAAGAGCCGTCAATGAAGAAACATTTATCTTTTCTTTCAATTTTTCCTCAATCGGGTTATAACGATACTTTTTATATGCTATATCAATATCCTCAATTGTTATCAAGCAACAATTGTCACGATTAAGTTCCTCCTTATTACGTATCAATCTATCTGCAATCGCAGGTATTACACCATTCAATATATATTGCTCTATCCACCTCGCATTAGCAAAATCTTTATCTTTTCTAAAAATACTATCTTCTACCGTTTCTTTCAAACGTGATTCAGCAGCCTTATCCAAGATATATTCCTCCTTTTTTATAAGATTACAAGCAATTTTCATCAATTCTTCAGCCGAATAGTCCTCAAAATGAAAATGATGTGGGAAACGTCCTTTTAATCCTTGATTTGCTTGTAACATTCGTTCTATTTCTTTCTCATAACCGGCAAAAATCACTACCATATCGGGATTTTTTTGAGATAAAACCGTAAGCAGACTTTCTAAAGCATGATATCCAAAATCTTTTCTATCCTCAACAGTATCGCATAGCGTATAGGCTTCATCTACAAACAATACATTTCCTCTAGCCTCTTCAAGTAAAGCCCGCATATTAAGTTCGGTCTCTCCAATATATCGTCCCACCATACGACTACGTTCTGTTACAATCACCTCACCCTTACTCAACAAACCCAGTGAATGGAATATCTTACCTATCGTCTTTGCCACTGTAGTTTTTCCCGTACCCGGATTACCGGTAAAAATCATGTGATGACACATCGTATCACACGTTTTCAACCCCATTTCACGACGCATTACATTAAATTTCATAAGACCGGATAATGTAGCAATCTCTTTTTTAAGATTTTCAAGTCCTATCATCTTATTTAAGTCCTTTACACTATCTTCATAGGATGAAAATTCAGCGCTCAACACCTTAAAATCTATATCACAACATTCTACATCACAATCATAATTCTTACCTAAGCCCAAAACTCTGGAACGAAAGTTTGAGACTATATTATTAACGACAAATCGTCTTACATCATTTTTATCTCCCAATGACAATCGACCATTTCCCCCTATTATACATTTTGAAAGTTTCCTCAATGCCTTTTCCGACAACTGCAAGTCTTGTTCTTTCAAAATATCCTGTATAGTATAGATGGTTTCGACTACACTTAAATCTTCCAACTCCAATATATTCTCGTCGAGAAAATATTTTCCCAATTCAGGATAACACTCCATAAGTTTGTCAACTTCCGACTTTCTCCCATAAAGTACCACAGCATGAGTATTTTTACTTTGCATATATTTCATGATTCGGTGAATCACACAAGAACCATTACCGGAGAACAAGCTTGATAATCGGTAAAAACCTATTGTTTCATCACATCCCAAAGGAAAAGCATCGTCCATAGTACTATTAAAATCAGCTTGAGAATTATTATTCTCAATAAGTTTGCTACAATCATTCAACCGAAACGAACCTGTATCCTTAATTGAACGCATAAAACAACTTAACACATTATCAGTAGGTTTTTCTTGATGACCAATCACAATAAAGTTATAATTAGCATATAGCCGTTTAAGCTTTTTCTCGTGACGTTCACGATTATATAATAAATTCGGATAATTTTCAAGAATTTTTTCTCTTAGCCTACGTGTTCCATGTATTTTACTTAAACATTGCCAATTGGATTCAGATCGTTCAAGATATTTCATTTGTATATAACCGACAGATGCTCCGGTTAACTTTTCACAATCACTTTTTATACAATTTTTCTCACCAAGAACAAATGAAATCTTACAACATGGCTCTCCATTCATTTCACAATAAATCACATAATCTCCGGGAAGCCACACATAATCAGGTGTCAATTCCACTACGAACTTATTTTGTTCATTTTCAACATCTATTGTAGTTTCACATATTTTATAGTTATTGTTATTGAAACAAACAAATCGTAAATCCCTATTGGAATCAAGCTCAATATCGGTAGAAAAAGAAAGAACCAAGCAATTCATAGTAAATGACAAGGACTTTCTTCCCATTGATTTTATTTTCACATTCTTTATATCAGGTGAATCGTTCAAATTTCCTTCAGGCATAATGCTGAATGAGTAACACATACAATTACCCATTTCGACAAATGATGTCTTGTTGTCTTGTGAAGCCAATGATTCTATCAATATGAAATATTTCCCAAAATACAAATTATCGGAAGGCAAATTCAAGCAAAACCGCAAATCACCATAATAAGGAGAATTCGTATCACTATCAATAGGATTACTCAAACCTTCTTTATACAAATAAACCGTATATTCACCAAGCTCTTCATCCTTTTTATTTTCTTTTATATCAAACAGAGTTAAAGTTATTTCCCTATCTATTACATATGGATTAACATAAACTCTATTATGACGTTCATGTTGCATCATATTCTTGCCATTACAACAACAAGACTCACCATTGAAAAAGATTGTTTTATTATCTCCTTTGGGAATATTATAATCCTTTCCTTTATAAGAACATACAACAGAGTCTTTCAACCCTACTTGCTTACTTGGACTTTTTATCGACAAATCACGATGAATAAAGTCATTAAGCATTTTATCAAAATCATCACAATCAAGTGTTTGTTTTATATCTAAATCATTTTTTATCATAGCTGTTTATTTCTTAAAATATTAATAAATAAGTTCAGCTCTTACACTAAGTGAAAGAGCATAATCATTTTGTCGTGCATTCCATTTATACACGAACAGTATCCAATATGTCAAAGAACACGTTGCATACAAACATGACAATTATTGCACAGTACACCTAGTGCCAACGCCAATTGTCATTTACATTGTTTACATACGTTTTCTTTGAAATAGGACTCATAAGAGTTATGATAAAATTTAAGAAACAAACCTACGACACGCAGATTCACACCACAAAGCTACACTATTCCCCCGAAATTCACAAGAAAAATCAAAAAAACAATGAAAAAGGTCGTTACTTGTATTCTACCAAGCAACGACCTAGCCTAAAAAATGCGTATATGTTATCTTTATTATAATTCTAAATTACCATTGATGATTTCGTGCCAAGGGAGACCTTGCTTGTTCAATACGTCAAGGAATGGATCGGGATCAAATTCTTCAACATTATGAACACCCGGTTTATTCCATTTTCCTGTCAAGAACATCATCGCTCCGGTCATAGCAGGAACACCTGTTGTGTAGCTTACAGCTTGCATTCCTGTTTCTTTATAAGCGGCTTCATGACTGCAATTATTATAAATATAATAAGTCATAGGCTTACCTTCTTTATCTTTACCGCTGATGCGGCAACCGATAGAAGTTTCACCCACATAGTTTTCGCCTAGTTCCTTAGGATTAGGCAATACAGCTTTCAAAAATTGAAGTGGTACAATCTCTTGGCCATTATACATAATAGGATCAATACTTGCCATTCCAATGTTTTGTATCACTCGCAAGTGAGTGAGGTATTCTTGTCCGAATGTCATCCAGAATCTAGCACGCTTGATACTTGGGAAATTCACAACAAGCGATTCAAGTTCTTCATGATAAAGAAGATATGACTCACGAGGACCAATATTAGGATAATTCAATGTCTTGTGAATCTCTTGCGGTTCAGTTTCAATCCATTCTCCGTTTTCGTAATATTTACCTTTTTGAGTGATTTCGCGAATATTTATTTCAGGGTTGAAATTGGTTGCAAATGCTTTACCGTGATTACCTGCATTACAATCCACTATATCCAGAGTTTCCATTTCAGAGAAATAGTGTTTAGCGGCGTATGCTGTATAAACTCCAGATACTCCCGGGTCGAATCCACAACCAAGAATCGCTGTAAGTCCTGCTTTTTCAAATTTTTCTTTGTAAGCCCACTGCCAACTATATTCAAAATGAGCTTCATCTTTTGGTTCATAATTGGCTGTATCAAGATAATTTACCCCACATTCAAGGCATGCATCCATAATGGTTAAGTCTTGATAAGGCAAAGCCACGTTAATAACAATATCCGGCTTATGCTTTTTTAGCAAAGCGACCAGTTCCGGCACGCTATCGGCATCAACTTGGTCGGTAGTCACATTGGGTTTACCTATAGCCTTTGCCACAGCATCACACTTGCTTTTTGTACGTGAAGCAATTACAATCTCGTTGAAAACGTCAGGATTTTGAGCACACTTGTGAGCTACAACAGTACCTACACCTCCTGCACCGATTATTAATACTTTACCCATTTCTTATATAATTATAGTTTCAATTAATCATTTATAAATTCTTTCTACAAAAATACACCAAATAAATGACATTCCAATTCTTTATACATAAATTTATAACATAAAGATTGGGAATACAAAAAATATTTACGTTCTTTGTATCAAACATAAAACTACACCAATTAATGGAAAAAGAAAGACTTTTAATATTTGATTTTGTTCGTGCTTTAGCTATCATATTAGTTGTAATAGGGCATTATATTCCTGACAATGCTCCTGAATGGTATAATATGATTAATAAAGCAATTTATACATTTCATATGCCTGTTTTCCTTTTTACAAGCGGGTATATATATATTGCAACAAAGAAAAAAGAATCATATCATTCATTTTTATCTAAAAAATTCAAGCGTTTGCTCATTCCATATTTTGTCACATCTATTATTATTATCACAATAAAACTTCTCACGCAAAACAATTCATACGTACAAAATCCCGTTACACATTGGGCATATATAGAATTATTCTATTCGCCTGTAGCCGGATATTTTTTATGGTTTGTAATAGCACTTTGGTGGATGTTCGTAATTTTACCTTTCTTTAAAACACATCAACAAAGATTTGGATTGTTTATCGGTAGCATAATTCTTGCATTTATCCCCATTGAATTTACACGTATATTTTGTTTCGAAGAATTTAAAAATATGTTTTTGTTTTTTATGTTTGGAATAATAACTTATGACTATTATCATGTATTAGAAAAAAAATTACGATATTTATCCAAATCAATTATCCCTATCATCACATTTATCTTAATGGAATTTATTTATCTATCATATCAAATTGAGTGGTTACGATACATCTTGCCTTTTATTGGTATAGCTGTAATTATACAAATATCAAATCTCTTATATTATAAAACATCCCATAGATTTGGGGGAGTTTTACTCCATTTGGGATCGGCTTCATATATCATATATCTTTTCCATACGACATTTGAGGGTGGAGCAAAATCAATTATCCTTAAAATTTCTCATAATTTTACTATCTTTTCAGAAAACATAGTGTACATTTTCTGTTCCATTTTTGTAATATTATGTGGGTTAATAGGTCCACTTATTTTACACTTGATTCTAAAAAAATTCAAAGTAACACGTTTCCTATTTGCACTTAAATAATGGGAACGATATACTTATTTACCCTGAATAATTCTTAATTTTACGATAGTACATATCATATTTATTCACTATAAACACTTAACATTATGAAAAGAATTATTATTAATAACGAAACAGATTTTAAAACACAATTTTCTTCAACCAATTGTATTTATGTAATAACATATGATATTGACCTTCAAGAAGGCACCCTTGAAATTCCTGAGAATTGTACTTTGGAATTTATCGAAGGGAAAATATGCAATGGAATTATAAGATTAAACAAAACATATATTACAGCACCATTAATTCATATTTTTGATAATATTACTTTTGATAATAGTTACGAAATAGGATTAATAAATGATATAGTAAGAGTTGAATGGTTTAAATCTTCAAATGACATCGACGATACCAACGCATTTCAAAAATGTATTGAATTAGCATCTATCAATGGCAATAAAATTACATTATTACCAAAAAAATATTTCATATCAGACACATTAAACCTATATTCTGCTACAATTATAGAAGGAACTATTATCGGTATAATAGATCGAAATAGATTTCAAGGCACAAGGATTGTATTGAGCATAGTTCCAAGCATTACTGTACCAATAGCTGCAATGCGTTTCTGCACAAAACAAGTAAATAACATTCATTCTGATTACAAGACAACATGTTTAAAATTCAGACTATCAAATTTATCAATCGAAAACAGTTATCCAACTGGATACTCACTTGAGAATTGTTGTGCATTAGAATTTGATACAACCGCTAATGAAACTACCCCGAGGAGCGGTATTGTGCAGAATCTATACATTGTAAATTTCCATACAGCTATAAATATAAAAGCTTTATCTTACGTTGAATTTAATACTATTTACATTACTCAATGTAGAAATGGAATATTAATTGATGAAAATATTTCTTTTATTGAATTTGGGTGGTTTAATAAAATCATAATAAATAACGGAACTCTTCCTATTGAAGAAAATAATGTCATTGGCATTAACGTTAATTCCGGAAATAATCTATATTTTAACGAAATTGATTTGAATGACTGTAATATTGGTTTCAACATCAAAACAAAGAAAGATTTATTTTCAATATTTCTAAATAGAATTAATGCTATACGATGTAACACATGCATAAATTTTCATATGGAAGTTGGACATATTACACGTATAAAAATATCGGAAGTAACAATGGGATATGGTGAATGCAATAGAAAAAGCGGAAAAAGTGCAATTAACAACTATTATGGTTTTAAATTTATGCGTAATAATTCATATACAATTAATTGCTGTTCTTTTACTGATATTTATGATTTGGCATCATACACTGATTCTGATAATATACATTATTACTCAGTTTATATAGATAAAATATCACTTGATACATGTAATTTTGAAAGGATGAGAATATTAAATCCTATGCACGGTGTTTCACGAGTCCATAAATTAGGTATTCTTAATTTTATTCCTTTGGGAGAAATTACCATATCCTCAAATTCCACAACTGGTTATGTTCGTATATGTAGTAATGATATATTTAGTGATAAAATATATCCACCACTTATAATTATTCCTAATAACGATTCTCCTTATCCAAACTCACATTCCATTTCATTTGATAATAGCAATAAATTAACATTATGCTTAACATTACCATCTTCAAATGATTCAGATTGTAAGTATAAATATATTTTCCCTACAATGAATTAAATATATGTCATTAGAACTAATAAATATATTTATAATTCGAGCAATGTATTTACTATAAAATCTTTGTAAGGAAGTCGGCGACGATAAAGGTGCTTCCTCCAACGAAAATCATATCGTCCGGATTAGCCATCTCACGTGCCGCACAAAAAGCCTCTTCAACTGTTGTATAATCATTCCCGTCAAGACCTCGTGCAACAGCCAAAGCCTTTAACTCTCCGGCAGGTAATGAACGCGGAATCGATGCATTCGTGAAATAATAGGTTGCATATCTTGGAAACATTTCCAAAATATGTGTTATGTCTTTATCTTTTACAAAACCAAGTACAATATGTAATTTACTGTACTTCTCTTTTGCCAGTTGGCGTACTATATATTGCACTCCACCCACATTATGACCGGTATCACACACGACTCTGGGTTTATTTCCCACAACCATCCATCTACCCATAAGACCTGAAATCTCACAAACATGAGCAAATCCGGAGCAAACAGCCTCTTGCGGGATTATAACACCCATTTGTTGCAACACATGGATAGCATTAAGAACGGTATTGGCATTTTTCACTTGACAATCACCCGAAAGTTCATCTACAATAGTGCCATTTTGTTTGGTTGTCAAAATTAAACGTTCATTTTCACGGTTATATCCCGATATTTGTTGATTTTCCTCAGCAAATACAATAGGCGACCCCATTTCAACGGCTTTTTCAACAAAAACTTGTCGCACTTCACCTTTGGCTTCACCAATTACGACCGGAATACCTTTTTTTATTATTCCGGCTTTCTCGCCGGCAATCTTTTCCAAAGTATCACCAAGGAATTGGGTATGATCAAATGAAATATTGGTAATTACACTCAAAATAGGGGTTATTATATTGGTACTATCAAGACGTCCTCCAAGCCCTACTTCTATAACCGCATAATCCACTTTAGATTTCCGAAAATAATCAAATGCCATAGTTGAGGTAAGCTCAAAAAATGAAGGAGTTCCATCAAATCCTGAATTCCGATAGTTTTCCACAAAATCAATCACATCACTTTCTGGAATCATTTCACCATTGACACGTATTCTCTCGCGAAAATCAATCAAATGAGGAGACGTATATAATCCTACTTTATATCCGCTTTGTTGTAAAATTGAAGCAATTAAATGAGATGAAGAGCCTTTACCATTGGTTCCTGCTACATGAATAATCTTATAGCTTTTATGAGGATGATTATACAATTCATCCAATGCCAGACTCGTTCCCAATCCCTCCTTATAAGCGTCACCACCGATTCGTGAAAACATCGGCATTTGACTATATAAATATTCTATTGTTTCTTGATAATTCATTTCTTCAATATATTATATATCCGGCTAAACCTGCAAGAATAATCACAAGTATCGGATGTATTTTTGTAAAAAACACCGTGAAAAATGATATTGCACATATTATAATACTCGTAAACAGCTCATAATCGGTATCGCCAAAATTCTCTTTATTCATCAACAGCAATGCCGCCGATGCTATTAATCCCACGCATACAGGTCTTAATCCGGAAAATATGCCTTTTATTACAGGACTATCCTTGTGTCGATTAATGTAATGTCCCGTATATAGCACCAATATATACGGAGGTATCACGACAGCCATTGTAGCAAGTATCGAACCAAGTACTCCACCTGCCCACCCCATTCCACCGGAGTCAGCACCTACAACATAACCTATATAAGTGGCACTATTAATGCCTATAGGTCCCGGTGTCATCTGTGAGATAGCCACTATGTCGGTAAACATTGTGTTGGTAATCCATCCGGCCCCCACCACTTCGCGCTGAATCAACGACAACATGGCATAGCCACCGCCAAAACCGAATAAACCGATTTTAAGATAGGCAAAAATCAGTTTCAAGTAAGCACTCATCGTTCATCCTCCTTTCCACCTTTAGATTTCTTGTAAGATGAAATCACATAGTACAAATAACCACCTACGCCCCCAAGTATTATAAATACAATCGGATTGGAAACATACGGAAGCCCCGAAAATATCAGTATCGCTGTTGCTACAGGAATTATCACCGTTTTGCAATTTAACTTTGCAGCCTTTGCCGTAGTTATAACAGGAGCAATAATCAGAGCCACAACAGCCGGTCTTATCCCTTTAAAAATCGCATTAAGAGTAGGATTATTCTTTATTGAATCGGGTGTCAGGAAAACAGCGATTACCAATATCATAAAAAAAGAGGGTAAAATAGTGCCAAGTGCAGCACATAAACTGCCACGCACTCCTCGTAATCGGTCTCCTATTACCACAGCTATATTCACAGCGAGAATACCCGGCATAGCTTGTGCTATGGCAAGCAAATCAATGAAGTCTTCACGACTTATCCAATTGTTTTTGTTCACTATTTCTTTTTCAATAATGGATATCATAGCCCATCCACCACCAAAAGTGAATGCTCCTATCTTAAAGAATGACAAAAACAATTTTATGTATAACTTATCTTTCATTTTGCTTTTTCGGTCTGCAAATTTACACATTTATTTCCAACGAGAATAACATTACTTCTATCACGACGGTTTTTCATATATAAATATAAAACTCCTTTAAACCGATTATTTGTAATTTTGTTATTAATTTAAAACAGATTAAACAATAAAATAGATTTCATCTATGCTTCAATCGAGATTATCTGTTTGACAAAACTTAAATATGAATTAAATTTGCCAACAGAAAACAATAACTAATCAATAACATAAAAAAACTACAAGACTATGGCAACAAAATTTTTTAAATGCAAACACTGCGGTAATGTAATCGTTAAGAAAGTAGATTCAGGTGTACCAGTAGTATGCTGTGGAGAGAAAATGGAAGAACTCGTAGCTAACACCGTTGACGCAAGCGCAGAAAAACATGTTCCTGTGGTAACTCAAGTCGACGATTGTCATATAAAAGTTGACGTAGGAAGCGTTGCGCACCCCATGACTCCGGAACATCATATAGCATTCATCTATGTAGAGACAGAAAAAGGTGGAATGAGCATAAATCTTACCGACAAACCCGAAGCCGTATTCTGCACATGCGCAGACAAACCGGTCGCAGTATATGAATATTGCAATCTACATGGATTATGGAAAACAGAATTATAATTTTCTAACTCATAATATCTCTCAAAAGGGACTGTCTAGAAGACAGTCCCTTTAAAATACTATTTATCCCAACATTCAATGTCTTTCTCTATGTCGGGCATCATACTACGATGGAATTCAGGTTCTTTTCCTGCTCGTTTTTGTTCTAAATAGTTACGAAGTAAACGGAATACTTTATCAGACAATAACAAAATTGCAATCAAGTTAAATAATGTCATCAAACCCATCATTATATCCACAAATGTCCAAGCCGTTTGTAACGTTATAACTGCACCTATCATTACCATACCTCCCGTAACCAATCTAAATACAGGTACAGCCATACGATTTTTTGTTATAAATCTTATATTGGTTTCCCCATAGAAGTAATTCCCGATAATAGTACTATAAGCCAACATAAAAATAGTTGCAGTAAGGAAATATCGCCCCCAAACGCCCAATTCACTTTCCACAGCCATATTAGTAAGTAAAATTCCATCTAAACCGCTAGACAAACTGCCGGTTGAAAGTATTATAAATGCAGTACATGAACATATTAACAAAGTATCAACAAATACACCTAATGCTTGTACCAATCCTTGTTTCACAGGATGTGATGTCTCGGCTGCTGCAGCTGCATTGGGAGCCGAACCTTCTCCTGCCTCATTACTAAATAGACCTCGCTTGATTCCCTGCATAATAGCAGCTCCAATTGTACCTCCTGTTACTTGTTCAATACCGAAAGCTCCTTCAATTATCATTTTAAACACAGATGGAATTGCCTCAAAATTGACAATAACAATTATTAATGCAAGTATTATATAACCTATAGCCATAATAGGTGCTATTATACTTGAAAAACGTGCCACTCGTTGAGCTCCACCAAATATAATAACAAGGGTACATAACGTAAACACTATACCAAGCCATATTTTATCCCATCCGAAAGCATTTGACAAAGCGTCACACATGGTATTACTTTGAAATATTTGGTAAGCCATACCAAATGTTCCGGTAATCAATATAGCAAAGACAATCCCCATCCATTTACGTTTCAATCCTATCTGCATATAATATGCAGGACCGCCATAATAGGAATCATCTCCTTTTTTCTTATATAATTGTGCCAATGTTGACTCTATAAACCCGTTTGCCGCACCTAATAATGCCATAATCCACATCCAAAATACAGCACCGGGTCCTCCAACTACTATTGCCGAAGCCACACCGGCAAGATTTCCGGTTCCCACACGACTGGATAATGATATAGCAAACGCACCGAACGAACTGATATTTTTCTTATTTAAATGTATTTTGGATTTTGATTTCACATCTGCTTTATCACGTCCAAGCATTATTCTCACCATGTCTTTAAACAATAAAAATTGTACACCATGAGTGCGGATGGTAAAATATACAGCACAAAATACTAGCAGAACTATAATAATATAAGTCCACATAAAATCATTGACCGTGTTGAGCATTTCAAGAGTCTTATCACTCCAAGAAACAACAGAAAGTATAGTCATATCGGTACTTTTAAAAGTTAATTAATTTTATCTTTATATCATGCCTTTTTCACAGGGTCACAAGTTAGAACAATTCCTAATTTTCTAAAGATTTTACGATCTACTTCACTGAGCATAACGGTAGAATGAACCTGACACCCTTTTAATTTAGGCAACTGTTCCAACGCTTTACGACAGTTTTCATCTCGATTGCTCAAAATGGACAATGCCACAAGAACTTCATCCGTGTGTAAACGCGGATTATGTCCATGCAAATATTCCACCTTAGTTTTTTGTATAGGTGAAATCATTTCCTCGGGAATAAGTTTTACAACATGCGGAATACCAGCCAAGTGCTTGGTTGCATTAAGCAATAATGCCGCACTCGGACCTAATAAAGAACTGGTACGAGATGTGATTATTGTTCCATCTTGAAGTTCAATGGCAGCCGAAGCCACACCCGATAACTCCTTTCGTTCACGAGCGGCAACAGTAACATGACGAAAATCGGTTGTAAGCTTTGCCTGTTTCATTATCAACGCTATCTTATTTACTTCATTTTCATTGTTTCCTTTGGTTGCAAGGTCACACAAAGCGTTGTAATATCTTCTTATAACTTCTTCCTTGGCTGCATTACAACACACCTCCTCATCACTCATACAGAATCCTATCATATTCACACCCATATCGGTAGGAGATTTATAAGGACTTTCTCCATAAATACCCTCAAAAAGTGCATTCAATACAGGAAATATCTCAAGATCTCGATTATATGTTACTGCAACTTCTCCATGAGCTTCCAAATGAAGCGGGTCAATCATATTAACATCATTCAAATCGGCAGTAGCCGCTTCATAAGCTATATTCACAGGATGTTTCAAAGGCAAATTCCATACCGGAAAAGTTTCAAATTTTGCATATCCGGCTTTTGCTCCTCTTTTATTCTCATGATATAACTGACTTAGGCACACAGCCATTTTACCGCTTCCGGGTCCCGGAGCAGTAACAACCACAAGAGGACGAGTCGTTTCAACATAATCATTTTTTCCGAAACCTTCATCGGAATCGATAAGAGCCACATTATTGGGATATCCGTCAATGGTATAATGATAATAAACTTTTATACCTAAACGTTCCAAGCGATTACGGTATGCATCGGCACTCGATTGACCATTATAATGAGTTATAACAACACTGCTTACGTAAAGTCCTATCTTTTCAAACTCCCCGCGTAAACGCAAAACGTCTTCATCATAAGTGATACCTAAATCACCTCTCATTTTATTTTTCTCAATATCAATGGCACTTATTACCATCAATATTTCGGAACAATCACTCAATTGCATAAGCATATGCAACTTACTGTCGGGCATAAACCCCGGCAACACGCGACTTGCATGATGATCATCAAACAACTTACCCCCAAATTCGAGGTACAACTTATCTCCAAACTGAGCTATACGCTTCTTAATATGCTCGGATTGTATCTTAAGATACTTATCGTTATCAAAACCTGTTTTCATATAGAATACAAAGGTAACTTTTCTTTCCAACCTCCACAATAAACAAACAGGAAAAACACAAGAAGTTGTTTAATTTTTATTGAACAATTAATTAAACAACTCCTTAGTTTTATATTATTCTTTTATCAAGATAAACCTTCTATTTCACCATCAACAATATCCATATGTAGCGCTTGCGGATGTTTTGGAAGTCCCGGCATTCGCATTATTTCTCCGGCTATTACGACCAACATCTCTGCCCCTGCATTGATAATTATATCTTGTACATGAATATCAAAATCTTTCGGTACTCCGTATAACTTGGCATTTGTGGAGAAAGAATATTGAGTTTTGGCTATACATATAGGAAAATGAGCAAACCCCAAATCCTCTATCATCTTTATCTTTTTCCGAGCTGTAGGACTATATGTTACCACCTTAGCTCCATACACTTTATTTGCAACGTTTAGCACTTTTGTCTCCACATTGTCATTATCTTGATAAACGTATTCCAATGACTTCGATGGGTTTTCTTCTATAGTTTTTACCACTAGTTTGGCAAGGTCAACAGCACCATTTCCACCTTCAACAAAAGCATTATTCACGGCAAAGCCAACTCCAATATTTTCACAATACTGACGTACGAAATCTATTTCATCTTCCAAGTCATCACCATAACGATTAAATGCTACTACGACAGATTGTCCAAACTTTTTCAAGTTTTCAATATGTTTATCCATATTTGTAACACCGGCTTTCAATGCTTCAAGATTGGGGTTTCCCACGATGTCTTGAGCAACTCCGCCATGCATTTTCAAGGCTCTGGCTGTTACAACCAATACTGTAAGTTTAGGGTTCAAACCGGCTTTACGACACTTAATATCATAAAATTTCTCGGCACCCAAATCAGCACCGAATCCGGCTTCTGTTATAACATATTCACCATAAGTCATAGCCATTTTGGTTGCTATAATTGAATTACATCCATGTGCAATATTGGCAAACGGACCTCCATGAACAAAAGCAGCCGTATTTTCAGTAGTTTGTACTAAATTAGGAGATAGTGCGTCTTTCAGTAAAACTGCAATGGAACCTGCCACTCCCAAATCTTTAACGGTAAAAGGAGTATTATCGTAAGTAAAACCCAATAAGATATTCTCTATTCGACGACGTAAATCTTGTTCATCTTTTGACAGGCATAAAATTGCCATAATCTCCGACGCAGGCGTAATATCAAATCCGGATTCTTGAGTAATCCCATTTGTTTTAGGACCTAATCCGGTTATTATATAACGTAAAGTGCGATCATTTACATCTAAAACCCTACGCCATAAAACCTCTTTTAAGCCAAAGCCATTATCACGATTCTGATAAAGGTAATTATCCAATAAGGCTGAAATCATGTTATTGGCTGATGTTATAGCATGAAAATCTCCCGTAAAATGAAGATTGATTTTTTCCATAGGCAACACTTGAGCATAACCTCCACCGGCTGCACCACCTTTCATGCCAAAACATGGACCTAAAGACGGTTCACGTAATGCAACTATGGCTTTTTTCCCTATTTTATTCAAGCCCAAAGAAAGACCTACCGACACCGTTGTCTTTCCTATTCCTGCTTTCGTGGGAGTTATAGCCGTAACCAAAATAAGATTGCTCTTATTTACTTTTTCTTCATCAATAAGTTTTTCATTGACTTTAGCCATATAATGACCGTAGGTAAAAATGTCTTCTTCATTTATACCTACACTTTCAGCTATTCTCTCAATACGCTTTAATTCTATGCTACGTGCAATTTCAATATCTGTTTTCATGTTTATTTAGGAGGTTTGTTATTAATCTATACACAGCAAGAAAAAATGTTACCAAGCAAAATTAAGCATAATTCACCATAGAATCCTCATTTTTACCACATAAAAAGAAAGAATCCATGACACAAAAAAAGTAGTTTTATGATTTTCTCACAAAGCTACTTCTATTATTGCGTTGTCCAAAAGACAAAAATTTATCTGACTACACTCATAATCATTTGCTCCATATCAAAGGATACACTTTCAAATAATGTTAATGTTTTTAATCCAATTCTAACATTGCAATCTTCAGCCGAATAAGTTTCGGATAAGTAAATTTGTGGAATAGTAAGAGAAAGGTGTGCTAAATAATAATGGCACACTTCTATTTTTTGTTCCCATTATGAAGTATAAATAGGCAAAAGAGTTAAAAATACTCGCCGTTATTCAGATTTGGAGAATTTCCTTATTGAGTTTGCTGAAAAAAGCAGTAACTTTGCATCGCTCCTTTGTGTGCTGTTTGTAAAGCACTTTAGGGGTGTATATATGATTTGGCGTTTACTACGCTTGATTTGACTGTCAAAACTCGCAAATTTGAATCCCTGTCAATGATAGCAATGGTGAATGCCACTCTGAGTATGGTAATGCTCGGCTTCATTGTTATATATAGATAACAGTGTTGCTTTGTCATCATATTCGGTGTGGGTATTCGTATTGCTTGGGCTCAGTAGCAAAAGTATGTGTTTCTATAAATAAGTGATACCTTTGTAGTGA
>CAZTFX010000036.1:0-20415 GCA_964613095.1 uncultured Muribaculaceae bacterium | reverse complement strand
TTGAGATTTGAAGACAAAATTTCAATAACACCTTTCGTTAATATGTAAAGACACCGCAATCAACGCTTTGACTGCTGTATCCGTCACAAAGATAATGAAAAATGTTATCGGTGGAGCTATTTCGGCAAAATAAATTTGTATATTCCGAATATAGAAAGAGAATTAAACAAAAGAATCGACCGATATTCAGAGTTTCCCATTATCGCAATAAGAGTAGTATTCATCAAACGGAGTAACGATAATATGGTCGAGCAACCGAATATCAAACAGTTTACAAGCCTTTCCGATTTTACTTGTTATCTCATCATCCTGCCAACTCGGCTTTGTGTTTCCGCTTGGGTGATTATGAGCAAGCACTATCGCTGTGGCATTACTCACTAAAGCAGTTTGCATAACCACCCTTACATCTACAATTGTTGAAGTTAAACCACCCTCCGCAATATTGGAATATCCGATAACCTTATGAGCATTATTCAATAACAAGAGTTTGAAAGATTCTTTATGTCCGATAGTATCTTCATCGAACACTTTACCGATAAGCAACCTGTGTAAATCCTGCGAAGAATAAACAGTTTCATGAAACGGCTTCGGCTTGTATTTCAATTGTACTTCTGCAACATGTGTATAATTCATATTTGTTATGTTTAAAATGATTTGTAAAAACAAAATCGGACACTCCCCGAAAGAAATGTCCGAAATAATTATTCACTCACCCCAAGAACCACGAATATTGTGAATCACCTTGTAATGCTTTACTGATTCCCACAGCCACATCGGTAGCATTAACGGCTCTTTGCACATAGCTGTCAATATAACTACTCTTATTGGATTCGGTAAGCAGATTATGAAAGTCAAACATCGAAATGGTGTTGTCTTTCGTTCCGAAATTCGGATTGTTGTAATAGTCACGACAAACATTATTTATCTGACTATCTGTTATGAGAAGTTTTGGCAATCTGCGCTGTTGATAATTCGGTAAAGCCTGATAAAGTCTCATTCTACCCACGATTTGAGCAAACTGAGTTTCAGTAAGCCTTATTTGCGTGAGAAATTGCAACAACTGAATATCCTTTTCAAGATTGAAGCGATAGAACAGTTCAAGTACCGATTTATAAAGGTCATGAAGCGACATCACTTCCATAGATAAACGCACTCCCTCACCTGTAAGCACTTGATTAGAGCAAACTGTAACTCTCCACCCAATAAACACAGTAAACTTTTCCATGCCACGATTAGCACGATAGAGATTCAAATCGGAATAGTTACGCACTCCACCTACACAAAGCTCTAACCGTTGACCGTCTATGCACTCATGAATGCTTGGAATGGTGAAAGCAAAAGCAAGTCGCTGAAAGAACTGTGTTTTCTCCGATTCAAGAAGTTCACTCGACCGTTTACCAAGAGCAGAGGGAATGCGTCCACGTACAATGTGACTGACACGAATTTCGGGATTGTTGACAGTTTCCCCCGAAAAGACATTGCAAGCAGCGTCATGTACTGTATTTATAAAATCTTGATGTGAGATAGTAAGTTCTTGATTTGCCCAAGTAGGCACAACACATTGCTCAGTAAGTTCATCAAGAGTAATGCTGTTAGTATTAGCTTCAAGAAAATTCACGCTTGCAGATTCTTCTGCTGAGATAAATTGTTCGTTCATAATAGATAAAATTAAAATGGTTAAAAATCAAATCATGGCAATAACACGTTTTATTACCTATAATGATACAGACGTTAGTACAATTGACTATTTTCGATTACTTATTTTTAAAAAGAATGCTTTTCCATGTAAAGATGTGGGAGGGCGAAATGTGGGGGTGAGCAAATATTCCGGCAACTCATATAAATATGGAGAGGGGTATTTTTACAGTCACCCCGAAAATCGAAATTCGGCAGTCAGACATTCTTTTTACAATGAATAGTAGTGTGGAGAGTATATCGGAGTGTGTAGTATATATATCGAAATTGTGTCCGAATTTTGAAAAGTTGAATTTCTCAGACTATATAGGTTAGATGTGTTATGCACTTGTTTTTAAAGAAAAAAGGAACATCGGCTATCGACATTCCTTAAAAATGAGTATTAGAAGTGAGAAATGAGATTCAAGTATTAAGTACGACAAAATTTTACAGTACCCTATAAAAAGATTTCTTCTTTAAAAATGTCGTATTTACATCAATCTCTTCTTTATGAGATAATAACCTTTCTTTTTCTTTTGTTCTTTTTCCTTTGCAATAAAGAAATCAAGAATAGTGTGTGATGTTATAGCTTTCTTAGGTGTAATCTCAAGTTGTTTGAATATTTTTGTGATTCTTGTCTTTATAAATTCTCTACTGTACCAATTCTCAACCTCGAAAGTGTTATATATCATTTTTTGTATTTCTGTTCCTGTTACTTTCTTATGGTAGTCAGCAAGTATCATAGCTTCTTTTATCTTTTTACGATTATATTTCAATCTTTCTATTTTGTCTTTCCCGATTTTGTCGTATGCTTCGACTATAAAACTATCAGCTTGTGCAATATCATTTTTCATTTGGAACTCCATTTCCGTTTTACATTCACCAAGCAATTCAAGTTGTTGTACTATTATCTTGCGTTTCTCCTTGATGTTTTCGACATTGTTTAATCTTTGTAATCGTTCAAAATCTCCAAGAGAGTAAATATAGCTTTCATGTTTGTTTACAATGAAACTATCACAGTTCTTATAAGAATCACAAAGATTGTTAGGATTGTTATAATATCCTATTACCAATTCAGCATTGATATATTGGTCAATTCTAAAATTATTGATTCTACCTTTTTCATCAATTTTGTCTGCAATAGGTAATGTTTTTAGTACTTCACTCAATGCGTCTTTTATTGCAATTGATGTAGCATAATCAAGTCTATTTTTTATTGTAAAGTATAATTCTTTCCAACAATTTACTCGTTCTATAAGTTGCTGTTTAGTTCTTACAAGGAAATTATGATTAGTATTACTTATATGGTGGATAGAAGAAACTCCTTTTCGGAATCTGCCTACACATTGAATTACATCTGTACTTGGTTCAAAAATAGTATATTTTGCAAAATAACAATCAGAAATAAGTACTACTGTTGGAGATTCGTTTAATTCAATATCCACTGCATTATAAAAGCGTGATGTTAGCCAATTGTATTTTTTCATTTTGCTTTCGTCCCAAATATCAGTTGCATTATAAAATTTTAATGCTTTCAATTTTTCTACACTTTTCTCGGAGCAAAAAACAGCTGATTCTTCTATTAGCCCAAGTTGTTTCATTAGTGAATGGATTGTATCGGTAGAATTACAGAAAATGAAGCAAGTTCCGTTTAACTTTTTAAAAACAACCTTTGTTGCTTGTAATATATTATTGGTTGTATGAAGATTAATCTCTTTAACATAATTGAATGTAGGTGTAATAGTTATAGTTTGAAATCCTTGTTCTTCAAAACGTGGGTCTGTGAACTCCAACGGTGTTGCAGAAACCATAGCTTTATTTCTACATTCAAAGAACAAGTCCATTGGGAGTGTAATGTTAGGACGAAATTCGCTATCTTTTACAATTTTGTGACACTCATCGAATAACAGGAAGCAGTGAAATCTAAAATCCATTTCCATATCCTCAAAAGCTTCTTGTACCTTGTGAAAACTTTCGGGAGTGGTTAGAATCTTGATAAACTTACCTTGCTTAAAGCTCCTTTCCATGTAAGCAATAATATCATCGGTATAAACATTTGCGTAGACACCGAAAATATTATCATCTTTGTGCTTGATGTCATTACACTTACCGAAGATTACAGGTTTGTTCGGCTCGATAATTACGGAGTTGCGTTTTGCTTTAAGTTCTCCGTAAGTAGCACCAAGTCCTGTGAGCTTTTTATAAAGTATTGTATTAGTAGGAATCATTGGCAACACACTTGTTAAGTATTGCATTTTGCCGTTTGCATTTTTGCTGATATTTATTTCTTTATTTATCATATCAATTAAATATTAATGAAAGGAGGGAGCATTTACTCCCCCTTTCGGTGTGACTTAATTTTACTGATTAAATGGTTTGATTGTTTTCACGCAAGTACTCCAACACCTCATCAGTTCTCTTTATTCGGAACATTACCTTACCTTTGAAGCATGGTTGAATTGCACTAATGTATTCCAAGCGTTCTCGGAAAAGAGGCACATATTGAATTCTCTTTCCTGCGTGAATCATCATTTGCATTACTTGATACTGAAAATCGACATTTTCATCGATTGTATCAATCTCCATAGGATTTTTGTCAAAGTCCACAACTTCACCTGTAAATAGGTAGTTGAGCAGTCCGTTAAAACTTACGTTCTTCAATTGGTACTTGAATCCAGCCACATGTGTTGATTCAATCCATGCACAAGGAATGTTGTCCTTACCATTGTAAAACTTTACTGTAAGTTGTTCCTTACGTTTCATCATCTCCTGTAAGGTGTCGTATGCACCTTGATTATCGTAAGCTTGATTATTGCTTACTTCATTGTAATTAAAACTAAAATTTTTCATAGTTTTTTCATTATTTTCTTGTTCAACACTTGCTGTTTCTACAGCGTTACCATTCTCAATTGCGTTTGGGGTCGCCACCTCTAAATTTTCTTTTTTCATTGTTTTTTATGTTTTTAAATTAATAATTTTCTTGCCGTTGATTCTGCGTCGACTTTCAGAATATTTGACGCTTATAAAAAGAGCAAATGATGTACCGTGCCAATTCAAAGGAATTATGAAATTTTTGTGTCATTTCTTTTGAATTGAAAATGAGGAGAAAAGAAAAAAGTGTGATTTTTATAGGGCAATAGAGATTCTGCCACAAAAGATATGACGATTTTGTGTGTCATTTCCTTTGAGCATTTTTAATGGATATGTAGTGTGTTTAATCGAGGATTGCTCGTGTGCTAAGTGGCAAAGTTGGCATGCATTTCCTCTTGATATGCTTCTCAACAGGAGTATGTTTACTATTTATTAAGCTCTTTACGGTAGATTGTAGTGTGTTAAGGTTGGCAAGATTGTCGTTTTCGTGAATTTGTCCTATTGCCTTAAGGTATTCAAGCAAGAATCTACATTGCTCAACGGTAACTTTGTTGTTTTCGGACGGAATGATATTAGATATAAAATTGTATGTACCGTTTATTATATAATTAAGGTAAGGGTTATCACTCTTTCGACCTTTGTCATCGGAATAGAAGAAATCAAGTTCTTCTTCCGCTTCTTGTACTGTTATATCACCAAGTTTTTGTTTGATGTAATCATTAAGCATATAAGAAAACCACCCCTCACGATTATTTATTGTATGTGGGGAATCTGTCTTGTAACAAATTTTCATCGGAGTATCGTATTTGTGTTTTGGCTTGTTCAATGCGATAAATAATCGTAATAAGTCGGAACGCACAACATAAGTATTTCGTATAAAGTCTTGTTTAATATCTTCTGCTATTTCATCAATATATAAGTTATTTATATCACGATTAAAGATTGTTGCCATAAAGACCAAGATAAATGTTACAGTATAACAAGTATCTTCATCTTTAATATATCGATTGCATAAATCAATGATTGAATCTATTTGAGTATTAAATTCTTCGGTCGTACGAATGCCAACATGTTCATCTGTACCTAAAGCATAAGCAACAGAATCAATGTAACCTTTTTCATCGGTGTGCTGTTTTTTTAAATTTTCATCAACACGCTTTTCTCGAACATGAATATTACAGATATGTGTAAGCTCACTTGATATTTCGCATATATCAAAGCCGTAACATTCTTTTAATATTGGTAAACAATCACGTAATAGTGGTATATAAAATGTAGCCATAGATTCTTTTTTATCAAAGATATAAAGAAAATCTCACCTATATTGCTACAAGTGAGATTTATTGTTGATTAAAGTAGATTTTTCATTGCATTATCTATTTGTTCATTATCGAAACTGTCAAGATAGATTTGTGTTACTCGTTCCGAGCTATGCCCCATTATTTCACGTATTACAGAGGTTGAAACTCCGGCTTTCTTCATTACAGTTGCTTGGCTGTGTCGTGCCACATATGTTGTTAGTGGGATAGGTAACTCAAGTTCTTCACCTATTTGTTTCAATCGTTCATTTACTTTTGCAATAACTTTATGTATGCGATTGGCTTTTTGAATTTCCGTTTTGTGGAAAGGTGAAAGAACCGGGAATAAGTAGGGAGAATCTTTCTTGCTAGATTTTTCAATGAGTGTTATTGCTTGTGGCTGTAGAGGTATCTTGATGAGCTTACTTGTCTTGTGTCGCTTGTAGATTAGCCTACCCTCTATGATATTCTCCTGTGTGAGGTTCGCAATATCTATAAAGTTGATTCCACCACAATAGTAAGAGAAAGAAAAAATATTTACTGCAAGTTTCGCATATTGATTAGTTGCTTTGTAGCCGATTATTCTCTCTACATCATTTTTTGAAAGAGAACGCTTTGCAGTTTCTTCGTGGAGTTTAGAAACTTTATATTTCTTAAAAGGATAGTTTTCTTGTTTTACTGCATTTTGTTCTAAAGCAATATTGTAGATAGCTCTCAAAGTACGAAAATGTATTCCGATTGTGTTTTCTGCCTTGCCATTCTTACGCAACCAAGTTTCATATTTACGAAGAAAAGTCACATTTATTTCGGAGAAATAAATATCTAGGTGCTTGTTGAATTCTATTAGAGAATTGTAAACATATCGGACTGATTGCATGTATTTTCGCCTGTTTTCATCACATAAGCGTTGTATTTGCTCATTAAAAACATCTGCAACAGTCTTTCTTGTATCATTCACATTTAACTTGTCAATTAATGTTTGAGCAGTGAAATCTTGTTGTAATGTCTTTAGCTCTACAATCTTTTCACGCAATTTGCTTATTGTGTGTGTAATGAGATTCTCGATTTCTTCTTTGTTAGGGCAAGTTTCTTTTGGACGATTCTTGACGAAGTCCCAATTTCCAAATTTGGTAGAAACACCAAGATTGATGTAACGAGTTTTTCTGTCTTTGCAGATTCTGATTTTTAAAGGTAACTCCCCGTTTTTCAGGGGTTTGTACTTGTAACAGATTGTTTCAATTGTTATCATTTCGGTTAAAACAATGTAGAAAACAATTGGTGTAGATTCTTGTAAAAACCGAATATTAAATAACAAAAAAAGCAGCTACTTTTGTTTGTAACTGCTTGATTATTAGCCTTTTGCTTGGTGACCTCGGAGAGGCTCGAACTCTCGACCCACTGATTAAGAGTCAGTTGCTCTACCAACTGAGCTACGAAGTCATCGTTTCGTTGATTTTCGGTTGCAAAGGTAGGTATTATTTTTGAAATAGCAATAAATTCAGTAAAAAAAATGCGAAAAATCTGCTTTGTTGGTCTGTTTTTTTTAGAAATTTAATTTTAATGGCTTATCTTTGCAGGGTTAAAGAATTAGATAATAAACATTTATATATTACTTAATGAAAACAATGATTCACAAATGTTGCAGGCTGTGTTTAGCCGTATTTTTAGTTGCATTTTTTACGATTTCAGTGTGTTCTTCATCTCAGGGTGAAGTGTTGGGGTATGAAAAAACAGGTAAATCACTTATTGTAAATTCGCAAAATGGTGAATTGAAAATAACGCCTTATACCGATGGTATTATTAAAGTTTCTTTTATAGATAAAGGCGAAAATATTGCTGAAAAAGCTTCGAAAAGTGTAGTGCTTGCACCCGGAAACGTGAAATATGACGTGAGAACCAATGGTGATAAAATTGAAATGACATTTCGCAATGGAAATAGAGTAATAATCGATAAGGCTACTTCACGTGTATCTTTCTGTTCTCATGGTAAAACTCTTCTTGAAGAAAACGAAGGTATTAAGCAGAATGGAAAAGAACGAATAATCTCGTTTAGGAGTAAAGACGAGGAGTCGTTTTATGGTTGTGGAGAACGAGGTGTGGGCTATGACTTGAAAGGTGACACTATGGTAATGTTCAATAAGCAAAATTACGGTTACGGTAAAGGCGATCGCACTTCACAAATGAATATTACTGTTCCTTTTTATATATCATCGTTGGGATATGGGGTGTTTTTCGATGATTATACTGCCTCAAAATTGATTCTTAAAAATCCGGTAGAATATGTTACAGAAAGTCGTACTCCTGTATCATATTATTTTATTGCGTCCGATAAGGGAGATATTGCTGGTGTTGTGAAGAATTATACGGCATTGACCGGACGTCAGGAATTAGCTCCGTTTTGGGCATTGGGATATATTACATCTAAATATGGCTACCGCACTCAGGCTGAAACCGAAGGAGTAATCGATACGCTTCGTCGAGAGGGCTATCCGGTAGATGGTATTGTTCTTGACTTGTATTGGTATGGGCAAGAAACCGATATGGGACGCCTTGAATGGAATAAAACTCAATGGCCCGATCACAAAGGAATGCTTGCCAAACTGAAGGCGGATGGTGTGAAAACCGTGATTATTTCTCAGCCATATATAAATAAGATAGGCGCAATAGATAATTATAACAAATTCAAGGCAGCCGGATTTCTTACTTTTGATTCTGTGGGTAATACTCATGATGTTACTACATGGGTGGGAGAAGCCGGAATGTTTGATGTTAGTAATCCTGCCACTCGAGAATGGCTGTGGAATAGATATAAGGAACTCACCGATGAAGGCGTATCGGGTTGGTGGGGTGATTTGGGTGAACCCGAAGTACATCCGCTAACCATTCGTCACCATAATGGAGAGTCGGCAAGCGAATACCATAATATTTATGGTAATGAGTGGAGTCGTATTATCTATGTTGGTTTCAAAAAAGAATATCCTAATGTCCGCCTGATGACATTGATGCGTGGTGGTACAGCCGGGCTTCAACGTTTTTCGGTGTTTCCTTGGAGTACCGATGTGGGACGTTCTTGGACCGGACTTCAGGCTCAAGTTCCCATTATGATTAACAGTGCGTTAAGCGGTTTGGGTTACATGTCGCATGATGTGGGAGGTTTTGCAGTCGATCCTAATAATCCTGTAAATGAGGAATTATATGCACGTTGGTTGCAGTTAGGTTTGTTCACTCCTACATTCCGTACGCATAGTACTGTGAAGGCAGAACCTTATCATTATACATCTCCCGGTTATCAGGAAGCATTTAAGCGAATCATTAAAGCCAGATATGAGTGGTTACCTTATAACTATACTTTAGCTTATGAAAATGCCATAAACGGTGCACCGTTTGTGCGTCCGTTGAATTTCTATAATACCGATACAGATTCTGCTACTGCCGATATTCAAGACGAATACCTATGGGGACGTGATGTGCTTGTTGCACCGGTAATAGAGTCGAATAAGACTTCACGTGAAGTGTATTTTCCTACCGGTAAATGGTACTTGATGTCAAATCCGTCTAAAGTTTTTGTGGGTCCGGTTAAAGTCGAATGTGAGGCACCGTTACACGAAATTCCGGTATTTGCAAAGGCAGGTGCGTTCATTCCGATGGCTGATTATGAAATGCGCAGTACCGAGAAATACGATCCTTCCCGTTTCCTTATTAAATATTATACAGGAGCAAAGAAAAGTGAATACACTCTATTTGATGATGATCGTGTAAGTACACGAACCATAGATGATAAGAAGTATCAATTGATTAAATTCTTGTCTCGAGAAAATGATGAATATCTTACGATTTCATTGGATACAGAAGGATGGGGGTATGTAAATATGCCGGAACAACGTAATCTTACATTTGAGATAATTTCATTGGATAAAGCACCTCAAAAAGTGTTATTGGGCAAAACTAAATTGAAAAAGGTGAAAAGTAAGGCAGATTTGGTAGATAACAGTTACTTCTATGAATCGGGAACCAATACTTTATGGACTCGTTTCTCATGGAAATATGACTCGGAAACACTTACAATAAAGAAATAAGTGCATTAGTTGTTTGTAAATGAAAAAATGCTTGTCGAATGATATAATCGGCAAGCATTTTTCGTTTGTAGAGATATAATCAAATTAATAATTGTTCTTTTGAACTTCAAAATATGATTGAGGATATAGGCATGCAGGGCAAGCTTTAGGAGCTTCGGCAGCTTCTACCACATAACCACAGTTGCGACATTGCCAATATACTTTACCGTCCTTTTTGAATACGGTGTATTCTTCTACGTTTTTCAATAGAGCCAAATAACGTTCTTCATGTGCTTTTTCGGCAACAGAGATAGCACGATACATAGCAGCAATAGCAGGAAAACCTTCTTCTGCTGCAACTTCGGCAAATTTAGGATAATCAAGAGTCCATTCTTCATGTTCACCATTAGCAGCAGCCTTTAGGTTTTCAGCGGTTGTTCCTATAACACCTGCAGGATAAGTTGCATTGATTTCAAGCATACCGCCTTCCAAGAATTTAAACATGCGCTTTGCGTGTTCTCTTTCTTGTTCTGCTGTTTCAAGAAATATAGCAGCAATTTGTTCGAAACCTTCTTCTTTTGCTTTTTCTGCAAAATAAGTATATCTCATTCTTGCTTGTGATTCACCTGCGAATGACATCAATAGATGTTTTTCAGTTTGAGTTCCTTTTACACTTTTAGCCATAGTAGTATTTGTTTTAAATTGTTATTGTTCTGTTTACCTCTACAAAGATATATTGATAATTCTTGGTTAACAACAGATTTGTTGTATGTTTGTATAGATTTAATCTATGTTAGATTATAAACGATTATTAATCAGTTGTTAAAATGTGATATTCACTCCGGCAATAGCACTTGTTTTTTGTGCTCCCATACCCAAGAAATCATCCCATTGGTTGTTTAGCAGATTATTTGCATTAACAAAAACTCCCACCTTTGGAGTAACTTGGTAATATGCATTCAGGCTTAAATTGTTAACATCCTTAAGCTCTGTTTCTCTCCAAGTAGTAACAGGCGGTGGTCCTGCAACGTAATATCTGTTATAGTATATACGCCCATTGCGTAATTCATATCCTATGGTGATTGAGAGGGGGGTAATAGGTTTAACCTTAATATTGGCATTGACTATTAATTCAGGTCGGTCAAGCCCCATAACATATCCCTTATCGTTATCTTGCGGAGAATATTGAATGTTTGCATTGAAATCTATTATATTATTGTAATTGTAGCCAATTTCAGCTCCTGCTTTCCAACCCTTGATGTCATATTTCTGCATAAAGACATAAGGAGAAACCAATTCTGTTACAGTAGAACTGTTGTTGGATGAAAATTCTATGTTATAAAATGGTGTTATTTCATCTTTAAAAGAACCATATCCAAAATATGGTTTTAAATAAAATCCACTAAAAGGACCTATTTTGATTCCTGATTCTGCATTGTATGGACTGAAAGAACTGCCTAATACTTCACTTGGTGCAATATATCGGCATATTGAATGAAACCCGCTTAATTGGTTCAATCGTTTTCCTCCGGTTGCAGAAATATAAGCAGAAAAACCGTTTTGAATCAGGTAGTCTGCTTTAATATTGGGGGATAAACGAACTTTTGAGCCGTCTTGAGCCGAAAAATCTATATTTATACCACCTTTTATTCTAATATTGTCAATATTATAAAGGATATAAGGAGAAACTTTGAGTAATCCCATCCAATCACTTTCATTGGCAATTCCGTCTTCATTTAACAGATTGGAATACCCTAAATAATCGGCAGTGGCATTGATTCCAAGTGAGAAAGTTCCAAAAACAGCTTCGGAAAAAATCTTTGTTTGAATATTATTTTCTTGAATACCGTTTTTCTCGTTATTAATGTTTTTAGAATATCCAAAATGATTAAATGCCAGTTGTGCAGCAAATTGTAAGTTGTTTTCACCTATAACAGGTCGTTTCCATTCGGCTTTTATACCGAATTCTGTTGCTGTTTGTTTGTCGGCTTTATCGTATGCGGAGAAATCGTTTACACCATAATAATTGAAATTATCCAAGTGGAAATATGCCCCTAAACCCAACAAACCTGCGGTGAATTTATTGGAAAAATTTATGGCTATTATATTGTCATTGATTTTTTGTTTCAATGGCTCGGTTTGTACTAGGGGAGATGTGTTTTTACCTGCCCATGTTGAGATGTGTTGCAACCAAGCATTTAGTTGTCTTTCATCGTTATCAATGAATTTATAACCTGCATTACCAACAATATTTAATTGTGTACCTGCCCCTATATCAAAATATCCTTTTGCCTGAGAAAATGGATATGTTGTATTGAATCCGTATGGTTTCAATGTATTAATCTTTGTCGGAATATCAACAGTTTCGGACCAATTGCTGTAAACGAGAGATTTAGCCGGTACAGTAGTTTTTGTTACATTGGGTAATGTGTTGAGTTTTACGGCTTTCTGTTCAATCGGTACAAAGTCGGTTTCGACTGTTATTTCTTTGGTTAGTGTAGGTTCTTGAGCTTTGATGGTAAAATATCCGCCCAATAACATGACCAATAATATATATAATTGAGTCTTTTTCATAATTGTGGTGATATATTATTTCTTTTTTGATTCGTTTTTCCATTTGCCAAGACGTTCTTCAATCATCTTGAAAATATCTTTTTCTTCTCCCGGATAATTGCTCTTGAGACTTTCCAAGTATTCACAAGCTTCAAATGTGTTACCTTGATTGTAATAAACATCGGCAAGCAGGATGAAACCACGTGCAAGCCAATATTGGTGTGGTGTTCCTGCATCAATAAAATTGTTTAATGTGGATTCCGCTTCTTTTAGCTTTCCTTCATTGTATTGAATTTCAGCTAAATAATAAGTAGCTTGTGCACCATACAGATTTCTTGCATCTTCGGAAAGTGTTGTGAAATCTTTTTTCGCCGGTTCTATTTCATTTTGCTTATAATAAGCATTGGCACGGTTGAAAATAACTTCTTTTTCTTCTTCGGCTGTCAATCCTCCATTTTTCAATAATTGATTGGCATTTTCGATTACATCTTTGTTGTTATTTAATTGACCGGATACACGAAGAATTCCAAGTTGAGCTGTAATACGATTATCGCTATTTGTGGCTTTCTCGGCTAATTTTTTATAAGCCTCCAATGCTTCTTTGTTTTTGCCTTGATTAACCAAAATAGATGCCTTTATAGCTAGTGCGTCTTCCATGAAAGAAGCGTCATCGTTGTTTTCTTCAACGTCATTAATAAGTTCAAGTGCGTCGGTCTCAAGACCTTTGTTATAGTTGTATTTTGCTGTATAATATTTAGCATTTGCCGCATACGCACCGTCAGGATTGGATTCCAAATAGTTTTTCATTTTGGATATATCGTTATTATCTCCCATGTAAGCCTTTTCTGCAGCCTCAAATGTCAGTCTGTCCATATCGCTTACATCAAGTTTGGGGGCATTGGGTATAGACGAAATGAATGTTGCCAATTTTGGCAGTTCACCTTTGTCAGCATATATGAGCTTAAGGTCTTCAAGTGCTATGCTTGCTTCTTCACTGGTAGGATATTTTTTGATGACATCTTTGTAAGCCTCTATAGCACTGGCTTCATTCTTTGCATTTCGTTCGGTTATAGCCTTGTTCAACATTCCTTTGCGAGCATAAGCATTATTGGGATATTTCTCGATAAGTTCATTATATACGGCAATAGCTTTTTTATTGTTATTCATGCTTACATACGCATCGGCTTCTTCAAGCATAGCCATAGGTACGAGAGAAGATGAAGGATATTGTTTTATCATAGCTTTCATCTGTTCTATTTTACCCGAATAATTCTTGGATAGCCCTAACATCATCGCTTTTTGATAAATTGCATAATCACCCGATGATTTTTCATAGAACTTTTGTGCAGTCTTTATGTTGCCTGCATAATAATATGTGTCACCTATGCGATTATTGGCATCATTCACAAGATTGTTGCTTAATTGATTGCTTGATAATGCTTTTGTGAAAGCATTTCGTGCATCATCATATTTGCGTTGTTGAAATCTTGTGTATCCCAAATTATAATAGCCTAATCCGTAATTGCTATCATTCGCATTTATTGCTTTGAGGAAATAGTTTTGGTATTTAGCTGCTTGTTCGTAATTACCATTACGATAGGCACATTCTCCTAACCACAAGTTTGTTTGTGTGTTGAGTGCTTGATTATATTTTGCAAGACTTTGAGACTGTGAAAGATATTTTTGAGCTTCGGCAGTGTTTCCGTTTGATAATGCGTTTACACCAAGATTGTATAGTACAACCTGTTTTGCTTCAAGTACTTTACTTGAAGGTTTTTTAATGCGTGAAATACTTGCCAATGCCTTAGGGTAATCATTTCCTGAGACATAGAGTGATACCATATATTCACTTACCTCGTCGGCGTATTTTGAATTCGGGAATTTATTCAAAAACTCTTCAAACATGTCAATTGCCTGACTGAAAGGAGTTCGTCCACCTTCATTTTGAATTACAGCATAATTATAAAATGCGGCTTCTTGTGTGTCCTTATTGTAATTTTGTTTAGCTGCCTTTTCAAAAGCCATTGCGGCAAGTGATACATTTCCTTGTTTGCGATATGCCTGTCCCAAATAATAATATGCATTTTGTCCCAATACGTTTTCTTCTTGAGTTACTGCACTTAATTGCCCAATTGCTTCTTGGTAATCGGCATTTCGATAATTCAAAACACCTAAAATATATTGAGCTGTCAACATCGGTTCTTGCTCCGATGATTCGATATACCTATTAATGTATTGTACTGCATTTTTGTCGTCACCGTTATGATAATAAGATTCTCCAACAATTCTATTTATTTCGCTGTTCATTTTATTATCATTATTGTCATCAAGTAATGCTGAACCTATAGCAATAACTTTATTGAAATCTCCTTTTATGAAATAAATCTGTGAAATATAGTATTGAGCATAATACCCCGGCTTGCTGTTCTTCTTTATGGCAAGGAAATCATCAAGAGCATAATCGAAATCATTTTTTTCATATTTCATGTATGCTTTGTAAAATTTTACTGCTTCACTATATTTTGTGGTAGAAGATAACGTTTCAAATAGTGTTGCCGCTTGGTTGCGATATTCGGTGACATCTTCATCTGTAAGAACTCTACCGGCTATAGTATCTCCTTTCTTGATTCTTAATTCGGAATAAGCAAGTCGATAAATGATATCTTCTTTGTGCGAAGTCGTAAGAGCTTTGATGTTTACTTTTTTATAAGATAGAATTGCTTGGGCAAAATTGCCGTTATAAAAATAAATATCACCAATAGTTGCACAAACATCCGGATTCTTGAAAGATATGGGATAGTCGGTAAGATACTTGTTTAATAAATTAAGGGCGGTTTCAGTCTTACCTAAGTTAAAATAACATTTTGCGATATAATAATCGGCGGTCTCTTTTTCTTGAAAGGCTGCAGGCATGCTTCCCATGTGCGATAGTTGGTCGATTGCACCGTTGAAATTGCCGGCTTCATACATTTGTACGCCTCGTGAAAGATATCCTGTTGAAGATGTTGACAATATTGATGTTTGAGCTATTGCACTTGATATAAAAGTAAGAGCAAGCCCTGATAGAAATAATCTGATATTCATATTATACGTTTTTTCATCATATTCAATTAACAAAGATAACAATAATTGTGGGAACAATAACTTTGTTATGAAAAAATCACAAGAAAATAATCTGTTAGTACAAAAATAATTCATTTTAGCCCCAACTGATAACATTTTTCGCTATATTTGCAATGTATTCGGCTTAAAACAGTTAAGAAACTGTCGAATAGGACATATATAGAACGGTGTTATTGAAATTTTATCTTTTATACTCAAACTTGGCGGTTTGTATTCTCATGAAGATAAGATTAGCAATAGCACCTGCATTGGTTGCTTATATCAATACCATTTCCATGTGGTTTAATATAGCAATATCGGTGTGGGGCTATTGTTTTATCTATGAGAAAGGTACGCCAAGACCTGAGTATAAGATAAAACAAAATACAAATCTCCGCACCTTTTTTATTAACCGTTTCTTTGGGAGATTGGGAAACACATAAACCTAATTATTATGAAAAAGAATTGTCTTACATTGATGACAGGTCTTATTTTTAGTGCTTGTTTGGTTTCGTGTAACAGTAACCAAAAACCTACTACCGACATTCTTCCTATTTTTGACGAAGATGGAATAGGTAATTTTATTAATGTGCAAACAGGAGATATTATTACTCCTAAAGTTGATTTTACGGCTTCGTCTTTGTTTAATGGAGGTGTTGCATCTGTGCAGTTACCTTTTGAAGGTGGCTTATCCGATAGAAATTTAGCAACGTTTGTCAATACTGAAGGTAAACCTATTGTAGAAGGAAAGTCTTTTATATCATTCACAACGATGAACAATGGTGTCGCATGGGTAGTAGAACCGGATCGCGGTATCATGATATTGAAAGATAATGGAAAGATTGACGATAGAACTTTTGTTGAGATGGATTTGTTGAAAGCTTATCCATTCTTTGAAAATAAGGCTGTTGTAAGGAATCGCTATCATGGTTGGTCTGTTGTTAATAAATCGGGTGATTATTTGTATCATTTTAAAAATATGGTTGCTTCCCCTTGTGTAGTAAATGACATGGTAGTAGAGGTCACAGAAGAAGGACGTGGTAATACAAAATATGGAATAGTAAATATTAATGGAACGGAAGTAACTGCTCCTACTTGGGATTTTGTAGGAACAAGTGACTATAACAAGCACTTTATTACCGATGTTGTAGCCGGATTTCATGACGGGCGTATTTTGGTGATGAAAGAACGTAAATGGGGTGTTATCAATACAAAGGGTGAAATAGTTATAAATCCTCAATTCAATTCTTTACATATCGATGGAGATATGTATATGTTTGAAAAAGATGATCGTTGGGGATGGTGCTCGTTGGAAGGTCAATATATAATAAATCCTCAATTTAGAGAAGTAGGTGCCTTTAATGGTGGAGAATTAGCTCCTGCAAAAGACAAGGAATCTCGTGAATGGGGCTATGTGGATAAGACCGGTAAGTGGGTGATAAATCCTCAATTTGATAAAGCCGGGTCGTTTGATAAATCGGGATATGCGATTGCTAAATTGGGTAACGAATATGGCTTGATAGATAAAACAGGTAAGTGGGTAATAAATCCTCAATTTTATGATTTGATTTCACTTGAAGAAGATAGTCGATATTTGGCAGAAATGTCAAGAGATAGCTATGCCATAGTGGACCAAACCGGAAAAATGGTTTCAAAAACAGAGTTTAAATTTCATGAACGTATATTGAATCCTTTCTTTCTGTTTGACTTTGCCGCTGAATCTAATTATATAAATTATGGGATAGTTCAAGATGATCTTAAAAAATTGACAGCAAAAATAAAAGCAACCACTTCGGGTGAACTGAAAAAAACATTGGGAGAAAAAGCGTTCTCAAAAAATGGCGGATATATAAAAATTGAGACAATCGATGAAGACCAATATGATATTTCGTTGAAAGCATATTGCAATAATGCATGGTCGAGAGTGTCCGATGGGTGGTGGTCTTATAAATATGTGTTCAATCCAAATGTTGAGATTGGTTCATTTGTTGTTACGATTAGATTTAATGAATCCAATCGTGTTAACACCTTGTTGGAAAAAATGAAATGGAATAGCAACAGTTCTACTGTGAATATCGACGGTAAACAATATCAGGTAGAACCTGATTATGAAAGATTTGAAGTAAAATTCAAATGTGATTCCGCAAACAACAATAATAATATTTAGGTATGAAAAAGCTTTTAATATTAATATTCTTAGCGTTGCACACTCTGGTTACTTATGCTCAGAGTAATATGGAAACCGGTAAAGATTTATATAACAGTTTTTTCAATATAGCCGAAAAGTATTGGGGTTGGAGTGAGAAAAACGCAGCGCAACGTGCATTACCATATCTTCAAGCTGCAGCAAAGGAGGGTTATGGTGAAGCCTGTTATATGCTTGGCAATATGTATTATCATGGAAAAGGTGTTGCAAAAGATGTGACTATTGCCATAAATATGTATAAAAAAGGATTGGAACTGGGGCATGATGAAGGAGAAGCCGAACTTGGTGATATACTTTTATATGATGACAAGGATGAAAATGATTCCATTGCTGTTTATTATTATAAAAAAAGCATGAATAACGGAGTTTTGCAAGGAAAACACCAATTGGCACTCTGTTATTTCTTCGGTTGGGGTGTAAAGAGAGATATAGATAAAGCATATGAATTGATTTGCCGATATTTGCAAGAAACCTATGGAGGTAAAGACGGGCAATTGCATTTTTATTTGTTGGCTTATTTCTTGGATCATGGGAAGAATATTTATGATGATGGTGGCAAATTGCTTTCCAATGAGCCGGAAGTGATTGCTATGTTATTAAGTCGAACGAATAGAGTGGGGTACATGAATCAGGCAGCTTATATAATGTATCAGAATAATTTAAATAGATTTGCCTATTACAGAGGTTTGAACCACCCGAGTGATTGTAATTTTGAAAAGTTGGCTGCAAGAGTAATGAACTCTGCCCGAGCTGATGGAACAGAATCCAAGTATAATGAAATCTTCTATTTGTATGCAAAAATGATTTTAAAAGATGCCGGATATAGTGAACTGAGAGGCAGCTGGGGATATCATGAAATGAATTATGGGTACACTCCGATTTCTGCTTTAGAAGTGGCTGCCGGTAATAACTATTATGAAGCGGCAGAAATGCTTTCACGAATGTATAAAAATGGTGTACTTGTATCAAAAAACATTCAGCAATCAAATAAATATCATCAAATGGCACAATCGGTTAAATTTTCCGATGAATATAAAAAACTGATTTCCGATACTGCATATAGAAAAGAAAAAGGATTTTATATGATTGGTGATACTTATATTTATAAAAACAATAAATATATAGTAGCAGAGGTTGACTTAGGCGGAAAGCCTTGGTTGTTGCTACCTTTGAATCACACAGTACGAGGCACAGAGTACTCTGCGATTAAAAGCAAGGGGTTGAAAGAGGCTGAAAATGCTCAATATTATCAAATATGGATTTATATGGATGATATAAATGCCGGATTGGAAAGAGAAGGTGCCAACCCATTGAATAAACTTGATTGTTATGCGCATGCTTTTACTTTTAAATCGGGTTTTCCTGATAGATATGGTAGTTTTGATAGAAAGTTCTTAATGGTAGTGGATTTAAGACCTCAAAATAAATAGAAATATCGGTTCTTTTAAGATAAAACAGCACTAATACGATTTTATAGTGCTGTTTTGTTGTTTTAGAAAAAATGTGGTTACATCGGTGAACTAAAATGCGAAAAAGAGTGTTATAAAAATAAGTGCAAGTATATCTTGCTCCGAATACTGAAATCCGGTAAAAATGTGTTGGTAAAGTGTGATTAAAGAGTGTGACGAAGGTCTGTTATAAATTCTTCACATTTAATTGGAGAAAAATTTCTTTATTAATTATTATACTTCAAAAAAAACAGCTAATTTTGTAGCGGAATTATTAAATTCCGTTTATTGGATAGAATTTATTAACTTCTTAATTATACAAAATAAGGTAATGACAAAGATTGATTTAACAAAGTACGGAATCGTTGGTACACCTGAAATCGTGTACAACCCTTCTTACGAAACTCTTTTCGCAGAAGAAACAAAACCTACATTGGAAGGTTTTGAAAAAGGTCAAGAAACTGAACTTGGTGCTGTTAACGTGATGACCGGTATCTACACCGGACGTTCTCCTAAGGACAAATTTATCGTAAAAGACGCATACAGCGCAGATAAAGTATGGTGGACTACAGAAGAATACAAAAATGACAATAAGCCTGTAACTGAAGAAACTTGGGCAGCTCTTAAAGATCTTGCTGTTAAAGAACTTTCAAACAAGCGTCTTTTCGTAGTTGACGGATATTGTGGTGCAAACAAAGCTACTTGCTTGAAAGTGCGTTTCATCGTTGAAGTTGCTTGGCAAGCTCACTTTGTAACCAACATGTTTATTCGTCCTACAGCTGAAGAACTTGAATCTTTTGAACCTGATTTCATTGTTTACAACGCTTCTAAGGCTAAAGTTGAAAACTATAAGGAACTAGGTCTAAACTCTGACACTGCAGTGGTATTCAACCTTACTTCTAAAGAACAAGTAATTCTTAACACTTGGTACGGCGGTGAAATGAAGAAAGGTCTATTCTCAATGATGAACTTCTTCAAGCCTCTTGAAGGTATCGCTTCTATGCACTGTTCTGCTAATACTGACATGGAAGAAAAGAGCACAGCTATCTTCTTCGGTCTTTCAGGAACAGGTAAGACTACTCTTTCTACCGATCCTAAGCGTAAACTAATCGGTGATGACGAACACGGTTGGGATGACGAAGGTGTATTCAACTATGAAGGTGGTTGCTATGCTAAGGTTATCAACCTTGATAAAGAATCAGAACCGG
>CAZTFX010000035.1:0-22876 GCA_964613095.1 uncultured Muribaculaceae bacterium | reverse complement strand
CAAAGGTATCACTTATTTATAGAAACACATACTTTTGCTACTGAGCCCATTTAACTTTGTGATTATTCTTAAGTAGATGAAACAGAACGACATAAGAGAAATAGGTTCATCGTTGTGATGAACCTATTTCTCTTGGTGCGCATGAAGGGACTCGAACCCCCACGTCTCTCGACACTAGATCCTAAGTCTAGCGCGGCTACCAATTACGCCACATGCGCAAATCCGAATGCAAAGGTACGCATTATTTCGAAACTACAAAATATTTTGAACTATTTTTCTGTGAAATTTTATTACCAAGAGAATATTCAGGAGTTCTTTTGTAGTTGTTGAAGCATATAATTTTTTGCGTTTTTGAATAAATTAGTTGCAAAAACGAAATCGTTTAATTCTTTGTTGTCATTGGTGAAAACATCTTTGCTGGTACCGGTCCATTCCAAATTACCTTTGTTTATAAAAATAATATTTTCACCTATTCCCAACACTGAGTTCATGTCGTGAGTGTTTATTATGGTGGTAATACCATATTCGTGAGTAATATCACTCAACAATTCATCAATCAGTATTGAGGTCTCAGGATCTAAACCTGAATTTGGTTCATCACAAAATAGATATTTTGGATTAAGGGCAATGGCACGTGCAATGGCAACACGTTTTTGCATTCCGCCACTTATTTCTGATGGATATTTATGGTTAGCTCCGTCTAGATTAACACGATGAATACAGAACTCGGCACGTTCTTTCATTTCGGCATAACTCATGTCGGAGAACATTTTTAATGGAAACATTACATTTCCTTCTACTGTTTCCGAGTCAAAAAGAGCAGAGCCTTGAAACAACATACCTATTTCTTTTCGTATCTCTTTCATTTGTCCAACCGACATTTTTGTGATGTCGCGACCATCATATAAAATCTCCCCTTTATCGGGTTTTAAAAGACCTACCAAATTTTTAACAAGTACGGTTTTTCCCGATCCGGATTGACCGATAATAAGATTGGTCTTACCATCGTAGAATTTTGCACTTATACCTTTCAGAACGGTTTTGTCTTCAAAAGACTTTATGACGTTTTTTACTTCTATCATGGGAGTATTATTGTAGCATTATATTGGTTAAGATCACGTCTAGCAACAGAATGAGAATACTGCTGGTAACAACAGCATTTGTACTGGCTTTACCCACTTGTAGCGCCCCACCTGTAACGTGGTAACCGAAATAAGATGCAACACTACTTATCACAAATGCAAAAAATAATGACTTAATGAGTGCATACCATACGTACCATTCGGTAAACATGGTTTGAATACCGTATAAATAAATTTCCGGTGAAACAATAGATGTTAGTATTGTAATAAGATATCCTCCGAAAAGACTTGTTGCCATACATAAAATCACTAAAACAGGAATGAATGTAACAAATGCCATAACTTTAGGAAGAACAAGGAAATTGGCTGAATTTATACCCATTATTTCTAGTGCATCAATCTGCTCTGTTACACGCATTGTCCCAATTTCGGATGTAATGCTGGATCCTACTTTACCTGCTAATATCAAGCAAAGAATTGACGATGAAAATTCCAGCAGTATAATTTCACGTGTGGCAAGTCCCACTGTATACATTGGAATGAGAGGAGACATGATGTTAAGTTTCATTTGAATAGTACATACAGCACCTATAAATAGGGATATAACTATTACAAGTGGAATTGAATCTATCACCAATTTTATAATCTCGCTTATGTAGCGACGGAAAAATTCACTCCATTTATCAGGTTGTGAAAATACACGCCAAATGAAGATACTATATACTCCGATATTCTGTAATGTATTTTTTAGCATAGGAAAAAATTTAATTTTGCAAATATACGACAAAAGGAGCAAATAATAATACCGTATTTTATAGAAATAAACTCTAAGAAGTCCTTATTCTTGGTAATAATAGAACCTAAATAATCTGTTTTAGTTTATATTTAAAGTTCAAATTTGTTTTATTCTATTTCAGAGGAATCTATAAGGTTGTTAAGTAATGCATATGCTACAAGTCCGGCAATGGATTTAATACCGGTTTTCTTTGTTATATTTTTTCGGTGTGAAATAACGGTGTGGATCGAGATGTTAAGCGTATCGGCAATCTCTTTGCTCATTTGACCTTTTGCGATGAGTACTAATACGTCTTTTTCACGATCTGTAAGTTCGGATGAATCAAGATTATCTTCATTTTTTTCGGTTTCAAGCGTATTAATAACAGTGCGAGAAATTTTTACAGCCGAATCTCTAATGTCTATTACTTCGTCATATTGTTTTATTATATCTGTTTCGATATATTGGTAAATCAATGCTATGGTAGGTAAATTGGGTTGTATATTGGCTATCGGGTTACATGTATCATATCGACTTGTTGTAAATATGGTTGGATTTATTATGACAATATCGGGTTTAAGTTTGGCTATTGTACTGTCAATATTATCACTCGATTGAACTTGTTGCAGAACATAGAGATCGGTGCTGTCGTTAATGGTTGATGCCAATCCCTTATAAATGATTTCCGATGGCTCTATTATGAGAACTGAACGTTTCATTTTTTGTCCCTCCTTTCAAGATATTCAATGAATGGAATAAGTAAACGTTCTTCAATAAGAGCATGCTTTTTTAAATCTTCAGCAAGTTGTAGAATATCAAAAGCCATACCTATGGTATTTTCATGTTCGATATTGCTAGGTAAATATTTGAAAACGATTTGTAAAAGATCATCCAGAGTATCTTCTATATTGGTATGAACTTCATCATATCCGGTAAATTGTGATTTAGTTGGTTGATTGTTCCATAAATCATTGAGCAATGGGAATATAGTAAATTCTTCGTAGTCGAAATGTTCTTTGACTTCTTTTTTATATCTAATAAAAAAATCCAGTAGAACCGATCCCGATTTATTGTCAATTTGCTCTGTAATGATTTTTAAATGCTTCTCAATGTGTGGTATGCGACGTTCAAAATAATATGTGTGAGATTTTTTAAGATAAGAAATGAGGTGTACAATATCGGTACCTGATATGTCTTTTAATGATGGTATATAATTTTCAAATGCGTAAATATTGCATACAATAAGAAATAAATTTGTAGGTACATTGAAAGTTTCGCACACTTCACCTATTTTTTTGTTTCCAAAACCCAAAGATATGTTAAACCTTGGTAATAATTGGATAAGTGACGGATATGAAGTAATGATGTCAGCCAGTTTTGTGTTTTCTGTAAAATATTTCAGCATAAATTGTAATAATTAATTGAACATTGCAAAGATATATAATAAAAAATAAGGTTCAAAACATTGTTTATCCCTAATAATGGGGATTGGGTGAGTGATAAAACCCTAATATTAGGTATTTCGGGAATGTGAAAGTGATATTAATTTTGCAGTGTAAAATAGAAATAGTAGTTTTTACATAGTAATATGTTATTGTGACAAAGATTAAACCATAGTAGTTTTAGAATGGGGTCGTTGCAGAAACGACTCCATTTTCGTTTTTAGAGTTTTTTATTGTATAAGTTTGTCGTTTTTGTTATGAAAATGTTATATTTATGGTGGTGAATTTTTACGGAAATGTTATAATTGTAAAATGTTACATAATTGTTATAACTTTATGAAAAATAGGGGCTAATTTTGCTGTACTCAATAAGATAAAGTTTTATGGATGAGAAACAAACTATTTTAGTTGTTGATGATGAAAGGACTTTATGTGATGTCCTGAAATTGAATCTGGAACTGGAGGGATATAACGTGGAAGTAGCTTATTCGGCAGAAGAAGCATTACGAATGCCGTTAAGTTCTTTTTCTCTTATTTTATTGGATGTCATGATGGAGGAAATGAGTGGTATAGAGCTTACATCCGTCATAAGAGCCGATGAAAAGTTGAAAAATATTCCGATTATTTTGTGTACGGCAAAGGATGCCGAAGAAGATCTGATTGATGGATTTCAGTGTGGTGCAGATGACTACATAAAGAAACCATTTTCTATGAAGGAACTTGTATTGAGGGTAAAAAGTGTTTTGCGTCGCAGTGGACAACCGACAGATTCGGCAGAACAATTGTTAAGATGTAAAACGCTGGAACTAGATTTAGAAAAGAAAGAATGTCGTATCGATGGGAATGATGTAGCATTTACCAAGAAAGAATTCGGTATCATGAAATTGTTACTATCCAATTGCGGTAAAGTGTTTTCCAGAGATGAAATTCTGGATGCAGTATGGGAAGAAGATGTGTATGTGGTGGATAGAACCATTGATGTAAACATTAATCGATTACGTAAAAAACTGGGAACTTACGGAAATAATATAATTACAAAACAAGGTTATGGTTATGGCTTCAAAAAAGACTAACAGCAGCTATCAAACAAGGCTATTCTTGTTGATTAGCTGTTTTACGTGGATTTTGACGTTTGCTTTCTTTGTACTTCAATATACTCGTGAAAAGGTATATAAAATAGAGTCACTTGACTCTCAATTACAAGTATTGAATACAGAGATTTTGAGTGAACTTGAATTCACAGGTGGCTTGGATGCTTTAAAGGCAAGAAAAGCAGAGAACAAGGATTCGGTACGTATTACGTTGATTGACTTTTCCGGACGTGTCCTTTTCGATTCGCAGGTGGGTGATTCATTGGAAAATCATGCTGATAGAAAGGAGTTTATTGACGCAATGACAAAGGGAAAAGGTTATATGATGCGTCGCATATCGCAAACCGATAACAATGTGTATTTCTATTCGGCAACAAAAGGAGATTCTTTAGTAGTGCGGTCGGCAATACCTTATAGCGATTCTTTAACTCAAACTTTACAAGTAGATTGGGCTTACAGCCTGATAATTATAATTATTGCTATTGTGGTGAATATCATTGCTTATTTTGCTACCAGACGTATAGGTACTACTGTAAATAGCTTAAGAGAATTTGCCAATAAGGCTGAAGAAGGAACATTGGATTTGTCGGAAACTTATGAATTTCCACAAGATGAATTAGGTGATATTTCAGCCATGATTGTAAATATGTACATCAATGAACAGAAAATTCGCAAGGAACGTGATGAAAACGTTAAAGCTGTAATCTTTGAAGAACAGGAAAAGCAACGTATCAAACATCAGCTTACGAACAATATCAATCATGAGATAAAAACACCTGTTCATGCAATTCAGGCATGTTTGGAAACAATTGTAAATAATGGAGTTCGATTAGATAAGGAACAAATCGGTAATCTGATAGAACGTGCTTATGCTCATGTAAAACAACTTTGCTCATTGTTACATGATATTTCTATTATTACGCGTATTTCGGAAGCGGGAAATCAGATTGAAAGAGAAAATGTGAATATAAATGACATTCTTAACGGCTTGGAGAAAGATATGGAAATTTATCCAGTTGAGAAAAGAATGCGACTTAACATAGATATACCTGAAAATATGATTATTAACGGTAATCGTAGTTTGATTGAATCAATTTTCAGTAATTTAGTGAATAATGCGTTAGCTTATTCCGGAGGTAGAGATATATTTATTAATGCTACCGATGAAGGAGATTGTTATATGTTTGAATTTGCCGATAACGGAATAGGGGTTGATTCGGAGCATATGACGAAACTTTTTGAACGTTTCTATCGAGTAGATTCAGGTCGTTCTCGTAAAATGGGAGGAACCGGTTTAGGGTTGTCTATCGTAAAAAATGCTGTATTGTTCCATGACGGGGCAATAAAGGTCTCAAATCGCCGTAAAGGAGGATTGCAATTTACATTTACATTACATAAATAAACGAACAGAATAAAAATAATTTAATCTTATAGAAATGGATCCAATATTTGTTGTAATATTGATAATTTTGGCAGTACTTGCCGTAATTGACTTGGTTGTGGGTGTTACCAATGACGCTGTGAATTTCATAGGTGCTTCATTAGGTACTAAAGTTGCCTCTAAACGAACAATACTATGTGTAGCTGCAATAGGTATTCTAGTAGGTGTGGTGACATCAAATGGAATGATGGAAGTTGCTCGTAGCGGAGTGTTCCATCCCGAATTGTTTACATTTAATGAAGTAATGATGTTGTTTGTAGGAGCAATGCTTGCCGATGTGATTTTGCTTAATACATTTAATATGCTGGGATTACCTACATCTACTACAGTATCATTGATATTTGAATTGTTAGGTAGTGCGGTAGCTGTTACATGTTACAAAGTTGCAAATGATTCAGGATTGTCGCTTGCCGATGTAGGTTCATTTATAAACAGTGGAAAAGCTCTTGCAATGATTAGTGCAATTCTTGTATCTGTTGTACTATCTTTTGCGGTGGGTGTTGTTGTAATGTATTTTTCAAGAATATTATTTTCATTCCGATATAACAAAGCGATGAATCGCTATGGTGCATTATGGTGTGGTGTAGCGTTGGTAGGTATATTATATTTTGCCATTTTCAAAGGATTGAAAAGTTCAGGATTGATTAGTGCCGAAACAATGGCAATGTTGAACGAAAATATTACATTAATATTGTTCTATTGTTGGATTGGATTCTCGGTTTTATTATTCCTTTTACAACGTATAAAAGTTGATATAATGAAGATAACAATCTTATCAGGAACATTTGCATTGGCATTGGCATTTGCCGGTAATGACTTGGTTAATTTTATTGGTGTTCCTATGGCAGGGTTGGATTCATATCAATTAGCGCTTGAAAGTGGAGATCAAAATATGCTGATGGGAGGTCTTGCAGGACCGGCAAAAGTGAATACTTGGTTCTTGATAGCAGCAGGAGGTATAATGGTTCTTACATTATTCTTATCTCGCACTGCAATGAAAGTAGCAGAAACGTCTTTGAACTTGGCTTCTCAAAATGATGAAGATGAACGTTTCGGTTCAAATGCCATTTCTCGTGCATTGGTTAGATTTGCAGTGGGAGCAAGTAACTTGTATGAAAGAGTAATGCCACGTAAACTTGCTGCTGCCATTGAAAAACAATTTATTCCTATATCGGAAGAAGAACGAGAGGGAAAAGCATATGATAATATTCGTGCGATTGTAAACTTATCGGCTGCAGCAATGCTTATCTGTATAGGTACATCATTTAAATTACCATTGTCAACAACTTATGTAATATTCATGGTTGCAATGGGTTCATCTCTTGCAGATAAAGCATGGGGACGCGAAAGTGCTGTATATCGAATCTCAGGTGTAATGGTAGTTATTTCCGGTTGGTTTATGACAGCTATTTCAGCATTCATTATTTCGTTTGTGATAGGAATTTCATTGATGTGGGGTGGCGTAATTGCTTTGATTATTGTAACTTTATTGTGTGGATATGCGTTGTGTCATAGTTTAATCTTTAAGTCTAAGAAATCAACAGAAGACAAGAAAACAACGATTGCTCCCGATGATGCCGAAACCGATGTGTTGTATTCTTGTACTCAATTGGTGAGTGAAACAATGGAAAAAGTGTCTTATATTTATAATCACATGCTTGTAGCATTGTTCAATGAAAACCGAAAAGCATTGAAAGAAGCTGTGGCTTCTTCTAAAGAAATGTATGATGAAGCAAATGAACGTAAATATGAAATATTATCGGTGTTGAAAAAATTGGAAGATTCCAAGGTTGAAACAGGACACTATTACGTACAAGTGGTGGACTTCTTGTGTGAAGTCTCAAAAGCATTATTACACTGTACTCGTCCTGCATTTGACCATATAGATAATAATCATAGAGGATTTACCGAAGAACAGATTCAAGATTTGAAACAAATCAATGATGAAGTAGATGCAATTTTCAACAAGATAAATGAAATGCTTACCAAGAAAGATTTCACCGATATTGATGAAATTATGGTAATGCGCGATAAGTTATTCGGTACAATTGCAGAAAAGATTAAGAGTCAAATCAAGCGATTGAAGACCGGAGACATGAGTACTCGAGGCAGTATGCTTTATATGAATATCTTGAATGAAACAAAAACAATGGTACTTCAGTCACGTAATTTGTTAAAATCACAAGCATATTTCTTAAATGAAATAAAGGAAACTGCAAAGTAAGCGTGATAATATAGGGCTTGACAAGGTTAATAAAAACCTTTTTTAATCAAGATTGTTAATATGGCAAAGATTATTATTTAACTCTTTGCCATATTTTTAATTTTAGTATGAAAAAAATTATTTTATTGTTTACTGTCATCTTAAGTAGTATGATGGTTTACGCACAAAGCCCTAATTCAAAGGAAGTAAAAGCTATTCAAGCATTTCTGAATCAACCGTCAGCAGATGGTGGAACTAATGCACAGGCTTTAGGTATTAATGTGTCTAGTCCGACTTCATGGTTGGGGGTAACTTGGAATGCAGGTCATGTAACTGCAATCGAATGGAAAGACAAAAAATTGGCTGGTGTACTAAATCTTGCTTCCTTCAAGAATTTGCAGAAAGTGGATGTGTCGCGAAATCTAATTACAGGATTGAGTGTTGACGGATGTACAGCTCTTACAGAACTCAATGCAAGTCGTAATAGGTTAACTCAACTGAAAATAGATGGTTGTACGGTGCTATCCAAGTTAACTGTTTACAAAAATCGTTTGTTGGAATTGGAATTAAGTAACACTCCAATGCTTGTGAATGTAAATGTGAGCAATAATCACTTGATTGACCTGAATGTAAGTAATGCAATGAATCTGGTGACATTAAATTGTCAAAGTAACCATCTTGAAACCATTGAGGTGACCGGTTGTACAGCATTGAAACATTTGTATGCAGGATACAATAAATTAACTACAGTAAATCTATTCGGATTGTCAAATTTGTTGACTCTTAATGTGGATGGAAATGAAATCAGTTCAATGTATATTGCCAATATGCCTGCACTATTGACACTTATGTGTACCGATAACAACATGACATCACTTGTCATTAAGAATTGTGATATTCTGGAAGACTTGATTTGTGCGTATAATCGCTTGACTTCATTGGAAGTAGAAGGTTGTGGAAAGCTGATGTTTGTAGATTGCTCTTATAATGATTTGACCAATCTGAATCTAAGTAATCTGCCATTATTGCAACGACTATTATGTAATAATAACATGATTACAACGCTTGATGTATCATTTGACACGCAGTTGACATATATTAATTGTAGATATAATCAGTTATTTGATTTACAAACAATTGGATGTAACAGCTTGCGAATGGTTGCAAGTGAATGGAATCCATAATAAGGTTTGGAGTGAATTTTATCGGAGGTGAACTTTTTAAGCTAGCCTCCGATACTTTTATGATGAATTTTTTATGCAAGGCGGATTCCGTCTTTGTCGATAAGGATTTGTTGTGCTTTGAATAAAGCTCCGATTGCTTTTTTGAAGTCTTTCTTGCTACATTGGAATACTTCTCGTATTTCTTCCGGAGAAGAAGAGTCTGTGATGTTTATTTTACCTCCGCATTCTTGTATATAATCAAGAATGTCTTCGGCTAAATCGGTAATTCGATTACGTGTGTTTTTACCTAAAATTAAATCAATTTTACCATCAGGACGAACAGTACGTACAGTAGCGTGATGTACTTCACCGATATTTATATCACAATATATTTGATTGTGATATATTAATCCTGAAAACAACTCGTTTACAATCACTTTATAACCTAAATCGGTTTCTTGATAAATACGTGCTTTAACTTCATCACCGGCTTTGAGATTTGGTATTTTGTTGTCTAGAAATTTTTGAAGTTTTGCCGAAGCTACTATGCGTTGTGTTTCATCGTCAAGGAATACATAAACGGTGTAATAGCGTCCGGGTTGCATACGAACTTTTTGTTCTCGGAAAGGAACGAGAAGATCTTTAGCCAATCCCCAATCAAGAAAAGCTCCCACGTTATTAGTTGCTTTTACTTTTAAGAAAGCAAATTCACCTACTTGAGCATAGGGCATTTCGGTGGTGGCAATCAGACGGTCTTCTGAATCTCTATATATAAAAACCTCAATTTTATCTCCCGGTTGCATATCGCGGGTTGCATATCGCAAAGGTAGTAATATTTCTCCGGCTTCTCCACCATCCAAATAAAGTCCAAAATCCACTCTGTGGGTAATCTCTAGTTCATTGATTTTTCCGATTTGTAACATCTTATTTAAATTTTTTGCGAATATCGTTATAAATTTCGACATAAAAACGCAAAAATGGAAAAAATAGGTATTTTGAAGTCGAATTACATAATTTTTGCTTATCTTTATGTTCCATTAAAAACAAAAAAGATGAAAAAACGAATGTTTTTTAGTGCTTTGGCACTGATAATGATATGCTTATGCGGATGTTCAAACGGTAAATCAGAAAAAAACATAAAAGTTGTAGGAGATACCGTTGCGATGGCAACCATAAATTTGCATGATACAATGAATTATTCAATTGTTGATGGAAAAAAATGCCATATATCGGCAGATGTTGAAATAACTTATCCTAAGACTTACATTGATAATGAAAAAACAGAGCAGTTGCAAAAACTATATACGACAAATGTTTTGAATGTTTTGTCCGATTCGGTTTCATTGGCTTCGGCATTTCCGCATTATGTTGATAATTTAATCAATCAATATAAGGAAAATGGAGTAGATGTTACAGATGGAGAGATTGAAATAGATTATGAACCAATGACCGACTGTCAACTACAGGTTAGAATATACCCTGTATATAATGCTGAAGGTTTGCTTAGTGTATGTAAGGAGGAAATCGCTTTAGTAGATGATAAACTACCGTCAAAACGACATTTTTACTATGTTTTTAATTTATCTGAAATGGATAAACTTGAAATCTCCGATGTTTATACGGAAGAGGTAATAAATCAGGTGGCAGAATTGTTGAAAAATAAATTGCGCAGAGACTTGAATGTGGTTAGTGATGATGAATTAGCCGATTTAGGTTATTATAATTTTGATAATTTGACGGTAAGTGAAAATTTTTATTTGACTTCCGATAGTATTGTGTGGAATTTTCATCCACGGGAATTGTCTGTATTGGAAGAAGTTAGAATTTCATTAAGTAGAAGTGAGATAGATTATTAACTAATGTAATACATGATTTAATAGTTAATATTGGAAAGAATATATGGGAATCGATATTATAAAAAAATATTTTAAAGAACTGAGTGAAAATCAAATAAATCAGTTCGAGCAGTTGGGTGAACTTTATCCTGAGTGGAATGAGAAAATCAATGTTATTTCTCGTAAAGATATAGATAATCTATATGTAAATCATATATTGCATTCATTGGGAATAGCAAAATTTACCGATTTTAAATCCGGTTCAAAGGTTCTTGATATGGGAACAGGAGGCGGTTTACCGGGTATCCCGTTGGCTATAATGTTTCCGGATGTTCAATTCCATTTGGTGGATAGAATTGGAAAAAAAATCAAAGTTGCACAAGATATAGCCGATAGAATTGGTTTGAAAAATGTTACCACACAACATGGTGATGTGAAAGAGGTTAAAGGGGCGTTTGACTTCGTGGTAAGCCGAGCCGTAATGGAACTTGATGATTTGATTGCTGTGGTGCGTCGCAGTGTATCAAAAAAATGTATCAACGCCTTACCTAATGGATTGATATGTTTGAAAGGCGGTGATTTGCAAAATGAAGTGAAGAAGTATAGAAAAATGGCTATGATTGCCGATTTGAACGATTACTTTGCCGAGCCTTTTTTTGAGACAAAGAAAGTAGTTTATGTACAACTTATTTAATGAGAAGTTCAAGTGTTATGAAGATTTCAAGGTTTACGGTAAATCCCTTTTCTGAAAATACCTATATATTATGGGAAGAAGGAATGAATGATGTCGCTGTTGTTGATCCCGGAATGTGTACAACACAAGAATGCGAGACATTGTATAAATTTTTTGAGGAAAACAACTTTTCGTTAAAAATGGTTTTACTCACGCATCAACATGTAGATCATATTATGGGTACCGGTTGTTTGGTTGAAAAATACGGTTGTCAAGTTTATGGACATACTGCTGATATAGAGTTGGGCAGTAAGGCTGATGTGCAGTTGAGAATGTTTAATTTACCCTATGAAGTAAAGCCTTTTAGTATAACTGATAAGGTTGTCGGTGGTGATGTTATCAAGTTAAACGGAGAATCTATAAAAATTCTGCATACTCCCGGGCATAGTGCGGGTGGGGTTGTATTCTTTTTGCCCGAATCAGGATGTGCTTTCGTGGGTGATACAATTTTTCAAATGAGTATAGGGAGAACCGATTTAACAGGTGGAGATTATGATACATTAATAGAAAGTATCAGAACTGAGATATATACTTTACCTGAAGATACCATTTTATATCCCGGTCATGGTGGAACAACTACAGTAGGTGATGAGAAGCAATATAATCCTTTTGTGAAAGAGTATATTTAAGATGATTTGATAGAGATAAAAAAGGCTATATTTATTGATATATTGTAAATATAGCCTTTTTGATTACGATATGTATTCAAATACGATCTAATACTGTTTTGATAAGGTCGGCAACCGCTGTTTTATAATTAGGCGTAGCATCATTATTTCTTCGGTTTGCTATGATTGTACACACTGTCATGGCTTTGTGTCCCATTAGTCTTGCCAATCCTTGTAAAGCCGAGCTTTCCATTTCATAATTGGTAACTTTACGATTGTTGTATCGGAACGATTCAATGCGATTGTTCAATTCAGGTTCTGCAAGCGGGAGACGAACCTCACGACCTTGAGGTCCATAAAAACCAACTGCTGCAATTGTGTTACCGTGAACCATATCGTTCCCACCTATACGTTTAACCAGTTCTTCATCGGCATCTACAACATAAGGTTTACACCATAAAGAGTTCCATTTGACATGTTCGCAAAATGCTTTTTCAAAATCCAAATCACAGACCTCATTGCGTCCGGCATAAAAGTTTAATACACCATCAAATCCGATTGCTTTTGTTGCAATCACCGGTGTACCTAAAGCCAAATCGGGCTGAAGTGAACCGGAAGTTCCTATGCGAATGATTTCAAGTTGGCGGAACTCGTTTTTAACTGTGCGAGTTGTGAAATCAATGTTTGCAAGTGCGTCGAGTTCGTTAACTACAATATCGATATTGTCACTACCTATACCATGAGATAGGCACATAATACGTTTACCCTTGTAAGTACCACCGATGGTGTGGAATTCTCGACTTGAAACCTCAAATTCTTTTGTGTCAAAATGAGAAGCAACCATATCAACACGTCCGGGATCGCCTACAACTATAATTTTGTCGGTAAGTTGTTCCGGTGTGAGGTGTAGATGAAAAATACTGCCATCACTGTTTATTATAAGTTCTGAATCCGGTATGATCTTCTTTTCCATAATATTTAGTTTTAACGATTTGACAAATATATTCTAAAACAACTTGTATATACAAATATAATAATTTTTAAGAAAATAAGTTCAATATCAATATGAATTGTGAAAAATATAGAAGAATATTGAGAAATGGATTTAATTAAGTAATTGACTTTAATATTAAGAGTGTTTATGAGAGGGTGTATTTTGCACCCGGTAGGGAAATAATTGCTCCTTTGAATTCCAATTCTATGAGTATGCTCATGAGTTGAGATATTGGCATACCAAGTGCATTACATAGCACATTGATATGGGTTTCGTTATTTTGTTGTAAATAATTTATAATTGGCATTTCTTCGGGGGTAATATCTGCAAACATTTGCATTTGCTTTGCGTCACACTCAGGTGTAATTGTTTCCCATCTCATCGCCGATACTAAATCTTCGGCTGAGGTGATAAGTGAAGCGGCATTGTTTTTTATAAGATTGTTACAACCTTTAGAATAAGTGTCGTTTGCACGTCCAGGAAGAGCAAAAACATCACGATTGTAACTTGACGCTATACCGGCAGTAATAAGCGAACCACCTTTTTCTGCTGATTCCACTACAAGCGTACAATCGGCAATTCCTGCCACAATACGATTGCGTGCCACGAAGTTACTTGGATGAATCTTATCGTAAGAGAGATAATCGGTTAGCACCATACCTCCATTGCGAACCATTTCTACTGCTTCTTTGCGATGAGTGGAGGGGTATATAGTATTAAGCCCATGTGCCAGAACTGCAACGGTAGGTATATTGTTGGCTAAAGCTGTTCTATGCGCGCAGATGTCAATACCGTATGCGAGACCACTGACTATAATAACATCTTCGACCAAATCTTTTAAGTCACTGATAAATGTTTCACAAAAATGCTTTCCGTAGATTGTAGCATGGCGTGTTCCTACAATGCTTATTACTTTAGATGCATTAAGATTGCAATTACCTTTGGAATACAATATGATAGGGGCGTCTTGTGAGTGTGCCAAACGTGTGGGGTAATCATCGTCAGTGAAATATGTTACATCAATATTGTTTTTAGTTATGAATTCAATTTCTTTTTGGGCATTCTCAAGATGTTCCTTACGATAACCCATCTCGGTCATTTTTACTTTGGTTTTCAATAGACTTTGTAGGTCCTTTTCGGGAATTTCAAAAAAATCTTTTTCCGATGGTATCACACCAAGAATTTTTTGTGCCAAATCATATCCCATACCTCTTAGGGAGGCAAAGGCAATGCGATATATTAGCTGATTTGTGTCGGTGTGTTGCATATTTGGAATCGGTTATTTTTGAAGAAAGTTTTTGAATGCTTCGGCAAGTTCTTCACCGCGTGTGAGTTTACCATCTTTGGTACACACACAACTCACAACAGCCTTTATGGCTTGAACTCCTGTAGCTTTGTTGAATATATCTTGATGAAAAACGAAACGAACTCCTTTTATTTCCACCCATAATTTGCTTTCCATAATGTCGCCACTGCGAAGAGGTACTTTGTAATCAACTTCGATACGGTTCAACATAGGGTCGATACCCTGTTCTTGCATTTGTTTAAAGGAAAATCCTGCCCATTCGCAAAAAAGATGTCGGGTGTGTTCAAGATAATGCAGATAGTTTGCGTTGTTAACCACTCCTTCGCAGTCCAATTCATAGTCTCTAACTGCTATTTCGGTTGAGAATATATAGTCTTTCATTGTTTTCTTTTAAATTATTTACAAAAGTACGATTTTTCTTACTATCTTTGACAGAAATAATAAAATAACGTGTAAATATGAAGAAAATAATTTTGACAATATTAGCAGTATTTGCAGTAAATGGAGTTTACGCATGTACATCGGCGATAATTGCAGCCAAAAATACAAAAAATGGGTGTCCATTGTTATGGAAACACCGTGATACAGGTGAAGAGAACAATAAAGTGGAACGAACTCCTGCAAAGAATGGTAATTTTGAATTTGTTGCTTTATATAATGCCAGTGACAAGGATTGTAATGATGCATGGATGGGCTATAATAGTGAAGGCTTCGCTATTATGAATACGGCTTCTTATAACATAAAAGATGATACAATCAGTTATAAGAATATGGATAAAGAAGGTGTGTTGATGAAACGTGCGCTTGAAGTGTGTAGCTCTGTTGCCGATTTCAAACATTTTCTAGACACATTGTCTCGCCCAATGCTTGTTGAGGCTAATTTTGGGGTGATTGATGCATATGGTAATGGTGGATATTATGAAACAAATAATTTTACATATAAGGAATTTAATTTAGCTGATACCGAGGATGGTATATTGATAAGAACAAATTATTCTCATTCGGGAAGAGTGGATGATGATGGTATGGGCTATATACGTGAACAGAACGCAAAAGAATTGGTAGCTCCATATTTAGCAAATAAGAATTTTACTCCTGCTACTTTTACCGAAGATTTTTCACGTAGATTTTATCATAGTTTACTTGGCAAGGATTATACGAATAGTGGAGAAGAATGGCTAATTGATCAAGATTTTATTCCTCGTAGAAGTTCTACAGCAACTACCGTAATCGAAGGCGTAAAGAAAGGTGAAAATCCGTTGTTGACAACAATGTGGATAGGAATAGGTTATCCTCCATGCTCGGAGATTCGTTATGTGTGGTTGGGTGAAGGTGGAGTGCCTGAAGATTTGAGAGGTTTAGGTAAAAAGGGACATTCAGCGCTATGCGATACAGTTGTAGCGCGTAAACATCAGGTATTTTCAATAAAAAGAGGTAGTGGAAAGCATTATTTAAACTTATCAAAATTATATAATGCGGAAGGAACCGGATATAGTCAACAGATGAAAGTTAAGAATGAAGTAATATATAAGGAGGGTTACGAGAAACTAGCAAAACGTCGTAAGGAGTTATCCAAAAAGAAAAAATAAATAGTAGAAAGACATGTGGCAAACTGCTTTGTTGACTGTGGGAATGTTGGTTATATCCAATATTTTCATGACATTTGCATGGTATGGTCATTTAAAATTGCAAACTGCAGGAATTAGTACTAATTGGCCGTTATATGTTGTAATATTGTTTTCTTGGCTTATAGCATTGGCTGAATATGCTTTTCAAGTCCCGGCAAATCGTATGGGATTTGTGGGAAACGGAGGTCCTTTTACATTGTTACAACTAAAGGTTATGCAGGAAGCTATAACGTTAATAATTTTTACGGTGTTTACGATTGTTTTCTTTAAAGGTGAACAATTACATTGGAATCATTGTATGGCATTTGTCTTACTGATAGCTGCAGTATATTTTGCATTTATGGATACATCAAGTAAATAATGATAGAGCCGGTTTACATAGATGAAAGTCGTGTTTCTGTAGGGCAATATTTATGGTATACGTTGGGGCTTTATATGGAAAACTATTGGTGGATGTATGTATTACCCCTTGCCGTGTGTGTAGGTTTGTCGGTGGTAAATATCAATTTTTTGTTTGTTGCAATAGTGCTGGCGTTTTTGGTATTTACTATGATTTTGTTTGTTGTGGTAATTTATTATGGATTGATTCCGGAAAGTCGTTATTCTATAATGTTGAAAGATACAATAATAAGTGAAGTTGGGATAGATGTGATACTTAAGAAACGTATTGATATAGAAGGGTGTCTTGAGCCTGACTACAAATTAGAAAAGGTTTTTCTGTCAAAAAAATGTATCAAGGGTTTCTGTGTAAAAGATGATTGCTTACTTGTATTGTTTAAACAACCTAAATTCTCATTTCTTGCAATACCATATACCTCGTTTAAAAACGAATCGGATTTACGTCGTGCAGTGGAATTTATAAAAATCTATTGATTTATTTTCTTGATTTTGTAGCCTATGTGTGCTATAATAATTGACATGATAGGACACATGTAATTAAAGACACAAAAAGGCAAATAATAAACAGTACTTACTCCAAGAACAGTTGATTGTGTTATACCACAAGAATTCCATGGAATGAGAACCGATGTAACCGAAACAGAATCTTCTATGGAACGACCAAGTAATTTAGATTCCAGTCCGAGTTTTTTGTATAAGTTCTTGAAAAGATTTGCTGTTATGATTATTGATAGATATTGGTCACCGGTACAACTATTCATAAATAATCCTGAACCTACTGTTGTAGACACTGCCGAAGCCGTTTTTTTGACATTTTTCAAGCAACTGCGTGTAAGGCTAGATAACATTCTTGTACCTAACATTACACCGCCAAATATCATTGCACTTAAAATGAGATAAATAGTATTGAGCATACCTTCTACACCTCCGGTTGCGACGAGCTCATTTAGTAAAGTGCTTGGTGTTTCAATGGAGGTATTTGTTAGTAATAATTTTAAGATGGCAATTGAACTATTACTATTTGCAGCCAATATTTCCAATAGCTCCGGTTCAAAAAATACTAAACCTATTATACCTAATATGGTACTTATTGTGAGAGTGATTAGTACATTTACTTTCATTACAATAAGTACACAAGTTATAACAGGAGCCAACAATAGCCATGCTGAGATATAGAATGTTTCTATCAGATGGATGGTTAATTCACTGTTTTGAGAAACAGCATTTTCATCAATGTTCCATCCTAAAAAGAAATAAACCAATAGTGCAATAGTCATTGCCGGTATAGTGGTAATGAATAAGTATTTTATATGATCAAAAAGTTTAACCCCGGTTGTTGACGCTGCCAAAACTGTGGTGTCGGATAAAGGAGACATCTTATCCCCGAAATAAGCTCCAGATATTACGGCTCCTGCTATCCATGCTTCGTGATATCCCATGATAGTTCCTATTCCCATAAAAGCGATACCTATAGTGGCACATGTAGTCCAAGAACTACCGGTTAATACTGATATTATAGAACAAACTACACATGTTATAACCAGAAATGTCTTAGGGTTGATAAATTCCAATCCATAATAAATAAGCGAAGGAACAATTCCTCCGAACATCCATGTTGCCGATACCATTGCTATCAATAATAAAATTGGTACAGCAGGGAGTATCTGCTTGGCACTTTTATAAATACCTATTCTGAGCATTTTCCAACTGCATGGATAGAAAATGCGTGATATGGTGAAAGATAGTGTAGCAGCACCTAATAATATAATTTGGCTGTATTCTGATATGGCATCGGTTCCTTTGGTTGAAAGGAGGAAGACCAATGCTGTGATAAGAAAAATTATAGGAATAGCCGACGCTATGGGTGAAGGAAGCCCTGTTGATTTATACTTATTTGCCAATACCTTTTCTTTTATGAGTTTAATAATAGATGTGCAAAGATACAAAAAAATAGTGACTTGAATATAGGTGAAAACTTACGTTGAAATTTGTTAGGTATAATTATATAATAAAAACAAGACCTTTCTAAAATGAAAAGCCTTGTTTTGAAAGTCTATATATAGCAATTGTTTATTGTTTTTTTTCAGCGTATGTTTCTTTTATAACGAATACCGCACCTGCACCTGCTATTAGCAATACTCCGGCAAGAACAAGCATATTTACTTGTGAACCACCTACCAAGCTTAATAATATACCGCCTATTGACGCTGCAATGATTTGTGGTAAACAGATTGTTCCGTTAAATAAACCAAGATAAGTACCCATGTTCTTTCCTGAAATGGAATTTGTGAGGATTGTGAAAGGTAAGGCAAGCATTGCAGCCCATGCACAACCTATAAGAAGATAGGAAATGAACAGAATATATTGGTCGTGAATAAACATTGTTGAAATAAAACCGATTCCTCCAAGTAACAAACTCAAACTGTAAGCAATTTTCAAATTCTTGAATTGGGGTATCAACATAGCCCAAAGAACTGAACCAACAGCTTGTACTGCAAATAGAACACCTACCCAATTACCTGCTTCTTGGTATTCGGCTGAAGCAGTGTCGGTTGTGTTCCATACGGTATCGGCAATTGCACCATTAGTATACGTCCACATGTACATAAATGCACACCAACAGAAGAATTGAACAAGACCAACTGTCCAGAATACTTTTGGCGCATGGATAAGAAGGGATAGCATAGATTCTTTTTTTTCTTCTTTTTTATTTGTTGTTTCATCGGCGAATCCATGAAACTCTGCATATTCTTTTGGAGGCATTTCTTTAACTGTGGCAAATGTGTAGAATACACATAAAATCAAAATTGCAGCACCTACGTAGAATGCATAGGTTACTGAATCGGGGACTTGACCTTTGGGGGCAATGTTACTTATTCCTATTGCAGTAAATATAATAGGGGCTAGGTAACCTACCAAACTTCCTGCATTACACAAGAAACTTTGGATTGAATAGGCAAGACCTTTTTGTTTTTCGTTAACTTGGTCACCAACAAGCATTTTGAATGGTTGCATTGCCATGTTAATCGATGTGTCAAGGAACATAAGTGCAATAAAGCCAAAGATCATTGCTCCTCCTACTGTTAATCCAAAACTTCCGGCGTTTGGCAATAAACACATTACAATTACAGCAATTAATGCTCCTAATATCAAATAGGGTAAGCGACGTCCAAATCGACACCATGTTCTATCGCTTAATGAACCTATGATGGGTTGTACAACAATACCCATAAGTGGTGGTAAAATCCAAAAATAGCTAAGATTGTGTGGATCGGCTCCAAGTGTTGCGAAGATACGACTGATGTTTGCACTTTGTAATGCATAGGCAATTTGCACGCCAAAAAAACCGAAGCTAAGATTCCATAGCTTCCAAAAACTAAGATTGGGTTTAGCTCTCATTTTAAGATTAGTTTTATGGCTATCTGATTATAGCCATGAAAGATAGGCTTTTTATCAAATAGTGAATCATTATATTAATTTATCTTTTGACAAAGGTAGTGAAAAAGGTGATAAATAAAAACTTAAAGTTAATAAAAAACACTTTTTGTTGCTATTTTACTGATTTTTTGGATAATTTGGGAAAATAATACTAACTTTGACTAACATTATATAAGTATAGAATCAATGAATGTAACTAATAGTACAATAAAGCTGGTAGCTTCGCTTGCTCAAAAGAAATATCGTGTGGAGGAAGGATGTTTTGTGGCTGAAGGAACAAAATGTGTTCGTGATACATGGGACAATTTTAATTGTAGATTGATTATTGCGACACAAGCATGGTATGAGGAATTTGGACATAGTGGTCATTTAGGTAAAATACAATTTGCCAATAAGGGGCAAATGCAACGAATGTCACAATTCTCTACGGCAGCCGATGTAATAGCTGTATATGATATACCTGAAGATGTTATAGATGAAAATGAAGTAAAAAATAACCTTAATATTGTGCTTGATAATATTCAAGATCCCGGTAATTTGGGAACTATAATGAGAATTGCCGATTGGTATGGTATAAAGAATATATTTTGCAGTGAAAAAACGGTAGATGTATATAACCATAAAGTGGTTCAGGCTACAATGGGTGCAATTTCTCGCGTGAAAGTACATTATTGTGATTTGGAAGAGCTTTTTTATGAGTATTCCGATATGCCGATATATGGTACGTTCTTAGATGGGAAAAATATCTATAAGGCTGAATTGGATTCAAAAGGATTTGTCGTTTTTGGAAATGAAGGTAGAGGTATTTCTCCTAAACTGAGTGAAATTATAAAAAACAGACTGTTAATTCCTTCATATCCCATAGGGGGTCCTACAAGTGAATCTCTAAATGTGGGAATGGCGGCGGCAATTACTATAAGTGAGTTCCGTCGTAATAGTTTTATTAAGAAATAAATGATGGAATATGGCGATAAAGGTTAAATCGATGTTCTTTTGCAGTAGTTGTGGGGCAGAGTCACCCAAATGGGTGGGTAAATGCCCTGCATGTGGGGAATGGAATACTTATGTAGAAGAAAAAGTTTCTATAAAACCATCTAAAACCATGACAGATTTTGGAGGTGATGAAGGTAAAAAACGAAGTATTCCTATAAAAATTTCAGAGATTAAGACCGAAAAAGAATCGCGTATATCTTTACCAAGTGGGGAATTAAATCGTGTACTTGGCGGAGGATTGGTGCCAGGATCGATTATACTTGTAGGAGGAGAACCTGGTATTGGTAAGTCAACACTTATTTTGCAGAATGTGTTGAGAATAAGAAGCCGTAAAGTATTATATGTAAGTGGTGAAGAAAGTCAACAGCAGTTGAAAATGCGTGCAGATCGTATCTGTGAGGGTAAAATAGATTGTGAATGTTATATAGTATGTGATACATCATTGGAGTCAATTTTTACAAGCATAAAGAATTTTAATCCGGATTTGATAGTTGTGGATTCTATTCAAACAATAGCTTCTGATACATTGGACTCTTCGGCAGGAAGTGTGGGCCAAGTGAGAGAATGTGCCGCCACATTATTAAAATATGCTAAACAGACAAACACCCCGGTAATACTTATTGGTCATATAAATAAGGAAGGTAGTATTGCCGGTCCTAAGGTACTTGAACATATAGTGGATGCCGTGTTGCAATTTGAAGGTGACCGTCATTATATGTATCGTATCTTGAGAGGTATTAAAAATCGTTTCGGTAGTACATCCGAAATGGGAATTTATGAAATGACGCATTATGGATTGCGTGAGGTTACAAATCCATCGGAAATGTTGCTATCACAAAAAGATGATTCATTAAGCGGAGTTACGATAGGGGTTACTCTTGAAGGTATTCGTCCGTTTCTTATCGAAACCCAAGCACTGGTGAGTACAGCTGCTTATGGAACAGCACAACGTTCTGTGACAGGATTTGATAGCAAACGAATGAATATGTTGCTTGCCGTATTGGAAAAACGGGTAGGGTTTAAATTGGCGCAGAAAGATGTGTTTTTAAATATAGCCGGAGGACTGAAAGTTAATGATCCAGCTTTGGACTTATCCGTGATTTGTGCAATCTTATCATCTAATGTGGATATGCCGGTTCAAAAAGGTATATGTATGAGTGGTGAAGTGGGCTTGAGTGGAGAAATACGGCAGGTTACACGTATTGAACAGCGTATAAGTGAAGCTGAAAAATTAGGATTTAAAACAATGATAATTCCAAAGAATAATTTAAAAGGATTTGATACATCACGATTAAATTTAAAATTGGTTGAGGTTGCAAGGGTAGAAGAAGCATTTAGATATTTGTTTGGTTAATGTGTGTTAAAATAGACGATTTGGGTTAAACTAACTTACTTTTTGTTAGTCAAAGATACGAATTAGTAAATAACAAGCTTCAAACTACTAAACTTTTTCTTTATATTTCAATGATAGACGCAGAGATTGCGTTAAGGTTATAGATAAAAATAGGATTAATACTAAAAACGAGTTTGCTCCGTGTTGGAACAAACTCGTTTTAATTATATATTGGGGCGACTATACCTTTAGCTTTCAATCTTTATATCTACTGCATTGTTTATGCGTTGTTTCTTTCTAAGTTCGGACTCATACAGTGATAAAGTCCATCCATCTGCTGTATGGAAAGCATTGTATATTATTAGTGTCCGATAAAACTTTTTTTTGACGGAATAAAAAAATAGGGCTGATT
>CAZTFX010000034.1:0-24941 GCA_964613095.1 uncultured Muribaculaceae bacterium | reverse complement strand
AGGTTCTGACTACTCGCTAATGGTAAATTGAATTTATAGAACCTCCCTTAAGTATTATTTTTCTTTGTAATAGAAAACGGCACGTTATAATTTTTATAACGTGCCGTTTTAATATTAATTAAAGAATTATTATTCTACAGCAGCCTGCGCCGCAGCTAGACGTGCGATTGGCACACGGAATGGAGAACATGATACATAGTTCATTCCAAGCTTAGCACAGAATTTAACTGAAGATGGTTCACCTCCGTGTTCGCCACAGATACCAACCTTCAATTCAGGCTTCGTTGAACGACCCTTTTCTGTACCCATCTTAACTAGTTGACCTACGCCTTCCTGATCAAGTACTTCAAATGGGTCTGTTTTGATAAGTCCCTTTTCTTTGTAAACTTTTAAGAACTTAGGAGCATCATCGCGAGAATAACCGAATGTCATCTGAGTCAAGTCATTAGTTCCGAATGAGAAGAAATCAGCAATAGTAGCGATTTGGTCAGCTGTCAATGCAGCGCGAGGTACTTCAATCATAGTACCAATCTTGTAAGCAACTGTGTCTCCACGTTCAGCGAATACCTTTTGAGCTGTTTCGTTAATAATATTAGCTTGCATTTGAAGTTCCTTAAGAACACCCACTAGAGGAATCATGATTTCAGGATGAACATCAATTCCCTTAGCTTTTACATTAAGAGCAGCCTCAATGATTGCACGTGCTTGCATTTCGGTGATTTCAGGATATGTATTACCAAGGCGGCAACCACGGTGTCCAAGCATTGGGTTGAATTCTTCTAGACCATCAACGATTGCTTTTACCTCTTCTAGAGTCATACCCATTTCTTCAGCAAGTTCCTTTTGTGTTGCAGTTTGGTGAGGTACAAATTCATGCAAAGGTGGGTCAAGAAGACGAATTGTAACCCCAAGACCATCCATAGCTTCGAAAATACCTTCGAAGTCGCCACGTTGCATAGGCAATAGTTTTGCTAAAGCTGTACGACGTCCTTCTTCATCACGTGCAATAATCATTTCACGCATAGCCTTAATACGGTCGCCTTCAAAGAACATGTGTTCTGTGCGGCATAGACCTATACCCTTAGCACCAAACTTACGAGCAACAAGGGCGTCACGAGGTGAATCTGCATTAGTACGAACATCTACCTTTGTATATTTTTCAGCTAAATTCATGATAGCCGCAAAATCACCGTCAAGTTCAGCATCAACTGTTGATACAAGACCATCATAAACATCACCGGTACTACCATTCAATGAGATCCAGTCACCTTCATGATAAACTTTGCCACCCATTTCTACTGTCTTTTCCTTATAATCAACCTTGATTTCGCCTGCACCTGATACACAGCACTTACCAATACCACGAGCAACCACAGCAGCATGAGAAGTCATACCTCCACGTGCAGTCAAAATACCTTGAGCAACAGTCATACCACGAAGGTCTTCCGGTGAAGTTTCAAGACGAACCATGATTACTTTCTTCTTGCGTTCAGCCCATGCTTCAGCGTCATCAGCAAAAAATACAATTTGACCTGTTGCTGCACCTGGTGAAGCCGGAAGCCCCTTAGCTACAGCCTTTGCTTTGGCAAGAGCAGCTTTATCGAATACAGGGTGAAGAAGTTCGTCAAGCTTTTGAGGCTCCATACGTTGAAGTACGGTCTTTTCGTTGATAACACCTTCACGAAGCAAGTCCATTGCAATTTTAACCATTGCCGCACCTGTACGCTTACCGTTACGAGTTTGAAGCAACCATAGTTTGCCATCTTGAATAGTAAATTCAAGGTCTTGCATATCTTTATAATGGTCTTCAAGTTTTTGTTGAGTCTCAATAAGTGATTTAGCACATTCCGGCATTGATTCTTCTAGAGAAGGATATTTAGCTGCGCGTTCTTCTTCAGAAATACCTTGAAGTTTAGCCCAACGACGAGAACCTTCAATAGTAATTTGTTGTGGAGTACGAACACCGGCAACCACGTCTTCACCTTGAGCATTAATCAAATATTCACCATTAAAGATATCTTCACCTGTTGCGGCGTCGCGAGTAAATGCAACACCGGTAGCTGAAGTTTCACCCATATTACCATATACCATTGCTTGAACGTTAACAGCAGTTCCCCATTCTTCTGGAATTTGGTTCATTCTACGATATAGGATAGCACGTTCATTCATCCAACTGTCAAATACAGCACAAATTGCGCCCCAAAGTTGTTCCCAAGCACTTTCCGGGAATACATTTCCAGTTGATTTCAATACAGCTTCCTTGAATAGTTTTACCAACTTTTTCAAGTCTTCTACATCAAGTTCTGTATCAAGTTTTACGCCTTTTTCTTCTTTAACAGCGTCCATTACTTCTTCAAATGGATCTATATCGGTCTTGTTCTTTGGCTTCATACCAAGAACAACATCACCATACATTTGAACGAAACGACGGTAGCTATCCCAAGCGAAACGTGGATTACCAGATTTTTTAGCAAGAGCTTCAACAACTTGGTCGTTCATACCAAGGTTTAGGACTGTATCCATCATACCCGGCATTGAAACTCGAGCACCTGAACGTACTGAAACCAATAGAGGATTCTCAGCGTCGTTGAACTTGTTTCCTGTTAGATTTTCAATGTGTGCAATAGATTTTTTTACATCTTCTTCTAACAGTTTCACAACAGTGTCTTTACCTTGTTGAGTATAAGTAGTACAAACTTCTGTTGTGATTGTAAAACCTGGAGGCACAGGCACTCCAATCAAGTTCATCTCGGCAAGGTTTGCACCCTTACCACCGAGAAGATTTTTCATATCGGCACGGCCTTCTGCGTTCCCGTTACCGAAAGTATAAACACTCTTCATGAATTTAATCATATGATTTACAATTAGTTAATAAATAATTCTAAGCTTGTGTTGATTTAATTCCTTAAATAGGTTAAATGCTAATTGCAAATATAGTAAATTATTTCTAATCATGAAAAGAATTATAAAACAGAATATAAAACGAATATTACTTTTATTGATTAATTTTTTTCGATTTATTATTTAAGTGAAGAAAAATTGTGGTTTAGCGTATCATAATGATTTTTTAATGTAAATTTGCAATTTAATTTTTATATAATTTTCATGATGTTACAAAAACTATTTGGTTTCAATTTGAAAGAAACAACCGTGCGAACCGAAGTCATGGCAGGTATCACAACATTCCTTACAATGGCTTATATTTTAGCTGTCAATCCCAATATATTGAGTGAAACCGGGATGGACAAAGGTGCCTTGTTTACAACAACCGTTATAATGTCGGCTCTTGCCACCATGTTTATGGGATTATATGCAAAATTACCTTTAGCATTGGCTCCGGGGATGGGGTTGAACGCATTTTTTGCATATACTGTCTGTATGATTATGGGGTACTCTTGGCAATTTGCACTTACTGCTGTTTTTCTTGAAGGTATTGTGTTTATACTACTTACAATAACGAATCTTCGAGAAAAAATTGTAGATGTAATACCGGATACATTAAAAAATGCCATTAGTGCAGGTATAGGTCTGTATATTGCGTTTATAGGACTTAAAAGTGCCAGTATAATTGTGAACAATGAAGCAACGCTTGTTAGTTTAGGTGAATTGACCTCCGGTTCAGCCTTGTTGGGCGTAATTGGTATTATTTTAACATCTGTACTCCTCGTAAAAAACATAAAGGGAGCATTGTTATTTGGTATTTTAGCTACAACAATAATAGGTATTCCATTGGGTGTAACCAATATAGATGGAGTCTTTAGCATACCGCCATCAGTAGAACCGATTTTTATGAAATTCGAATGGGATAATATCTTTACCAAAGAAATGGTGATAATTGTTTTCACTTTATTATTTGTAGATTTATTCGATTGTATAGGTACTGTAATTGGTGTAACAACTCGTGCAGGAATGGTAAAGAATGGTAAAATACCACGATTAAAAGAAGTGTTTATGGTTGATTCCATTTCAACTGCAGCAGGAGCTGTAATGGGAACCAGTACTGTAGCTGTATATGTTGAAAGTGCGGCAGGAGTTAATGAAGGTGGTAGAAGCGGATTAACTGCTTTTGTAACAGGAGCATGTTTTTTATTAGCACTATTTTTTGCTCCATTATTCCTTGCCATCCCGGCTGCTGCAACAGCTCCAGTATTGGTCTTGGTAGGACTTATGATGATGGGATCTGTTCTAAAAATTGATTTTAATAATTATGCTGAAGCTGTGCCGGCATTTATCTGTATAATTTTTATGCCTTTAGCTTATAGTATTTCAGATGGTATCGTTTTAGGACATTTGAGTTATATTTTTATAAATTTGATAAGTGGAAATTATAGAAAAATGACTATTGGAATGTACGTTCTGGCGTCATTTTTCCTATTGAAATTTATTTTATAATAATTGTTGCAATAATATAGAAATATATGGGTAGAAGAAAAAAAGAATTGCCATTGCTTGAAGGAGTAGAAATAACTGGTGTCGCAGCCGAAGGTAAAAGTCTTACAAGAGTAAATGATTTGGTTGTTTTTATTCCGTATGGTGCACCCGGTGACATAGTTGATGTTAAGATCGATAAGAAAAAACATAGTTTTGCTGAAGGTCATATTGTTAATCTGGTAAAGCCTAGTACAATTCGAAAAGAACCATTTTGCGAGCATTTTGGTGTTTGTGGTGGTTGTAAATGGCAACACCTCCCATATGAAGAACAGATAAAATATAAGCAACAGCAAGTGAAAGATGCGATGGAGCGTATCGCTAAAATTCCAATACCGGTGATTAATCCTATTATAGGCTCGGCAAATATGCAATTCTATCGTAATAAATTGGAGTTTACGTTTTCTAATAAGTGCTGGCTTACTTATGAGGAAATGCGAAGTGGAAAAGAATTTCCTGACAGGAATGCTTTAGGGTTCCATATTCCCGGTGCTTTTGATAAGGTTTTGGACATAAAAAAGTGTTGGTTACAGGAAGATATATCCAATCAAATTCGTTTGTTCATACGTGAGTATACATTATCAAAATCATATACTTTTTATGATTTAAAAGCTCAAAAAGGACTTATGCGTACCATTATTGTACGTACTGCAAGTACAAGAGACATAATGCTTGTTGTTGTGTTTGGTGAAGATGATAAGGAAAAGATTCATGATGTAATGTCAGCAATAGGAGAGAAATTTCCTCAAATAACATCTCTACTTTATGTTATTAATTTGAAAGTTAATGATACAATAGGAGATCAAGAAATAATTACTTATAAAGGTAAAAATTATATAGAGGAGGAAATGGAGGGTTTGAAATTTAGAGTTGGAGCAAAGTCATTCTATCAAACCAATTCGCTTCAGGCATATGAACTTTACAAAGTTGCTCGACGAATGGCAAATCTAACGGGAAATGAATTGGTTTACGATCTTTATACAGGAACAGGAACTATTGCCAATTTTGTAGCCAGACAATCAAAAAAAGTTGTTGGAATAGAATACGTTGAAGATGCTATTGCCGATGCAAAATTAAATTCGGAAGTTAACAGTATCGAAAACACCTTGTTTTATGCCGGTGATATGAAAGATGTTCTAACAGAAAATTTTGTTATGGAACATGGAAAACCTGATGTGATGATTGTTGATCCGCCAAGAGCCGGAATGCATGAGGACGTTGTAAACGTAATACTTGCTTCCGAACCCAAACGAATTGTGTATGTAAGTTGCAATCCTGCTACACAAGCCAGAGATTTAGCTCTTCTTGATAAAAAATATTCTGTAACAGAAATACAACCGGTTGATATGTTTCCTCACACACACCATGTTGAAAATGTTGTTGGACTGGAATTGAAAATTTAATGTAACGAATAGTATTCACCAAAATTACTATTCTGGTATTTTATTAATAAGATTCGAGTTATAGTAACGTATATCATTTGTGACATTCTTCCCTATAAAAGGAGGAATGTCATATTTATATTCACTAGTTGGTATTTCTATTTCGGCAACAACAAGACCGTCAAGTTCTCTTTTAAATTCGTCAATTTCCCATTTGTTTCCTTTATATTCAACGATATGACGATATTTTTCTATCAGAGGAGAAATACAAAGTTCTGAAATAATTTTATTTGCGTCCTCTATTGGTATTGAATATTCAAATTCCATTCGGGTATCACCATTATTTTTTCCTTTTATGGTTATACATGCTTTATCATCTGAAATTCTTATTCTTACTGTGCGTTCCTTTTCTTTAGATAAGTAACCTTGACAGATATGAATACTTTTTGAAACAGAATCTTTGTAAGAATCATTAACAACAAGATATTTATGTTCGATTTCTATTGACATATTAATACAATATTTATATTATTTCTTATAATGACCATTAAATTGACAAAAAACAACATATAGACTGGCGTTTTTTTAGTACTTTTGCAAAAATAATTTTTTACTGAATTTCACACAAGAAATATATTTACGAATTTAATGTTGAGACAATTATTTAAGTTAATAATATATGTTATGCTCATTATAGTTTCATCTGCTAACATATATTCCCAACATCCTACAGCTCCTACAACAGTAAAAGGTTTGGTCATTGATTCCATCAGTCATGAACCTATTCCATATACAGCAATCTTTTTTAGAGGTTCCGATAAAGGTTTATTGACTAATGAAAATGGTGAATTTAATATGACAACTTCTGCTAATTTCATAAGTCTTAGTATTTCTACAATGGGGTACAAGGAGAAAGAATTCTATGTAGATAAGGGCAAGATCAATGAACTTATAATTGAACTTGTTCCAACTGGTGTTGCGTTGAAAGAAGTTGTTGTTAATTACAAGAAGGATAAATATTCAAAAAAGAATAATCCGGCAGTAATATTCATGGAAAAGCTACGTGATAGAAGAAATTTATATGACCCCAAAAATCATGAATATTATAGTTATGATAAGCACACTAAAATAAATTTAGGTTTGAATAATTTTTCTGAAGAACAGAAGAAGAATTGGATCATGAAGAAATTCTCTTTTATTTTCGATTATCTTGATACATCTGAAGTTTCGGGGAAACCTATTTTAAATGTATCTGTTAAGGAAAAAATATCTACAGAATATTTCAGGAAAAAGCCGCATAGTGAGAAAGAATTGGTAAAAGGAAATAAGAGTGCAGGTATTGATGAAGTTTTTGATCAAGAGAGTATACAACGCTTTTTGGAAGATGTGTTTCGTGAAGTAAACATATTTGAGAATGATATCACGATAATGCAAAATAGGTTTGTGAGTCCTCTTTCTAATATTGGAGTTAATTATTATAAATATTATTTGACTGATACTATTCCGGTAGATGGTGTAAAATGTATTGAATTAAGTTTTGTTCCGTTTACGCCTGAATCCTTTGGGTTTACAGGGCGTATATATGTTCCTCTTGAGGATACTACGATGTTTATCAAAAGGGTAAAACTAAATGTTCCAAAATCAATTAATCTAAATTATGTTGAAAACATATATATGAGTCAAGATTTTGAGAAAGCTCCTGATGGAAGCAGGCTAAAGATCAAAGATGATATGATAGTAGAATTTGAGATAATGCCATCAACGCAAGGTTTATATGCAAGACGATTAACGAAGTATCGTAATCATTCTTTTGAAGAACCTCAAAATGTAGAAATATTTGAAAAAGAGGGTCGGACTATCGTTGCAGAAAATGCTTTGTACATGCCCGAACAATTTTGGAATGACAATCGTCAAATTCCAATAAAGGCAAATGAAAATTCGGTCGGTAAAATGATTGTACGTTTACGTGAAGTTCCGGCTTTTTATTGGACAGAAAAGGTTGTGGTGACATTAGTCTCGGGTTATATTCCAACAAAGGACGAAAACAGTAAATTTGATTTTGGTCCAATGAATACTACCGTAAGTGGTAATCCTGTTGAAGGATTACGTTTAAGGGTAGGCGGTATGACAACAGCAAACTTAAGTAAGAATTTGTTTTCAAGGGGATATTTAGCATATGGTTTTGGCGATAAAAAAATTAAATATCAAGCAGAATTAGAATATTCATTTAATGATAAGAAATATCATTCAATGGAATTTCCCGTACATTCTATTAAAGCATCACACAGCTATGATGTTGATCAAATAGGACAACATTATTTCTTCACAAATGCTGATAATGTATTTCTTGCTTTCAAGCGTCAAAAGAACGATAAAATGACATATTTACGTTCTAGTAATTTACAATATACTCTAGAAACACAATCAGGATTTTCGGTGTCTGCCGGTTTTAAATTTGATACCCAAGAGGCAACAAAATGGTTGCCTTTTGAAGATGGATATGGGAATGTATATAGAAAATATGATGAAGCTTCTTTTAATGTCACATTAAGGTATGCACCGGGTGAAAAGTTCTATCAAACAAAGAATTATCGAATTCCAATAAATTTGGATGCACCGGTATTTTCTGTAACGCAAACTTTTGCACCAAAGGGCTTTTTAGGAAGTTTGACAACAATAAACAAGACAGAATTAAGTGTACAAAAACGTTTTTGGTTTTCAGCATTTGGTTATACCGATATAATATTAAAGGCTGGTAAAATATGGAGTGAAGTAAATTATCCTAATTTGTTAATACCAAATGCAAACTTATCATATACAATACAACCGGAATCGTATACGCTAATGAATGCTTTTGAATTTGCAAATGATCAATATCTATCATGGGATTTAACATATTGGGCTAATGGTGCCATTTTTAATCGTATTCCACTTATTAAATATTTGAAATTACGAGAGGTCTTTTCATTTAGAGGATTATATGGAAAACTAAGTGAACAAAACAATCCGGAATTTAATAATAATTTATTTAGATTTCCATTAAATACAAAATGTAAACCAATGGAGAAAAAACCTTATATGGAAGTTGGGGTAGGGCTTGATAATATTTTTACAATATTACGAGTGGATTATGTATGGCGTTTAACGTATAGAGATACACCGGGAGTTGATAGAAGCGGACTACGTGTTCAGCTCCATTTTACTTTCTAAAAATAAACGGATATTTCATGTTTAATGAAATATCCGTTATAGTATTTAATCGAGAAAACGTTTGGTTATACCACCATAATTTTCTATTCTACGATCTCGAAGGAACGGCCACCAGCGACGCACTTGTTCTGAACGTTCCATATCGATTTCGATAATAGCTTCAACTTCTTTATCACTAGGTGCCTGATATAAAATCTCTCCTTGTGGACCGGTAATAAAAGAAAATCCCCAAAATTGAATACCGTTGGTTTGACCTGAAGGGTCATCTTCGTGACCAACTCTGTTCACTGTTACGACAGGCAATCCATTGGCAACGGCATGTCCTCGTTGAACCGTTTGCCATGCATTCTGTTGTCGTATTTTTTCATCATCAGTATCAGTACTTTCCCAACCGATTGCAGTAGGATATATAAGTAAATCGGCTCCTTTTAATGCCATCAAACGAGCTGCTTCCGGATACCATTGATCCCAACAAACCAAAACGCCCAATTTGCCTATAGACGTTTGTATAGGTTCAAATCCCATATCCCCGGGTGTGAAATAGAATTTCTCATAATAGGCAGGGTCGTCCGGTATGTGCATTTTTCGGTATTTACCCGCTACAGAACCATCTTTTTCGAAAACGACAGAAGTATTATGATATAAACCAACTGCACGTTTTTCAAACAATGAAGTAACTAATACTATACCACATTCTTTAGCTACTTGTGAATATTCATTACATTCCGGTCCATCCAATTCATAAGCTAAATCGAAATTATCGGTTGTTTCTGTTTGGCAAAAGTACAATGCGTCATGTAATTCCTGCAGCACGACCAATTCAGCTCCGCCCAATGCCAATTTCTTAATCTTAGTTATAAGGTTAACTCTATTTACAGTAAGCTCAGCAATATTTGATTGCTGTATTATACCGACTTTTAATAATTTACTCATATATTCAATACATTTTTAGGAAATTGCATTGTAATACAATGCAAAGAACCATGTTGTTTAATCAAAGCATTACAATCCACACCTATTACCTTGCGTTCCGGAAAGACTTCTTGTATTATGGATAAAGCCTTTTTATCATTATCCGCTTGTTTGTATGTTGGTACTAAAACAGCTCCATTAACAATCAGATAATTAGCATAAGTGGCAGGCAATCTTTCTCCATCATTGTCATATATAGCTTCAGGAAAAGGTAATTTATAAAATTTAAAAGGAATATTATCACTATTAGTAAAAGTGAATAATTGTTTTTCCATTTTTTTTAATTCATCATAGTGTTCATCATCTATGTCGTCGCAACCTGCATAAACAATGCTGTTATTAGGAGCTATTCTTGCCAAAGTATCAATATGACTATCTGTATCATCACCCTTAAAGGCTCCATAATCCAACCACAATACCTTTTTAACACCTATCGTTGTACATAAATAATCTTCTATTTGTTCTTTTGTCATGTGTGGATTTCTTGTGGGAGTTAATAGGCATTGTGACGTAACCAGTAAAGTTCCTTCCCCATCGGTTTCAATAGAACCTCCTTCCAAAATAAAATCCAAACAATTCAAATATTCACATGAAAATAGATTCTGTTTAAGCATTTCGTGTGTTACAGAATTATCTGCTTCCCAATTAAATTTACCACCCCAAGCATTAAATTTAAAATCACAAACCGCTAATTGTTTATTATTTTCTATTGTAATAGCACCAAAATCACGACACCAAGTATCATCTGTGGGTATATTAACATAAGTAACATTAAAATTATGCTTTTCACCAATTAATGACTTGACATGCTCCTCGTTCTGTGTAATTATTAATAAATTTTCATATTTCAATACTGTTTTGGCAATGTTAGTGTAGCAAAATTCTACTTCATCCAACATATAGTTCCAATCAGTATTTTCATGTGGCCATGCAATCATAATGGCGGACTGATGCACCCATTCTTCTATAAATCTCCTAATTTCACTCATTTATAATAATCTTTATTGATAATTCAAATTTAGTAGATTCTTATGAGGTTTCATAATTTATTTTGTTAAAACATTCCACATTTTTATAAATACTTTCACATTTACGGTAAAACCATAACAAAAGTACAATTGTTAGTATTTAAAAATTAAAATTTTAGTATTATGAAAAAATTAATTATTACAATTTTAGGAATTTTAGGTCTACTTTCAAGTTCTTGCAGTCCTTTTTCTTTGGTAAACAGTACTGTTTACAATAATTCTAATTTAGCGGAATACAAAACGTTCCGCATTGTTGCACCTCCGGAGGGAACATTGCCTCCCGGTATGTCAATGGTAACATATTACAATATTGCAGCAGCCATACGTGAACAAATGGTTGTGAGAGGATTTGTTGAATCTTCGGATTCTCATTTGCTGGTTAATATTGCTTTGACTGTACAAAAAGAGATTGAAACAGCACCGGCATTACCTCCCGGTTATTATGCTTATAACGGAATGTATCCATATTATATGTATCCTCGAAACTTATATTGGCAAAGTTATTATGCCAATGCAAAAGTTATTACCGGCATTTATAGAGAAGGTGTTTTAACTATGGAACTCGTTGATATGGATAAAAAACTAGCATTATATTCTTCATCAGTCTCTACAATATTACAGCCCGGTGATAGTCAATTTCGAAATCTCACTGAAATTGCTCAAGCTGTAAAAGTTTTGTTCTCCGATTTTCCTGTTAAATTATTACCTCAATATAATCTGAAATAATAAAAGTAACAAGAGCAACCCCAAAGGTTGCTCTTGTTATATTTTTATAATAGAGAATATTTATTTAACGATGTTAATAACGTATTATATTCAAATTCCAAATCCAATAAAGTATGTTGTGCTTCTAAAAAATACCTCAATTCTATAAGATAATTAAGTAATGTTATTTGTCCTCCATCCAACGCTTTCTTAAGCATTGACTGATTTGAGCCATCACCCAATATATTCTTATAAGAAATAATTTGTGATTTTAATGTCACAACATGTGAATAATCTGCTTTAATTTGCGATTCTTTCAGAACAATATTATTTTGCTGATTATATATGTGTGACATAAGTTCTGTTTCAGCCTCATTTACTTTATTCCTATTAGCAAAGATTGGAACAGACAATCCAACGGCTATACCGTTAAATTTTGTTCCTAATTCGTTTGTATAACGGTATCCAATTGATAAATTTGGTAGCCATCCCATTTTTGCAGATGATACATCTTTTTTTGCAGCTTCTTTATTAAACCCGTTAAATTGAATCTCCGGATCTAGTGTTATTACTTGTCCCAAATAAGTTTCTATACTTTCAATCGCTTGAGCAGGGTAGTCTTTCAATTTATCTGCTCCATCAATATTGGTTTCACCGTTTAATCCATTTAGTTGCTCAATACAAGCATTTCTTAGTGCAACAAATTCATCTAAAGCCCTTTGGTTATTGAGTAATTCAACTTTTAATTTATTAATATCCAGTATCGAAATTTCCCCATAGTTAAAACCTTTTTCATATTCAGTATACAATTGGAAAATGTTATTATACACTAAAGTTTGATTTTCGATTTTTTTATTTAAATTAATTATTTGCATGCACAATTGCTTGGCTTCAAGGAGAATATCCAATCTGTCATTAATTAATTGAGCTTCGGTAGCACTTATTCTGTATTTATTGGCTTTTGAACGGTTTATATACAAACCGGGCCAATCAATATTTTGTGTAACAGCTATACCATATTTGTTTCCATCTACATTGGAACCCTTATGGTATTCAAATCCAATTTCAGGATTAGCTAAATTATTTGAAGTTTTGATTTTGTATATCAAGCTTTTGCCTGCTTCTTTGGTTGCTTGTAATGATAGGTTATTACTTGCGATACTATTGAGAATATCATCTACGCCGGTAGCATAGACATCGAGTATGCAAGATAATAATATTATACCTATAAATAATATTTTTTTATTCATTTGTTTCCTCCTTTTTATGAGTTAAATAGTAAATAATAGGAACGACAAACACATTTAATATTGTGGAAGTAATCAAGCCTCCCAATATTACAATCGCCATAGGACTTTGAATTTCATTACCCGGTTCTGTTCTCTTTATTGCAATTGGAATCAAAGCTAAAGCTGTTGTAAGTGCAGTCATTATAATAGGAAGTAATCTATCTACACTACCTTTAAAGATTCGGTCATGTAAATTATAGCCTTCTTCTTTCAGGTGGTTATATCTGGACATAAGAAGCATTCCGTTTCGAGTCGTTATTCCTAATAATGAAATAAAACCAATAATAGCAGGTATGTTTAATTCATCTGAACCCACTTTTAAAATCAACACACCACCAATTAGGGCTAATGGTATGTTTATCAATACAATTAAAGCCTGCTTTACATCTTTAAATTCTTGATATAATAACATGATAATAATAACAAGAGCAACTAAAGACATTATCGCAAGAGTTTTTGAGGCTTGAGCTTCATTTTCAAATTGTCCGCCATAGACTAAATAGTAACCATCGGGTAAAGTTATGTTTTCATCAACTTTATCCTGAATCTCATTGACAGCACCTCTAAGATCTCTATCAGCTACATTACATGATATTAATATTCTACGGCTTACATTTTCACGACTTATCGTATTAGGTCCATCTGCTGATTTTACTTCAGCAATATAGGAAAAAGGTATTTTACCCATATTACTGTCAATCATCAGGTTTTTAATTTTCTCTATCGAATTACGATCATTGTCATCAAGTCTTAATGTTATATCATAAGGTAGACCGTCTTCATATACTTGTGAGACGATAACACCGGCTAATGTGATATTTATAAAGTCGGAGAACTCACCGATTGTAATACCATATTTGGCTAATAAATCTCGTTTCGGTCTTATTTGTAACTGAGGTCTGGCAACTTGCTGTTCAATATTAGCATCTACAATGCCCGGTATCGTAGATATTAAATTGTTAATTTCACTACCGGTTTTATACAGTTTATTTAAGTCAGGTCCAAATAATTTGATTGCAATTTGAGCTTTTGAACCGGATAACATTGCGTCTATACGATGTGAAATAGGTTGCCCTATCTCTATATTTGCTCCCGGAATAATAGCCAATTTCTCGCGTAATTCTTTCATTAGCTCTTTCTTGCTACGTCCATCAAGAACATAAGGGGCTTCTATCTCCGACACATTCACGCCAAATGAATGTTCAGCAAGCTCAGCACGTCCTGTCTTTCTGGATACGCATTGAATTTCAGGAATACTCATGATTATTTTTTCAGCTTCACGTCCTATTTTATCCGATTCTTCAAGAGATACACCGGGTATTAAGCTAACGTTTATTGTAAACGATCCTTCATTAAATGAAGGCAAGAAACTTCTCCCTAATGTGAAAAACAGAATTAAAGAGAGTATAAATAAACAACTTATTACTCCGAGTATAGACTTTTTGTAATTGAAGCTCTTTTCCAATATTGCTTTATAGCCCGATTTTAATTTAGCTGTTACTATTGGGTCTTTATCTTCTTTATTTGTCTTATTTTTTAACAGATAGCTACATAATACCGGTGTCACTGTAAGTGCGACAATTGTAGAAGCAATAAGAGACACAATAAAAGATATACCAAGTGGTATCAATAAACGCCCTTCAAGACCTGTTAAAAAGAAAAGTGGTAGAAAACATACTATTATAATCAATGTGGAATTCAATATTGGCATACGAACTTCTGCCGAAGCATGAAATACAACATCCAATATCGATTTTTGCTCATGTTTTGGTAACAATCTGTTTTCTCTCAATCGTTTATAGACATTCTCAACATCAACAATAGCATCATCTACTAATGAGCCTATAGCAATGGCAATACCGCCAAGACTCATTGTATTGATGGTGTAATCAAATAAATGAAGAGTTACTATTGTTACAATTACAGATAAAGGTAATGCAACAAGAGAAATCAGAGTGGTACGAATATTCATTAAAAAGAAGAATAATACAATTACTACAAATAATGCACCTTCTATTAATGAACCTTGAATATTTGAGATTGAGCTATCTATAAAATTACTCTGTCTAAATGTATCGGTTGAAATAACGATGTCTTTAGGTAGAGATTTTTGCAAATCTTTAAGATTCTCTAATATTGCATTTGTCAAAGCTTTTGTGTCAGTATCCGGTTGTTTTGTGATTGTCAATAATACCGCAGATTGAGCATTTCTTGAAGCCAATCCTAATTTAGGTGATTTAGATCCAATCTTTACTGTAGCAACATCTCTCACCAGAACAGTTCCATTCTCATCACTTCTAATTACAGTATTTGCAATATCTTCAAGTTTTGTAGTATTGATATCACCTTTTATTATATATTCGTTTCCAAATTCATATAAAACACCACCTCCTACATTATTGTTGATACCTTGTGTTGCTGCATTTACTTCAGTTATAGTTACATCAAAATATTTCATCTTTGCAGGGTCTATAAGAATTTGATATTCTTTTATATCACCTCCTATTACTTGAACTTCGGCAACACCACCTTCTGCCAGAATTCTAGGTCGAATTGTACGATCTGCTATAGTACGCAAATCCAATTGACTGGTCTTATCTGAAGTAAGAGAGATGATAAGCATTTCCCCAAGTATAGAAGATTGTGGTCCTAAAATGGGAGTCTTTACACCATTAGGAAAATCACTTTCCAACGTAGATAACTTTTCTGAGACTATTTGGCGTGCTTTATATATATCAGTCCCCCAATCAAATTCCACCCACACAATAGAAAAACCGCTGGTTGAAGATGAACGAACTCTACGCACATTTGTAGCCCCATTTAAAACAGTCTCAATAGGGAAAGTAACTGATTTTTCAACCTCTTCAGGTGCATAACCATTTGCCTCGGTCATTACAGTAACAGTTGGTGCATTTAAGTCTGGAAATACATCAACTTCTGAATTTATGGTAACAATTGTACCACCTATCAATAGGAAACAAGTAATCAATAATACCAGAATCCTATTTTCCAACGAAAATTTAATAATTTTGTTTAACATAGGTAATTTCTGTTTATATGATTAATGTTCATGACTATGTCCGGGAACTGAGCCGGATTGAGATGCCAATTTGATTAATATAGCACCTTTAGTTACGATTTCATCGCCTTCATGAATACCTGAAAGGACTTCCACAAATTCACCGTTGTTTAGCCCTAATTTAACTTCTTTTTTCATATATGCTTCATTATGAATTTTTGCATATATGAAATATAAGCCTTCTTCCTCGGTAATCGCACTAATAGGTAATGTTAAGCAGTTTGATTTAGATGAACCGACTAAATATATTTCAGCATATGAACCCGGTATTATTGAAGCTGTATTAGTAAATTCAAAATTCACAGGAATATATCCCGGTGTCACTATACTTAGATTCTTATTGGAAACTATTTTTCCATTTAATTTTGATAAATCATATATTGTTTCTGAATATGCAGGTTTAAAATTAGCCGTTTTTATTGATGAGATTACCGGTGCATATCTATTCGGAAGGTCGGCTCTTAATATTAATTTTGCATTTTTCGAAACAACAGCAATTGGTGTGCCTATTTCTACATATTCTCCATCCTTAACATTTAGCTTTGTTAATGTGCCTGAAATATTGCTTGTAGCAGAACTTCCTGCACCGGAATTGTTTGTTAAACCGGCTTTTGCCTGTGCATATAACTGTTTTGCCTGATTGTATTCTCTCTCGGTTATTATTTTATCTTTGTAGAGTGGGGTAATACGTTCCAACTCTCGTTTTGCCGCTTCATAGTTTATTCGGGCAGTTTCATTAGCGTCTCCACCGGATATGTTTTGTGAAGATATATATCCAATAGAAGAACCAACAGATAGGTGTTTTCCTTCAACAGCATTTGAATTTAATTTTATTATGCCGCTGGATTTTGCCGAAATAACAGATTCATCACCTTGTGCAGGTAGAATTTGCCCACTAACCTTTATAATATCATTGAAATTTCCTCGCTTTACAGTTTCTGTTTCTATTCCAAAATGATTAGCTTTTTTTTCGGAAAATTCGATTTCATCACTATTTTCAGCATGTTCATGAACGGAATGAGAATGCGCGTGTTCACTTTTTACTTCGTGTTCGGAATGATTATGCTCCTCATGATTATGATGCTCACTATGTTCACAATTTTCATGATCATGTTCCGACTTATTGTGCTCATGTATATGTCCTTCATGAGAATGTTCATCGTGTTTGTCATTTTCATGATGGTGATGCTCATGAGCTTCAGTTGAATGACTATGATTTTCTTTTGTTGTCGATGTTCCGCAAGCGGTTAATGTTGCTATAGCAATAGCAAACAAAATATTTTTTATTTCCATATTTGTTGTGTAATATTAGTTTTAGCTTAAATTTAATTATTGTACGTCATGTATCTGACTGTTAATGCTATATTACACAACCGGTGGAGCTCTTAATAGATATATATTATAATTCCCCGAACATAATTTAGATACAATATGGGGGATACTAAAATGATTTTCTAATTGAGATAAATTTTTGATTTCATAATCAAAAATCTCAAAAAAGAATATTATTGGAAAAAATGATTTGTTTTCAATTTTTGCAAGATTGATTTTTAAAGAACAATTTTTTTCATCTTGATGATTTTTATCACTACACCCATGTGAACACCGGTGATTCTGTATAGTATGTGTAGTCTCTTGATTATGTGTTTCACAACACAATTGTTCCGAACAAGAAAACACAACAAATTTTCCTGTTACATCATGATGATGAAATTGTGCAACAGAACATATTAATATGATTAATGCACTAAAAATGGCAATTATGTTTTGTAATAATTTCATTTATACAAATATAGGCACAAATTAATAATCAAAATTAAAATGTCATGTATCTTATAAAAAATTAACAAATCAATCTTCGTAGTATTCGTCTAAATCTTCATCAAAGTCTTCATAATCATCAAATCCCATAAATGTAAAATCGGTGAATTTTGCGAGTTCACGACCTTCTTTTTTAGTAGGTCGTCCTAATCCTTTCTGACGATTTACAAATCCACTTATTCTTGTCATTTCAAGTAAATCATATTGCTCCTTAGGAGTTATATTTTTCAGGTATTCCGGAACAAGTTTTGCACCTACTCTGTTTTCAATAATACCAAGAACTTCAAATGAGTACGAAATAGGGGGCTTTCTGACTACAATAACATCTCCGATTTTTACCGTATGGGAAGGTTTTACTGTTACACCAAGTATCGTCACTCGTCCTTTTTTACATGCGTCGGTAGCTATTGAACGTGTTTTGAATATACGCGTAGCCCATAACCATTTATCTACTCTTACTTCACCTTTTGCCATTTATTATTTGTTGCTATAATTATTCATTGCATAAGTTAATCCAGATAGACAAAACGCTTTTATTGCGTCAATTGCTACCTTTAGTCTATCAGGCATTGCTTTTGTCTGTTCCTCGGTGAAATTTCCTAATACATAATCAATTTGAGTACCTTTAGGGAAATCATTACCTAATCCGAATCTTATTCGAGCATAGTTTTGTGTTCCAAGCAGATTTGCGATATTCTTTAAACCATTATGCCCGCCATCACTGCCTTTTCCTTTTATTCTAATTGCACCAAATGGCAATGCAATGTCATCAACCACTACCAAAATGTTTTCCAATGGGATGTTTTCTTTATTCATCCAGTATCTAACAGCTTCTCCACTCAAATTCATATAAGTAGAAGGCTTTAAGAGTATGAGTATTTTATTTTTTACTCTTACTTGAGCTATATCTCCATACCGTTGGGTGGAAAAAGAAGTATTGGATGCCTCTACAAAGGCATCCAATACTTTAAAACCTATGTTGTGTCGAGTATTTTGGTATTCTATTCCTATATTACCCAATCCAACAATCAAATACTTCATGTCTCAAATATTATTTTTGAGCATTAGCTTGAGCACCGCGAGCTGCACGAGTCAATTGAACTGCACAAACTACAGCGTTTTTAGCATTCATCAATTCAAGACCATCATAGTGAAGTTCACCAACCTTTAAGCTACGACCTAATTCCAAATTATCTACGTTAATTAACACACGTTCAGGCATTTGTGAATAAAGAGCTTTAACTTTTAGTTTCTTCATTGAAAGAGTCAACTTACCACCGGCTTTCACACCTGCTGCGTGACCTTCAATCTTAACCGGAACTTCCATAACAACAGGCTTGTTATCATAAACTTCTAATAGGTCAATGTGTAGAACTTCATCAGTTACAGGGTGGAATTGTAAATCCTTAAGAATAGCTTTTTTTACATTTCCATTTACAGTCAACTCAATAACATAAATATCAGGAGTGTAGATAAGTTTACGAACATCAGCCATTTTAACAACTAAGTCAGTTGAAAAAACACCTTTCTTGCTAGTTTCTCTTTTACCATCTACAATTTTTTTACCGGGAAGTTCAACTAATTTTGTTCCTTCTTCCAATGAACCTGAAAAGGGTAGATCTACTACTTCACCACCATTAAGAACTACAGGTACAAGACCTTCTTTACGCAAAGCTTTTGTAGCTTTTTTTCCTAGAGCCGTTCTTGGCTCTGCTGTCAAATTAAATGTTTTCATTTTTTTTTGTTTGTGTTACTCAAAATTAAGTATTTTGCTCCTAATTTCCCATCACACGGTATTCTTAAAAAGCGGTGCAAAATTACAAAAAAATATTCAATTCACAAAATATCAACATTATAACACTCTATAAAAATCTATTTACGACAGAAATCCTTATATTTACAATATTGACATGTTTTATCGTTGTTGCATTGTTCAAATGGAATGTTTTCATTAAACATCTCATTTATTTTGTCTTTCATATTGGTTATAAAATCATCGTTAAATTCATGATAATCATCTACAATATTACGATTAATTTTGATTTCGGCTTGCGACATATCCTTGACGGTATATATTAAAGGCTTAATCTTTTCGTTGCTTTCTTTTATGTAATTGTAGAAATTACAATATAAGAATATTTGAACGATTGCTTTTTTTATTTTATCCTTACTGTTGTCCATTGCAGTAGAAAAGTCTGAAACAGATGTTTCATCGTTACCTGTCTTATAATCAATTATACGGATACAAGAGGAACCGTTTATATCTTCAACTTTATCTACGCGGTCGATATATTGCTTGAAATTTATGCCTAAATCTCTCCAAAAACCACTTTCTTCAAACTCTCCGGATTCTTCGCCTTGTAAATAAATAAATTCTTGTTTGCTATCATATTTAAGTATTTCTATGATGTAATGTTTTATTACATCTTCTATCATATACCCCTCACCGTCAAGCTCGTCATAACAATCTTTACCTTTTTTATAATAAATTCTATTTACACTTTCTATGATTATGCGGTCTAAACAATTAGCTTTATTGTTTAGAAATTTTGATATATAAATTGTTGTTATCAATTGATACTTTAAGGGTGAATATATTTTATGCATTATATCATGGATGATTGTACCAAATGTACTATAATTCATAAATTCACTAATTTCATCTTCAATAAAAAGCCCTTCCACCTTTTCTAAATAAAATTTTAAAGGGCAAGAAATATACGAATTAATAGAACTTGCCGACAAGAATTTCCCACTTCCTTCTGTACGGTACAAATTTAATTTATCCATAATGCGCTTTGTCTTAGGTACTTTTATTCCTAAATCCTTAGGTGCAGAAATGTCTATTGAAATATTTTCTATTTTTATTTTACAATCATCATATATATTGCATAATTGGTGTATGTAACGAGATGGGTCTCCTGAATTTAATCCCGCAGTTCTTGCATCATATAAAAGATATACATTCTCGGTACGGCTAATCATACGATAAAAATAGTATGCATACATTGACTCTTGATGCTCAATCGTAGACATATGATATCCTTTCCTGATGTTATATGGGATAAAACTTCTTGAAAAATGTTTTCTTGGAAATATTCTCTCATTCATTGACAAAATTATAATGTTCTTAAAGTCCAAACATCTTGTTTCAAGAACACCCATTACTTGTAATCCTTCCAAGGGTTCTCCTTGTAAAGAAACAACTGTACCCGATATAAACCTGTCAATAAGATAGAAGAATGTGTTTTCATTCAATGATATTTCATAATCTTCAATGATATCTATAAATTGATTAAATTGTTCAATATATTTTTTAATACAAGTCGTTTCAACATTATCTTTATCATTCTCTTGATTTATTATGTTGTTTTCAATAAATGATAATATTCGAGATGTGTAAGAAATTAATTCTTTTATATTGAGAGCTGCTATTGGCTTAACTAAATCTTTTAGTATAGGAAATTCTTTTTCTATCCATTTTAAAGATATAAAGAATTTACGATCCTTTGACAATTTTGCTAATATTTCTTGTGTTTCTCTTTTTGCTATTAATTTTAAATAGGGATGTGAAATCAATCCTTTTAAATCATCTATATAAAAACAATATTCTCCTTTAATTTTCCTAGATAACCTATGTGCTTTGGACAATACCGATAATAATGAGGATATAAGCGATTTCCTTAAAGGAAATCCCATTGTCACATTCACTTTGGGTATGATATTTTTATTTATAGACCCTGTTAATGGAATAAATAAATTCTCATCAGGTAAAACTATTGCAGTATTTAGTAAATCTTGATTATTCTTTATTTCCCCTGAATTAATTAAATCTTCAACGATTTTTACAGCATATTTGACTTGCCCAACGTTGCTCGGTATTGCTTTTATTTCAATTGTAGGAAATTGTGTGATTTCACTTTCCTCTATATTATATTTGGAACAAAAATATTTGGCATTTTTAGAAATAAAATCCACAGCATTATTATTGAAATTTTTAAATGCAGGTGTATTGAAATCCCAATAAAAGTCTCCTATATTTTTATCCTTGAGTATTTTGAATATCTGCCATTCAGAAGTTGAAAGCACATTAAATCCAACAAAAATATATTGTTTATATGCTAAATCATCTACACTACAATTTTTTAAAATATCAACTGCAGTTCTATATATTTTTCCTGAATAAGCTAACCCTTTTCTTTGTAATCTTTGATTGAATGCCTGATATAATTCACTTAACATTTCCCACATATAAAAATATTCATGCGTATTTTTACTTTCACTATTATATGCAGTAGTATGTTTCCAAAAACGTTCAATGTTAGAATTGGTTGTAAATTCTGTATTATTAAAATACTCGTTCAAAACATTTTTTTGCTCCGGGCTTAAATAGTCGGTACCAATTTCTTTAAATTCTTTTAAATTTCTGAATATTTTATTTGCGTCGATGAGATATAAGTCTATGTCGTTAAAATCATTTAGGATTATTTCTCCCCAATATAAAAATTCATCAAATGATTCTGCTTTATCACCTACAATGTTTATGTATTCTTGATATAAATCCAACAATAGTTCAATTCTGTTTCCGGAAACCATTTTTGTTGTATCTCCAACAAAGTCGGAAATCGTTGTAATACATGGGAAAACAAATGGGGTAACACTCTGTTCAACCAATTCTTTTTCAAAAAAAACACAACTTCTTCTGTTGGGGAAGATAAAACAAAAATCTTTCAACAATTGGACATCTTGTTTTAAGAAAGTACGTGCTACGCAATGTAAAAAAGAATCATGTTGCATATTATCGTTTTATCAGAATTGTAATTTTTATGGCTAAGTCAAATAGTATTATTTTTCCGTTTCCATTTCCGGCAATATCTTGTTCTGCACGATTCAATTCATCCAGCATTTTTATCACATTTACTTCGTTTATAAATGGGGAAAACCTTACACTGAAATTTTCCTCATCACCGGTCATATAGTTTAATTTTGGTTCCCTTATATTATATATATAATTTTCACGAACCATACGTGCAGCATAACGTAAGAAACGTCTTATCTTTTCGCGTTTATACAAAAAGATACGTTCCGACCACTCTTTAAGTGATTTCAAATCACGAGAATATGCAAGTCGCATCAATGACACAAATTCCTTAAAGAATTCTTTATTTTCACTATCAAAAGCTAAGTTGCTCTCAGCCTGTAGTAGGTTCCCGTCGGCAGTTGAAGCCACAGCCATGGAGGTTTGTCTCTCTAATTGATATTTATTTTCCAAGTATGAGGCAATTTGTTCCACCGATAATCTTTTCAACTCAATTCTTTGTGTTCTGGAATATATTGTAGGTAATATTGCGTTGCAATTATCACTTACAAATAAAAAAATAGAATCATTAGATGGTTCTTCGATTAATTTTAGAAGACGATTAGCACAAGTAGCGTTCATTTTCTCCGGTAGCCACATTATTAGGACTTTATATTTGGAAGAAAGAGTAGAAAGACTCATTTTATGTATTATGTTTACACTTTCTCCTTTGTATATTACAGGTTGTGCATTTTCATTCTTTAAATATCCCAACCATTTTTCATAGTTCTCCACTAATGGATTCTCCGCAACATATTCTCGCCATTCACTACTAAAATCATCAGAATTGGCATTCTCATCATTTTTGCCACTTTTTTTTACGATTGGAAAAGAATAATATGTATCGGCATGATTTAACGATTGATGTTGTAGACAAGAAGGACACTTTCCGCAAGAATCGCCACAAGTTCGATTCTCACAATGTATATATTGAGCAACAGCTCTCGCTAGAGCTAATTTAGGAACACCTTGTTCTCCATGAATTAATAACGCATGAGGTATTTCATCGTTATTAACCATTTGAATAAGTCGTTTTTTTGCACTTTCTTGTCCGATAACTTCGCTAAATCTCATAGATTAATAAATTTGTGTTGCTACTTGTTTTACGCTTTCGGTTGCATTGTGTGAATAAAAATGTATACTGGGTACACCTGCTGTAATAAGTTCTTTTGCCTGCTTTATACACCATTCAACACCTACCTGTTTTGCTTGAATATCATCATTACATTTACTCAATTCTTCTGCCAATTCACTCGGTAAATCAACATGAAACACCTTTGGTAATAATGTTAATTGATTCTTATTCACGATAGGTTTAATAGCAGGTATTATGGGAATATTGATTCCTGTTTCCCGACATTTCTTTACGAATTCAAAATATTTTTGATTATCAAAAAACATTTGAGTTACAATATAGTCAGCTCCTTTATCAACCTTTTGTTTCAACATTTTAATATCCACATCCATATTAGGCGCCTCTTCGTGTTTCTCCGGATATCCGGCTATTCCGTAAGAAAAACGATTGTTATTTGTGATATCCATCTTGGTTCCATCAATAAAATAGCCTTCATTAAAATTGTTCACTTGTTCTTCCAATTCGATAGCATGCATGTGACCATTTTCAACTGGTATATATCGATTTTCATGCTTTGCTTTATCTCCTCTCAGTACCAAAAGGTTGTTGATTCCAAGAAAATTAAGATCTATTAAGGCATGTTCTGTTTCTGTTCTTGAGAAACCGCTACATATTATATGTGGAACTGCAACTATACCATATTTTTGTTGTATTGCAGCGGCAACTGCTACCGTTCCCGGTCTGTTTCGTTCCGATATACGTTGATACAATCCATCGGCAGTACTTTTAAAAACCATTTCACTACGATGAGTTGTAATGTTTACGTATAGTGGTTCAAATTCCTTTAAGTTGTCTATGTTTTTAAATAGATGTTCGATACTTTTTCCTTTCAATGGGGGCAATACCTCAAAAGAAAAACCGGTTCTTTGAGGTTTCGAATAAATTAATTCTGATACTTTCATTTTTATACCTGTTATTTTAAAACAAAGATAGTGTAAAGAGATTTCAAATACAAATCAATTTAAGCATAATTTGCACCTGCAGAGTCCAACAGCAAATGCAAAATTAGTTGAAGTTTGCGAAAAATCTGGATT
>CAZTFX010000033.1:0-25040 GCA_964613095.1 uncultured Muribaculaceae bacterium | reverse complement strand
TTCTAGAGCTTTCTATGGTTGCAGTGGTTTGACAAGTGCAACTATTGGGAACTCAGTTACAAGCATTGGTTCTTATGCTTTCGAAGGTTGCTCTATAAAAAAAGCTATTTGGCTTACAAACACCCCACCAAGTGGATATACATGGCTTTCAAGCAAGATTCACTATGTAGCAAATAATCAATATACATCACTCTCAAATGTTACTGTTTATCCATATTTAAGTTCAATGTTTGAAGTTGGTGGAATAAAGTATGTTCCGGTAAGTCCATCAGAACGTACATGCGACGCTATTGATTGTGCTTATGATTCTACAGCTGTAAATATCAATATTGAAAACACAGTATCATTCAAAGGAATTGAAATGACTGTGAAAGAAATTAAGCCATACATATGCTATTCTAACAATAATATTAAGTCCATTAAACTCAATTGCAATGAAAATATTGGAGAATATGCATTTTCTGAATCAGCAACAATGAATTTGGCAACATTTGATGTTAAAGCGAAAACGTTAGGTGATTATTCGTTTAAAGGTTGCACCAAGGTAGAATCAATAACATTAAGTGATGGTTTAACATCAATCGGTAATAATGTTTTTGAAAACTGCTCTAACTTAAAAGAAATTGAAATACCTAACTCTGTAACATCATTGGGAGAATGTACATTCTCAGAGTGTTCTTCACTAGAAAATGTAACGATAGGAAACGGAGTGAAAACTATAAATAAATATACATTCTCAGGCTGTTCAAAGTTGCCTAATATAACCATTCCAAGTAATGTGGAATCAATAGGTGATTATGTGTTTAATAATTGTACATCTCTTGCACAAGTGTCAATTGCTGACCGCGAGACAGAATTATCATTAGGTTCAAATGGGTCTAATTCATTTTTCTATTCATGTCCGTTAGATTCTGTTTATATCGGTGGCAATATTTCATATCCTACTACAAGCAGTAAAGGATATTCTCCATTCTATCGCAATAAAAAATTACGTTCTGTTGTGATAACCGATAACGAAACTGAAATTTCAGAAAATGAGTTTTATGGTTGCACTAACTTGAAAAACATCTCAATGGGTGACGGGGTGGAAAAGATTGGTAATTGGGCATTCTCTGGGTGTTCAAATCTTGAGCATTTTGCTTTTGGTTCGGGCATGAAATCAATCGGTAATGAAGCATTTTCTGATTGTACAGCCATGACCAAACTAGTAAGCAATACAGTAACTCCTCCTACTTGTGGTACACAAGCTCTTGATGATATAAACAAATGGAGTTGCGAACTATTTGTTCCAAAATCGGCAGTTTCTGCATATCAAGGAGCTAATCAATGGAAAGAGTTCTTCTTTATTACAGGAACAGAATCGTCAGGTATAGAGACTACATTTACTGATAACGTGAATATTTCTGTTGAAAATGGCAATATCGTTGTAAATGGAGCAGAGAATGCAAAAGTAGAAGTTTTCAACGTAAATGGTCAATGTGTTTATAACGGTACAGCAACAACTATCCCTATAAGTGCAAAAGGCTTATACATCGTGAAAGTAAACAATAAATCTTTTAAAGTAATGTTATGATCTAATTCTAATTATGGCGGTAGTTTAATTCTATCGCCATAATTTACTTACAACCAACCTTATACTATTTTGTAAAAACTATCTTTAACTTATTAAAAAGCAATATTATGGGACTTAGCTCAAATATTTTATGGCACCAAACAAAGAAAGAAAACTTAATTCAAATTCTTAAGGAAAAATCATTTAGATTTTCTTATAGTTTGGAATACATTGAATCAACGCAATATAAATTAAAATGTGCGTTTCCGATGCTAAGTTTATGTGATATACCATTGGCTGATATTTCAGATTATCTTGAAAAATATGATGGATATTCTATTGGTTTTACAAGAGAATGGGGGATAAAACATAAAATATCTCCTGTGATATATTGTGAACAAACATCTGATATTTTGATTGACATTAACAATCTCGCTGTAAGTAACAATAGCGAAGTTTATAAATATTTATGGAAACTATTATCTCACATTAAAAATCACGAGGGCATATTACCAAAGCGTGGTTATACAAAATATCGTTTTTATAATGAACGAGAAACTAGGATAACACCTTCTTTTGAAGAACTTAAACAAAATAACATTAGTCCGATTCTTTATGAAGACGAATATGAGAATTACAAGTTACACAATAATGATAGTTCTTTATTACCCAAAACTCTATATGTACCTTTTGAGTTTAACGATATACGATATATAATTGCAAAAAATGAAAAAGACATTCAAGATTTCCGAAAAATCATAGGTAATAAAAAGAAACTTCATTATTTTACAATACAACAAGTAAAAAAAGATATTATAGGAATAGACCATAATGAACGTTTTGAGTTAGACAACAAAGTTGATATTGAGAAACTTGGAAAAACTTATATTTTTATTAATAAAACCATTGGTAACAAGAATATATAACAGATAACAAACAACAAGCCAGCCTATCTCCGAGTGGGGGTAGGCTGTTTTTTTCGCTTCTAAATAACTTCTTTTAATTGCTCTGCGGATTTCATTTTGACAGAAACACACACAAAGAAACAAAATGCAATTTTAAATTGTTAAGAATAAAAAAACTACTATGAAAACCATTATTTATCTCGTGCCTTTCTGCATAGCTATGACTGCTTGCGTATATAACGAGGACATCGCTAATGCAATCCCCCCTTACACCGAAAAACATGAAACAACCCTTTCATACTCCATGACTACCACTATTAATGGCAGAGAAACGCCCGATAGTCAAAGTATTCCTGATGAAGAATTCGCCCAAGTAAGTATTCTCATACAGAACCACATGCCCGACCTCCATTTAGCAATTGATGGTATTCGCTTGTGCAACATTCACCTATCCGGCACTTATCACTTCGCCACCGAAGAGCAAGAATCATTTTGGGAAACAGACACATTAGGCACAGTAACCATCGAAACAGGACAATTGGAACTAGCTCCCAATGATAAGACCTCATTCCCTCTCGAAGGCAGTATTCCTTTTATTCCACAAACTATTAAGGCTTGGAACCCAATAGTCCTTCCACAATATGGAGAAGGATGTTACTTATTGCTAAACTGTAAAGTATTCAACGAAGTAACAATATGGAGTGATGGAAAAGGGAACTGTGCCGAAGTCGCAATACCCTTATCAGTTAATTTTCAAAGCAATCAACCCAATGTCATTGTTCTCACACTAGAACACAATTGCACTTGGTATAATATTAAAGGTTCCAGACCTCAACCTATGCTTGTACCAATTATCTTCGATGTGAGTGTGGACGATTGGATTGAATAGTTCGATTTGTCCTAAACAATTCCATTTAATCACTTTTTTGAGATGATGCTGCTTAAATTTAGTTTTATCATCTTTGCCAATACGGCAAAGATTAGCTACTTTTGTAGCTATTAAGAATACATCATGTGACATGAAATTTGTTTTATATTTATATATAGGTATATGTTTGACATTTATTGCTTGCAACACATCAAGCTCGCAACAAGTAAGCATAGCCCAAGATTCCTGCATTACGCAAGCAAAGGGGTTAATAATAACTTCGCACGATAATTATAAGATAGTAGACATACTTAACCCTTGGAAGGACGGTTCTACGCTTCAAACTCTCATTTTAGTACCCGATAGCGTAGACATTCCACAAGACTTACCCAAAGGCACTGTGATACGCACACCGATAAAAAAAGCACTTGTTTATTCATCGGTTCATGCCAATATTATAAAGGAATTGGGACATATTGCTTCGGTGAAGGGAGTATGCGACCCTCAGTATTTCACCATGCAAGAAATAACAGAAGGTGTTAAAAACGGGACTATTGCCAACGTAGGTTCAAGTGCATCTCCCATTTCCGAAAAAATTATAGAACTTTCACCTGATGTGATAATTCTATCGCCTTACCAAAACTCAAATTTCGATGATTTCACACGTCTTGGTATACCGGTTGTTCAATGTGCCGATTATATGGAGACAACTCCACTCGGTAGAGCTGAGTGGATTAAACTCTTCGGTACACTTTATAATCAAGACACGAAAGCCGACTGCATATACAATAGTGTAACTCAAAGTTATAATGAGTTAACCAAACTTGCTGCCAACGAACGAATAAAGCCAAAAATTCTTTCGGAAAACATTATAAACGGCACATGGTATGTACCGGGTGGTGACAGCTACATGGCTAAACTGTTTGCCGATGCAGGAGGTCGTTATGCATGGAGTGATGTAAACACAACAGGTTCTATCCCTCTGGATATGCCACGAGTTCTTGAGAAAGCTCACGATGCCGATGTGTGGCTAATTAAAAGTTTTGATTCTACTTTTTCTTATTCCAAGTTAAAAAGTCAAAACAGCCTCAACACCGAATTTAAAGCATTTAAAGAACAAAAGATTTTCTTCTGCGACACTGAACGCACTACCCTTTTCCAAGATTTTCCATTTCATCCCGAATTGCTGCTGAAAGAATATATTGCTATCTTTCATCCTCAGCTTATGCCGGAATACAAAACAAGATATTTCAAACCATTAATAAATGAATAATCCAACAACACGACATAATCACCGTTTCGCAATAGTCCTTATAGCATTATCACTTTTCACGATATTGCTTGTTATTGGAAACTTATTAATTGGCTCGGTAGAAATTCCGTCCAACGAGATTTTCAACATGCTTATGGGAGAAAAAAGTTCCAATCACATTTGGGACGTTATCATCTTTCAATCAAGAATACCCACCATTATAACGGCAATCCTTGCAGGTGCAGCACTTGCAGTGTGTGGTTTACTGCTTCAAACGGTGTTCAACAATCCCCTAGCCGACCCTTCGATATTGGGCATATCCACAGGAGCAAGTCTTGGTGTTGCACTGGTTATGCTTTTAGGAGGCAGTATCATCGGCGCCAATTTTGAAGCACTTACCGCAGGATATATCAGCACATTGGCAGGAGCTTTCATTGGTGCAATGCTAGTATTATTCTTACTACTGATATTTTCCACATTCGTGAAGAGTGCAACAATGCTACTCATAATAGGAATTATGGTAAGTTACCTCACATCAAGCGCAATATCGCTACTTAATTTTTTCGCAACCGAAGAAGGCGTTCACTCTTTTGTTATATGGGGAATGGGTAATTTCTCTGGAGTATCCGGCAACGAGATTTCCATTTTTACCATTCTCATTATTGTTGCGTTACTTGCAGCACTGCTTATGGTGAAACCCCTTAATGCTCTATTGCTTGGTACAAAATATGCCGAAAATCTAGGAGTAAACATACAGCGCACGCGCAATATGCTACTGCTCATAACAGGATTACTCACAGCTATTGTCACTGCATATTGCGGTCCTATCAGTTTTTTGGGTCTTGTTGTCCCCCATATTGCAAGACTAACACTTAACACGTCCAACCACAACACATTGCTACCTATAACAATGCTTGCAGGTGCTGTAATGGCTCTACTATGCACATTATTAAGCGTAACACCCACATCGATAGGAGTAATTCCCATCAATGCCATAACCCCCATTATAGGTGTGCCTATTATCATTTACATTATATTAAATCGCAGAAAGCTGCAATATTTCAACTGATATGCCAATACTTCACACTCAAAATCTTTCGATAGGTTATCGCAAGAATAAATCTTGCGCAACAATCATTTCAGGTCTTGATTTGGAACTGAAACAAGGTGCTCTTGTCGCACTTGTAGGAGCAAACGGTATTGGCAAATCTACACTTCTTCGCACATTGGTGGGAAACCAACAACCAATCGCAGGTAATGTAAATATCAATAACCAAAACCTATCAACTATCAACAAAAAGGAACTTTCCCATCTTCTCAGCATAGTAAATACCGACCGCACTCAGGCAGGAGGATTAACCGTGAGAGAACTGGTTGCTTTAGGACGACAACCATATACCGGTTTTCTCGGAATACTCGACAAAAACGACCAACATATTATTTCGGAGTCTATGCAAAGTGCCGGAATTTCTCATAAAGCAAATCATTTTCTAGCTGAATTATCGGACGGAGAACGCCAGAAAGCTATGATAGCCAAAGCTCTTGCACAACAGACTCCAATCATTATTCTTGACGAACCTACGGCGTTCCTCGACGTAGAAAGTCGACTGGAAACGATGCTACTATTGCATCGCCTTGCTCATGAACAGAACAAAGCTATTTTACTCTCTTCTCACGACCTTTCTCAATCATTAATGCTTGTCGATGAGCTTTGGGTAATCGACCATAAACGCAAAATGTACTGCGGAAATACCGAAGACATCGCCTTATCGGGAGTGCTAAACAATATTTTCACCTCACCCAATATTGCTTTTGACTCTATTGAAGGCGATTTCAAGATTAAACGCACCTTGGAACAATCGGTAAAGCTTATTTGCGATGATGAAATATTGCGCAAGTGGATTATAAATGCTCTAAACCGCAACAATATAGCAATTAACGAAAATAATACTGCAACAATTACTATAACCCCACTTTCGGCAACCGAAATCAATATTTCGACAAACAATCGAGAAGTTCAAGCCAAATCCATTGCCGAAACCATCTCCGTTGTAACAGAATTACTCTTTATATAAACAGTGATTACATAAAAAACAGCTAGGACGTGCCACCAATGTAACACGTCCTCGTTTTCTTATCTCATTAAAGCGCCTTTATTCGGCTTTTCCGTGACAATTCTTGTATTTCTTACCACTACCGCATGGACAAGGGTCATTACGTCCTACTTTCGGTCCTGCAACAATAGGATTGGTAATTCGTTGCTGACCTTGTGGAGCTGCTGCAGCTGCACGTTGTGCTTCTGCACCCGGATATGCCTCACGACTTGTACGATATTGCGGAACTTGCGGACGTATAGGAGCTGTGGCTTGCTGAACTTGCGGAGCTGCTTGTTGATTAGCATTATCAGCCACAATAATCTGTCCTCTCATAAGTTTTGACACCGAACCCGTATTCATAGTGTTAAGCATATTAGTGAACAAATTGAACGATTCAATCTTGTATATTACAAGAGGATCCTTTTGTTCGTAACTAGCATTTTGAACAGAGTGGCGCAATTCGTCTAGTTCACGTAAATGTTCTTTCCACACATTATCGATAGTCATAAGAAGCACAGCCTTTTGCCAAGCCTTTGAAATAGACTTACACTTAGTGTTATAAGCCTCTTCAATATCGGCCATAATGCGATAACCACGTTTACCGTCGGTGATAGGTACTTGAATCATACCTTTCGCGCCATGTTCTTCAACGATAGATTGAATAACCGGATAGGCAACATCGGCAATATTATCGGATTTACGATTGAAAGCATCAACCGCTGCTCGATAGATAGCATCAACCTTAGAGCCTGAATCCATCTTAGAGTATCCGGCTTCATCAAAAGGAATTTCCATTGCAAAGGTTGAAAGAACTTGCATTTTCAAATCATTGAAGTCATAATTCTTTTCTACAATATTGGTTGTGCAATCATATATCATATTAAGGATATCAACTCCCATACGTTCGCCTATCAAGGCATGGTGACGACGATTATAAACTGCATTACGCTGGTTGTTCATCACGTCATCATAGTCCACCAAGTGTTTACGTACACCAAAGTGATTTTCTTCCACACGCTTTTGTGCATTCTCAATAGAACGAGTAACCATTGAAGATTCAAGCATTTCGCCTTCTTTGAAACCAAAGCTATCAAGACGCTTAATCATGCTATCGGAAACGAACTTACGCATTAAGTCATCTTCAAACGACACATAGAATACAGATGAACCCTTATCACCTTGACGACCTGCACGACCACGCAACTGACGGTCCACACGACGAGACTCGTGACGTTCGGTACCGATAATTGCAAGACCACCTGCAGCCTCAACCTCAGGAGTAAGCTTGATGTCGGTACCACGACCTGCCATATTGGTTGCAATAGTAACCACACCTGTACGACCCGCTTGAGCTACAATATCAGCTTCCTTTTGGTGCAATTTCGCATTAAGTACATTATGCGGAATACGACGTACAGTAAGCATACGGCTTAACAATTCCGAGATTTCCACCGAAGTTGTACCCACAAGCACCGGACGACCTTGATTCAATAGATTTTGGATTTCTTCAATTACAGCATTATACTTTTCCTTCTTTGTACGATAAACGCGGTCATTCATGTCTATACGCTGTACCGGCTTATTGGTAGGAATAGTAACAACATCAAGTTTGTAAATATCCCAGAATTCACCTGCTTCGGTTTCGGCTGTACCGGTCATACCTGCAAGCTTGTGATACATACGGAAGTAGTTCTGCAATGTGATTGTAGCAAAAGTTTGTGTAGCAGCTTCAACTTTTACATTTTCCTTTGCTTCGATAGCTTGATGCAGACCATCACTATATCGACGACCTTCCATGATACGTCCGGTCTGTTCATCAACAATCTTCACCTTACCATCTTCAGTTACCACATATTCAACATCTTTGTTGAACAAAGTATAAGCTTTCAACAATTGATTTACAGTGTGAACACGCTCTGCTTTTACTGCATATTCCGACATTAATTCGTCTTTTTTAGCTAGTTTTTCAGCATCGGTCAACGGTTCATTTTCCACAGCCGACAATTGAGATGCGATATCAGGAAGAACGAAAAATTTTGGATCATTTGCCTTACCGGTCAACACATCAATACCTTTATCCGTCAAATGCACGCTATTATTCTTTTCATCAATTACGAAATATAACGGATCGGTAACAATATGCATTTCCCTATTGTTATCCTGCATATAATGTGCTTCGGTAGCAAGCATTGCTTGCTTAACACCTTCTTGACTCAAGAACTTAATAAGCGGTCCATATTTAGGCAACCCTTTGTATGCACGGAACAACTTCAAGTTACCTTCTTTAACTTTCTCCTTATCATTGCTAGCCATCAAGTTTTTAGCTTCAACAAGAAGATCGGTAATAAGGCGACGTTGAGCTGCATATACATTTTCCACATTTGTGCGATACTCCATGAACAATTGATCATCACCCTTAGGTACCGGACCTGCAATAATCAACGGAGTACGAGCATCGTCAATAAGCACAGAGTCAACCTCATCGACAATAGCATAATTGTGAGAACGTTGTACCAATTCTTCAGGCGACATTGCCATATTATCACGCAAGTAGTCGAAACCAAACTCGTTATTTGTACCAAATGTAATATCGGCATTATAAGCAGCACGACGTTCCTGAGAGTTTGGTTGTGTTTTATCAATACATGCAACCGACAATCCATGGAACATATATAATGGTCCCATCCATTCAGAGTCACGCTTAGCCAAATAGTCGTTCACCGTAACCACATGAACACCATTACCGGTAAGAGCATTCAAAAATACCGGCAAAGTTGCAACAAGAGTTTTACCTTCACCAGTTGCCATTTCGGCGATTTTACCCTTACTATCTTTACCATTACCATTATCGTTAAGAACGATACCACCTATAAGCTGTACGTCATAGTGTACCATACTCCAAGTGATTTCATTACCACCGGCTATCCAATGATTTTTATAATAAGCCTTATCACCTTCGATAGAAATGAAATCTTTTCCTTCGGCAGCAAGTTCTCTATCAAATTGAGTTGCAGTTACTTCAATTGTTTCATTTTCCTTGAAGCGACGTGCTGTGTCTTTAACAATCGCAAACACCAATGGAAGAACTTTCTTTAATTCAACTTCCAGATCTTCAAGTATATCCTTGTTCAACCTATCTATTTCTTCCCATAGTGGTTCACGCTTTTCATATTCAAGAGTTTCAACCTCTTCTTTCAAAGCTGCAACTTTATCGCGCTTTTCTTGAACACTTGCACGCAATTGCGCTTTAACTTCATCTATTTTGGCACGCAATTCATCATTGGAAAGTTTTTCCAAGCTAGGATAAATTGCCAAGATACTATCAAGCACCGGACGTATCTCACGCAAGTCACGATCGGACTTACTTCCAAAAAGCGATTTTAAAAAATCTACAAATCCCATTTATATTAGTTTTTTATTTTTCTAAAAATTTTAATGTGTCTTCTATTTTTATAAAAAAAGACAATACATAGGAAATAACTATTCTTAATTACGAACATTCCTACTTAATTTTGCAAAGATAATGAATTGTTTGTGAAAATCGAAATAAAGCCGTATTATTCAAAAATATAAGGCTTTTCCATTGCAGCATTCGGAGAACGAATCCTTAACAGACGCGAAACAGTAGGAGCTAATATTGTTGCGTCTATTGGCATGCTTATCTTTTGAGCCTTTATTGAAGGATGTAAAATATATACAGGAGAACTTATCTCTCCGGCACGGACATGTTTTTCCTTCTTAGCTTGTTGAGTCTTATCAAGAGTGGCAATAGTCCATCCGGGCATAATTTTAACTATAACGTCTCCCACATGCCCTGCAACCACACCATTATGCATGCGTTGCGCCTTAACTCCCATTGGATTATCTATTATTTCATCTATTGAATAGGATTCAACGACTCCACTCATTCTACGTAAAAAATCGCTTGCATTCTTACGTACTTCCTTTAAATTTATGTTTTTCTCTTTTATTAGTTTTTGATTAAGATAAAAACACTCATCATGATAGTCATCCACCCATTGAGCATTTCCATAAACAGCCATCAAATACAGATTCAGTAATGATTTAGCTTTAGACGGAGTAAATTCTCCGGTAGGAATGTTATATTTAGAATCAACAGGAGTATTATCGTCAAAATATCCGGTGGATGCAACAACAACAATCGTATTTTTCAATCCGACACTATTGTCAATAGCGTCAAAAAGGCGCCCCAATTGTCTATCAAGACGCAAATATTTATCCTGAAGTTCAACGCTACCATCACCGGCTTCATCACTATATGGAGAAAGTGTATATGCAATATTTAACATATCGGTTTCACCCCTACCTCCCATGTTTAATGACTTCAGAAAGTCAAGTGCCACCGATGTAACTTCTTCATTTACCAAAGCCGATCTTTTATATGTCTCATATCGGTCTTTTCGTGATGCAGGGAAAATATATTTAAACGGATAATACTTTTTATGCTTTGGGATATCCGGATATTTTGCCAAATTCATGATTGGAGACCAAGACATTGTATCAATCCTTGCAGATAATGGCATTTTATAATTCCTATTGGTTATAACTTGAGGAACATCTGTATAATAGGTCGTAGTAGACCATTTTCCATTCAAATCATTAATCCAAAAGGCTCCATTTCCTGCATGTCCTGCTAATATTATAGCCTGCTGTGCATCGGGAGCAATCGAATACACATATCCCAATCCTCCGCTATTTATTTTCAACTCATCACTTACAGTAGAAACTTTCAAAGCCTTCGGAGAGAATTTTTCACTGGTAAAATTGCCTAATTTACCGGGATCGCTTAATATTTTTTGAGATATCCGCTTCTGTACATTATACACATGTACACCACTTAAACCATTAATTCGTGGATAAGTACCGGTTACAAGCATAGCCGTTCCAGAAACAATATCTATATTATCTATTTTAAAATCTACATTTTCGAAACAAGCACCATTTTGAGTAAGACGCTTAAACCCATTCTCTACAAAATGATTTTGAAGTAATTCTAAATAATCGCTTCTCAACTGATCTATCATTATTTCAACGACCAATTGTGGACGACCTTCAGCTGATTGCGACACGGCAGAAAGAGCCACCATCGAAGCCAATATCGATGTTATGAGTCGATTTCTTTGCTTTTTATTTTGTCGCATTTATTTTTGTTTTCTATAAATTAAAATAAAATTTGCAGAACGCACTATTGGGCATAGCATAAATGGAATAGAAGCAACATTTGCAACTTGCGGAATCCAATACCATGCTATTAAATACGCAATTAGCACCGCAAAGTTAGCAAAATGATAGCAATAAAGAAGTTTTTTTGCCGATTTTATCCAAATTAACACAGTTGGAATCAGATAAAACGGATTTATCCACACTCCATTCCAATTGGGAGAGGTCGCCTCATGAGTAGATATAAATATTAAAAAGAACAACAACAATCCATAAAGTGTCATGGCTCCATACAACGCCGAATCAAACCATCTCGTAACTTTTCCTCTTTTCAAGTCTATATATGTCATTAATAAAGCCACACCCAATAACACACTGAACACAAACATTGGAGTAGCCCACCACGATGTAGGTGGTAGAATATCCCCCTGTTCTTCTCCGTCATTCAATATAATAGTTTCTTTTACCAAAGGAACTCGATTCCCATCACGCACAAAAGTAGCACCGGCACAAGCATTCATAAGAACCATGGGTACAAACATCTGTTCTCTATATGTTATAAGCCTATCCAGTCCCGTACCCAACGCAATATCTATACCAAATTGAGACCAAGAATAATTGGCATTGTACTTATGCATCATTTCTCTAAAAGTTGTCGTATCATGCATTTCAGGATATTTCAAGGTTCCTTCCGTCGCCATTTCTATTATATCGCGAGGTCGTGTAGAACAGTTGTCTAAAACATAGTTGTAGCGATATGTTGCATTACATGGCAATGCATTATTTGCCAAATACCTATATGCTCGTTGGGCTTGTTCTTGCGATAGGTTTAAAACCTGCTCTACCACCTTGCGACGTTCATATCCGCGCAACATATATTCCGTGCTATATCCACGGACCATATAATCAGTTTCTCCTTTGATGAAACGATATATAAAATTTGGAGAATTAAAATCAAAAATGCCATAATTATAAAAAATACCTGTACCATCGGCAAAGGAAACTTTAATACCGGCATGACCATATAATTCATACTCCACACTACCGGGATAATAAGTAATCAAACTTACCGTAAGTTGCTCCGATATATCTTCCAAATGTTTCTCTTTCGGATTCTGTTGTGCATACACATTCAGAATCCACATTATCATTATTAATGTGGTAACAATATACTTTCTCATAGACCACAAAAGTACAGATAAATACTAAAATCTACAAGAATGTTATTTTTCTTCATTTTGTTCTGGTTCATTTTTCAGTCTGTACTCTCTGGGAGAAACACCAACATGTTGCTTAAAAAATTTACCGAAAAACGATTGATTGGGGAAATTTAAAGCTACACTCACTTCCTGAATAGTATTTGCAGATGAACGTAACATCACTTTTGCCGCAAGTATAACATACCCGTCAATCCATGAACCGGCTGTACGTCCACTCACACTTTTAACAACAGTAGATAAATGCTTTGGCGTAATACTCAATTTATCGGCATAATACTGTACCGAACGTTCTTCTCTGAAATTATGTTCCAGCAACGTAAAGAAATTAAAAAATATTTCCTCATTACGTGATGGTTTAACTGCCGAATACATATTACGTGTTTTATATGCCGATAAAGCCGTATAGAGAAGTGATTGAATCATTCCATTTACCACCTTCTTTTTATAAATACCCACATCTGAACGTACCAACATCCACAAAAACGAATGCATTTTTTTCAACATATCCATTTCCTCTGTGGTTAACTCAATTACAGGTGAAGAACGAAAAGTCATCACTGCCGGCAATGCTGTAAGTATATCAGGAATAAGTTCATCAACACAACGATTACTCACAGCAATAAACAACCCCTTAAAATCTTCAGTGTGTTTATATCCATGCAAAATATGATCAGGCATAAGTGTCACAAGACTGTTTGTAGGAACATTATATGTTTTCAGATTAAGATCTACTGTAGCACTGCCTTGTACACACATTACAAAAATAGGCATTTCAATCATTACCGGTGTGTCATCCACATTGACATTTCTTATATCGTCAAAAATAAATACATCATCATCTATTTTATCCGGATTTATCAATTTGTCAAAATCGGTAACCTTAATCATATTCTGTTTTTGAGTATTTCTCATATTTATTACATATTTACCACAAATATAACTATTCTTTTTTGCTTTTATTCTTATTTTAAGAATTTTAGAACAATTATTTCGCAAACAGACCTTTTGAAGCAAATTTATTAAATGCAATTTTGCACCCATTAATTTGCATGATACAAAAAATTGCACTTTTCTATTATTTATAGATTCTATTCATAAATAAGAAATGCCCCATTCGAGATGAATAGGGCATTTTCGTTTTTTATTGGAGTAATTATTTCTTCACTAGTCTTTTAACCAAGTGGAAAATCCATCCTACCCAGAATACCACCGATGTTCCTGCCACGATATACATCCAATCGGTCACTGTCAATGCTTCGACGCTGAACATTTTACCACCAAATTGAACAATCAGTATTTGACCTATGAAAATAATTGCAACCGAAGAGAAAAACACTTTTGATTCGGTCAACTTACTGAAAACACCTTCTTCTGAGTCAAAACATTTCACATTAAACAGACTCCAGAATTGCAAGAACACAAATATTGTGAAGAACATAGTACATTCAGCCGCTGTCATTCCATCACTCATTCCATAATCAAAATCAAGGAAACAACGCATATAGTCAATTACATTAAAATCTGCCATTGTCACAATAGATTCATTCTTAAAATACTGCAATAGTCCAAACAATGTCAATATAAACAAGAATCCGACACCAAATATATAATGCCACATAGGTTTGGTAATAATGAAATCGGTACGTTTACGAGGACTTTCTTTCATCACACTCATTGAAGCAGGCAATGAAGCAAATGCAAGAGCCGCAAATGTATCCATAATCAAGTTTACCCAAAGCATTTGAGTTACAGTTAATGGTGATTGATAACTCATGAAAGCTCCAAGTGCAACAATAGCACAAGCTACTACATTCACTGTTATTTGGAACAAAATGAAACGTTGTATATTTTTATATAATGAACGTCCCCACATTACAGCCTTTGATATACTTGCAAAAGAATTATCGACAATCGTAATATCACTGGCTTCCTTAGCAACCGAAGTTCCGTCCCCCATCGACAATCCTACCGAAGCAGCATTTAATGCAGGCGCGTCATTAGTTCCATCACCTGTTACTGCAACCACCTTACCGGCATCTTGCAGAAGATTTACAAGACGAGATTTATCACTAGGGCGCGCACGCGACATTATTTTTATTTTCAATGCCTTTTGTTGAGCTTCTTTATCATCAAGTGCAGCAAAGTCTGGTCCTGATATATGATTTTCTTCTCGTGTATCGGTTTCTTTCCAAAGTCCTACTTGACGACCTATTTCAGTAGCAGTACCCACGGTATCACCGGTAACAATTTTCACCTCTATTCCTGCACCAAGACAATCATTTATCGCACCCGGTACTTCTGCACGTACAGGATCGGCTATTGCAACGACTCCCAACAATTCCAATCTATCTGCTGCAACTTTATGATTTACTATACCGTTTTCACATTCTTCCAAGACCTGATAAGCAAAACCCAAAGTACGCATAGCTTTTGACTGAAATCCGACAAGCATCTCATGTATCTTATCTTTTTCTACATCTCCGGATATTGTTTTGCACAACCTCATAAGTATTTCAGGAGCACCTTTCACATAAAGCACCTTTTTACCAAGCACTTTACTTTCTACAATAGTTGCCATATACTTACGTTCCGTTGAGAATGGTAATTGTTCAACGACTTTAGTATTTTCACGTACAGGCAAGTAATCTACGGCATTTCTCCTTAACCATAAAAGTAAAGCTCCTTCGGTCGGGTTTCCTAAAGCTTTAAGTTTTTCAGGATTAGTATCATCGATATATGCTGTTGAATTGCATGCTATGCTTTCTGTTATAATCCCCGACATTTCATTGCTACCCAAATCACCGGTCAATGAGAAAAAATGAGCTTCATGTACACTCATTTGATTTTGAGTAAGTGTTCCTGTTTTATCGGTACAAATAATATTGGTTGCACCCATAGTTTCACATGCGTGCATTTTTCTCACAAGATTATTGGCTTTCAACATACGACGCATGCTTAATGCAAGACTTAACGTTACACTCATAGGTAAACCTTCGGGAACCGACACAACTATAAGCGTTACGGCAAGCATTATCGTAGTCATTGCATAGTTAAGGAAATCTGTAGTAAACAAGGTTTCACCGTAATCATACATTGCAAAACGACCCACAAGAATGATTCCCGCCACAATATAACTCATCATTGAGATAACTTTTCCCAAGCGATCAAATTGCTCAAAAAGCGGAGTTTTACGATTATCTTCTATCTGAGCCTCGGTATATACTTTACCATACTCTGTATTATCTCCTACTGCAAACACACGCATTACGCCATGACCTTCCATTACACTGGTTCCACGCATTACATGATTTGACGGATAAGTAACTTCTTTCGCTTTATTTTTTGCTTCTTCCGGTTTGTGTGTTTTATTTATCATGGGTTCACCGGTGAGAGTACTTTCATTTATACTCAACATCATACTATCCAGTAATTTGCCATCGGCAGGTACTTCCTCCCCGGTTTCAAGCATAACAACGTCACCCACAACAATATCTTTTCGCGGAACTTCGGTAATTTTGCCATCACGCACTACTTTTGCACAGATGTCGTCATTTACTTGATTTAGCAATTGGAATTTCTTGTTTGCATTCACTTCTACCAAGAATCCTACTACTGTAGCAAGCATTACAGCAACAAATATTCCAAGAGGTTCAAGGAATACCGACATATCATGTCCCAACCAAAATGCTTCATAACAAGCAATACCTAAAGATAGCAATAATGCTACCAAAAGGATTCTAATTAATGGGTCACTGAATTTTTCTAAAAATTGTACCCATAAAGATGTTTTTTCAGGCGGTGTCAAAATATTTACACCATATTTTTCTCTGCTTTCTATTACTTCTTGGTTACTCAATCCGCCAAAATGATGTTTATTCATATTCACTTTTATTGTTTATATCGTATATGTTAATCGTTTTCCTCGTACAGTTTCTATTATTTCACCATTCTCATACACTTTCTCACCATTTACAAATGTGGTATGAACGCGATTGTGCAGATGAACACCCTCAAACGGCGACCAACTACACTTCGATTTAATATCTTTGGCTTCTACAAGACAAGAAGCCTTATCATCTACCAACACTAAGTCGGCGTAATATCCTTCTCTTATAAAACCTCGTTTGTTTATGCGATATAAGATTGCAGGAGCATGACACATCTTGTCAACAACCATTTCGGGAGTAAAAATCCCATTACGTGCCATTTCAAGCATAGCAACCAGAGAATACTGTACCAATGGCATTCCCGAAGCGGCTGTAAAACATCCACCCTGTTTTTCACTTATCAAATGTGGAGCATGGTCGGTTGCCACTACATCAATAAGCCCGTTTTTCAATCCTGCACGCAACGCTTCACGATCACCATAGGTCTTTATGGCAGGATTACACTTTATACGATTACCCGATTGTGCATAATCATTATCACTAAACCACATGTGGTGTACACACACTTCGGCTGTAATCTTTTTTTCTATAAGAGGTTTTGAATCCAGCAAAGACATTTCACGAGCAGTGGAAATGTGTAGTATATGAAGACGTGTATTACATTCATGTGCCAGTTCCACTGCACGTGCCGTACTCACATAACATGCTTCGGCACTACGCACCAACGGATGAAAAAATACCGGCAAATCATTTCCGAAACGACTTGTATAGTACTCTTTATTGCGATTGATTGTTGCTTCATCCTCGCTATGAATAGCTATTATTGAGGGTATTTCAGTAAAAATGCGACGTAATGTATCCTTGTCATCAACCAACATATTACCTGTAGATGAACCCATAAACACTTTTACCCCGCAAACGTTAGAAAAATCAATTTTGCGTAGTTCTGCAATATTTTCATTGGTCGCACCCACATAGAAACTGTAATTGGCACTTGACACCTGCGCTGCACGGTCATACTTTTGTTCAAGAAGTTCAACAGTGGTAGTTGCAGGTTTGTTATTGGGCATATCCATAAATGACGTAACACCGCCTGCCACGGCCGCTTGCGATTCACATGCAATATCGGCTTTGTTTGTCAGTCCCGGTTCACGAAAATGCACTTGGTCATCGATAGCTCCGGGCAGAAGCAACATTCCCTGTGCATCGATTTTTTCTTCACACTCTTCAATAACAAATGTAGGAGGGATACCTTCACCCACTTTACTTATATATTCTCCATCAATTACAACGTATCCGTCAAAACGTTTGCCATCGTTAATTATTTTGGCATTATATATGATTTGTTTCATTCAATCAGATTCTTCAGTTTCGCTTGTAATTCTTAAACCAACTACCAACTTTCAACTTAATTACACCAAATACAGCTTCACCAAAAATACCGGAATTCATTTTGCTTGTACCTAACACGCGATTCACAAAGATGATAGGTACTTCCTTTATCTTGAAGCCATATTTGAATGCAGTAAATTTCATCTCAATCTGGAACGCATATCCTTTAAATTGAATCTTATCAAGCTCGATAGTTTCAAGAACTTTACGACGATAGCACACAAAACCGGCAGTAGTGTCGCGCACACTCATCCCGGTAACAATACGCACGTATGCCGAAGCATAATAAGACATAAGCACACGTCCCATAGGCCAATTCACAACATTTACGCCTGTAATATAACGAGAGCCTATCGATACATCTGCTCCTTCTTCGGCACATGCGGCACGCAATGGTATCAGGTCATTGGGATTGTGAGAGAAATCGGCATCCATTTCTATTATATAGTCATACTTATTCTCTATTGCCCATTTGAAACCGGCAATATAAGCTGTTCCCAATCCCTGTTTACCCGGTCTTTTCAAAATATGCACACGAGATTCACGAGTTATAATATCTTCCACAATACCGGCTGTACCATCGGGAGAATTATCATCAATCACAAGAATATCAAACTGATGTTCAAGTCCCAATACTGCATCAATTATTTTCGAAATATTTTCTTTCTCATTATATGTAGGAATTAGTACAATACTATCCGATTTCTTATCGTTCATAATCAAAAATATGCGTTAGTTTCTATGAATTGGCAAATTTAACAAAAAAACTCATACTTTCAAAAACACTTAAAAGACTACGTTATACTTGCGTAGAAGGAAGGCGGGATAGTAGGATTGCTTGGCTTTACGCAGTCCCTCATCACCGGCGTCGTCTTGGCGATTTATCCACTCCACTTGGGGATATTTATTATGTATATATCCGACAAATTCTTTGTTTATGGTCTCGGCAGCACCATTCACTTCACGTAACGATTTCTCGATATGTACATGCAACACATTATTTATAACTTCACCCACCGTGAATGCCACCACTTTTCCTCCTGCCCTTAAACACATTGTTTCAAACGGGTATAAGTCCAAGCGTTCAAGGACTTTCCACACCTGCGTGCGTTCATACAGAGCCATAGGAGATCCTTTTCCTTCTTCACAAATCTGTTCAAAACAGTTTTTCACTTGTTCCAGATTATGTTCCTTTATCGGCTCTAATGTCATATCCGGATTTTCTACTGCAAAACGATTACAATGATTTCGCTTTTTACCCAATTTCTTGCCCGATAATGTAAATAATGCCTCCATTGTATATACGTAATCACTCCATGCATTCAAGGGTGTTACTTTTTGAGGATTCAAATCGATGAATTTCTCCAAGTTAAATTCCGTTATGGCAGAAAATCCCAAGCGATAACCACGCTCGTTACAATAGTCCTTCAATAATTCGACCGATGCATCCAACGGAAGAGAGCCTAAAGGCTGTGAGAACGCTTTGCGGCACAAATCATCTTCCGCCAGTCCCTTTATGAACAGCGTATCCTTATAAACACAATACTTATACTTGAAATAGTCCATCCACATAAAAATGCCGCCTGCGGTATAATCACACGACATTCCCTTAAACCCTCTTAAATAAGGATATATTTCAGGAAGAGATTCAAGTGTAAGTTCTTTAAACTCTAAAGGTGAAATCATCGTCTTCGGTTTTCTTTCTTATATAATAACAATAAATAAGGCTTTTTTACTATGCAAATTTACATCATTCTTATAATTATCCCTACTTTTGTGTTATAAACAATAAACAACATTACTATGAATAATTTTGTATATGACATACCTGTAAAGGTATATTTCGGAGAAAATCAACTTTGCCATTTAGGAGAAGAATTAAAAAAATTCGGAAACCGCGTACTTTTGACTTATGGCGGCGGTTCTATAAAGCGAATAGGGCTTTATGACACTATCATGGAAGAACTTAAACAAGCCGGAATGGAAGTTTTTGAACTTTCGGGCATTGAGCCAAATCCTCGCATAGATTCAGTGAGAAAAGGTACTCAAATGTGTAAAGACCATAACATCGATGTTTTGCTCGCAGTAGGTGGCGGCTCAACACTCGATGCCACCAAATTTATTGCGGCTGGGGCTTTTGTCGATCATGATGCTTGGGACTTCTTCAATGAAAAATGGGCTCCTATAACTAAAGCGCTACCTATTGTAACGGTGCTTACTCTATCGGCTACAGGTTCGGAAATGGATTGCGGCGGTGTAATCAGTAACCCTGAAACAAAAGATAAGATAGGACGCTTAAACCCGAATCTTCTGCCTAAAGTATCTTTCCTTGACCCTACACTTACCTATTCCGTAAGCCCTTACCAAACAGCATGCGGAGCCGCCGACATGATTTCTCACATCATAGAAGTGTATTTCAACACCGATAAAGATTTGTATATGCTTGACTGCTTTATGGAAGGTATGTTGAAAACCATTATCAAATTTGCTCCGATTGCACTTAAAGAACCTGAAAATTATGAAGCACGTGCGAATCTAATGTGGACCTCATCATGGGCAATCAACGGCTTCATCAATGGAGGTAAACGAAAGGCTTGGAGTTGTCACCCTATGGAGCATGAGCTATCGGCAATCTATGACATCACACACGGTTTGGGACTTGCCATACTCACTCCAAGATGGATGGAATATTGCCTTGACGAAAGCACTGTATCAAAATATGTACAATTTGCTGTCAACGTATTTGGAGTAGATTCCGCTATGGAACCTATGGATATTGCTCGCGAAGGAATCAAGCGTCTGGCAGAATTCTTGTTTGACACAATGGGATTGCAACGCACCTTCACCGAAGTGGGTATCAAGGCTGAAGATTTCCCTGTAATGGCACGCAAAGCATGCGGTGGAAAAATATTAAATGGTTTCAAACCTCTGGAACAGCATGATATCGAAAAAATATTTGAAATGTGTCTGTAACAAAACAAAATAGCATAAATGAAAGAGGTTTTGCTCACGGCTGTTAGTGAGAAGTTACAATATATGGGGCGGGTGTTGAATAATCCTCATCAATTTTCAATTGAACGAGGTAAATGCTATACCATAATAGGCGAAAACGGTTGTGGAAAAACGACTTTTGGGAAAATCATTGAGAAAGGTTGGAACATTTGCACAAATGTGATTCATGGGAATAAAAAAGCATTAACCATACGTAATATCGAATTTTCCGATATACACACATTTACAGGTTGTAACGTTTCCTATTATCAACAACGTTTTGAAGCAACACAAAACGATGATATTCCTACGGTTGAAGAAATCATCGGTAAGCGTATCCCTACCGAGCAATGGGATACACTCTGTAACCGTCTTTCATTACACAACATTTTGCATAAGCGAATAAACTACCTCTCCAGTGGAGAATTGCGAAAATTCCTGATTATCAACTTATTTTCGGAAACTCCGGACATCCTAATCATTGACAATCCATACATAGGATTGGATGCACCCACAAGAGACCTCTTAAATGATTTGCTAAAGCATATCGTAACTGCAGGAACAGCCGTAGTTCTGCTTCTTTGCAACCCAAGTGATATTCCAAGTTTCTGTGATTTTATAACACCTATGAAAAACATGGAAATAGGAATCACACAAAAAGCCGAAAATTGCCCAAAAGATTCATTGAATTCCCTTTTCGAATCAAAAGGGAATGTGAACGATATGCCTATAAATATAAATAAAGACAACAACCGCTTTGAAACAGCAATAGCTATGAATGGGTGCAACGTAAGCTATGGACACAATGTAATTTTGCACAATGTTCATTGGACTGTTAAAAACGGAGATAAATGGGCATTATTAGGTGCAAACGGCAGTGGAAAAAGCACATTGCTCAGCTTGGTTTATGCCGATAATCCTCAAGGATATCGTAATGACATCACCCTTTTTGACCACAAACGCGGCACAGGCGAAAGCATTTGGGATATTAAGCGACGCATTGGCTACATTTCACCTGAAATGCACCTCTACTTCAACGCCACAACCGATGTGCTGAATGTAGTGGCAACAGGATTTTTCGACAACATAGGGTGCTATCGCCAGCCAAACGAAGAACAGAAAATTATTGCCATACAATGGTTGCAGGCTTTCGGTATAGAACATCTTGCGACACGCCGATTTCCCACACTATCGTCGGGCGAACAGCGTCTTGTCTTGATTGCAAGAACTTTACTTAAAAATGCACCGTTACTAATTCTTGATGAGCCGTTGCACGGACTTGATATGACAAGAAAAGAACTTGTTGCACAAGCTATTGAACGCATAGCAAAGCAACCGGGGCAAACACTCATATATGTCACCCATTATGCACACGAAATTCCTGCATGTATTACTCACACCAAACACCTTGCTAAAGAGTCATTTGCTTCCGGTAATGAGCCAACGGTATAATACGGTAAACAAACTAAACAAGAATAATACAAATACCATCATTTTTTCATTTTTGTGGTTCAGCCTTTATCTACGGTCTGACTCTTGTGAGGCTGTATAAACAAAAGCGCAGACTTTCTCTATACGCTGTCAAGGCTCACCACAAGCCACAATTCTATAGACGAAAATCCGCGCCGTTTTCCCGACACGTTACTCAATAGAATTGTTTTTAATCTGCTACGCATTGTTAATGCAAAACATAATTCGGCTCGATTTGTTTCGAGGTGGTGATTCTTGACAGCATTGAGCCTTATTGTTAATATTTCAAGGACAAAGGTAGATATTTATTTTCATAAATTATTGGATTATGAGTAATTTTGCAACCTAAAACAGAAAAAACATGTGGATAGTTCTGGCAGTCTGTTCGGCTCTATGTTTAGGAGTTTATGATATTTTCAAAAAAATATCGGTAAGAAACAATAATGTCCTTACCGTACTCATGCTCAACACCTTGTTCGGGAGTCTATTATTATCACCTATAATCATAAGCGATATAATGAACGGAACATGGGGATTTAACGGTAACACCGAAAATCATTTACTCATACTCCTGAAATCATTTATAGTATTATCATCTTGGATTTTAGGTTACTTCTCAATAAAACATCTCCCAATAACAATAAATGGTCCTATAAGTGCAACCAGACCAATACTTGTACTAATTGGGGCAGTAATCATATTTGGAGAACAACTTAATTGGCTGCAATATACAGGAATCTTTTTGGGATTCTGTTCATTATTCTTTATAAGTAGAATTGGTAAAAAAGAAGGATTTTCACTCAAGCACAGCCGTTGGTTGTGGCTATGTTTTGCTTCTACTGTAATGGGAGCTATAAGTGCCATTTATGACAAATATTTGATTCGTCATCTTGAACCTCTTGAAGTACAAGCATGGTATTCGCTATACCAATTCTTCATCATGACAATAGTGATTATGACAATACGACGATTCTCCGGTGAAAAACGCACCCCATTCAAGTGGAAATGGTCTATTCCAGGTATCGCCGTATTCCTCACCATAGCCGATATTGCTTATTTCTATTCGCTATCACTGGACGGAGCCATGATTTCGATAGTATCAATGATACGTCGAGGTAGCATAATGGTTTCTTTCCTTTACGGAATCACCATTTTAGGCGAAAAAAACATCCGTCTCAAACTTATTGATCTCACACTACTCCTCATCAGTCTGATACTTCTAGTCATAGCCTCTAGCTAAATTAAAAACGGTTATTTTGTTTCTTATGATGTAAAATATTAATTTTGTAGTATAATAAACTAAAAACTAATATTATTATGTCAATATTAAAACCTAACAAACCTGTGGCTATCTGCTGTGACCATGCAGGGTTTGACACAAAACAGGCTGTAATTGAATATTTTAAACAAGAAGGAATCGAATACAAAGATTTTGGCACTTACAACACTGAGAGTTGTGATTATCCCGACTTTGCTCATCCATGTGCCGAAGCTGTAGAAAAGGGAGAATGTTATCCCGGAATAGGAATTTGTGGTAGCGGTGAAGGAATAAACATGACACTTAACAAGCATCAAGGCATACGTTCTGCTCTCTGCTGGATTCCTGAAATAGCAAAATTAACCCGTCAACATAACGACTCCAACGTATTGGTCATGCCGGGACGCTTTATCAGCAACGAAGAAGCTCTTGAAATACTCAAAACCTTCCTTGAAACCGAATTTGAAGGCGGTCGCCACATCCGTCGCATTGAAAAAATCCCCGTAAAATAATCCTAACATATTACATGGAGCTTTTAGATTTATGCAATTTATAAACCTCCCTAAAATATAAAAGGCGGAAAACCTATGGTTCTTCCGCCTATATTACGCTTGCTAATGTCTTATTGCGTCTTAGCCTGCAATAATTGCTTCGCTTGGACAAACTCCTGCACAAGTTCCACAATCAATACAAGTATCAGGATCGATTACATAGATGTCACCTTCTGAAATAGCTTCAACAGGACATTCCGGTTTACAAGTTCCACAAGCTACACAATTGTCTGTAATTACGTATGCCATAGTAGTAATATTTTTTAAAGATTAAACATAGTAGGTGCAAATTTAGTATTTTTCCACTACATAACAACCTTTTCAAACAATATTTTTTCAACATTTACTTAAATTTCCATTATATGCAGAGTCCAACAGCAAATGCAAAATTAGTTGAAGTTTGCGAAAAATCTGGAT
>CAZTFX010000032.1:0-25178 GCA_964613095.1 uncultured Muribaculaceae bacterium | reverse complement strand
ATTTCAGGGGGTCAGTATATCTCTGTTTCACACCCCAAATTCACTAAATTTTCCATCCGGTGGTGATGTAATTTATGCCGATGTTGGACTTTATGTGTTTATAAAGATTGTTGAAGCATTTTGATAATTCAAAAAAAAAGAGTAACTTTGCACCGCTTTTGTAATCGCTGGCAGGAAAATGTGTGGCCTGTTATGTTGCAAGGGTTTATGTAAAACATTTTTAATTAAAAAGAAATGGTGGACTTAATTAAGGTCGCAGAAGAAGCTTTCGCAACAGGAAAGCAACATCCTGAATTTAAAGCAGGTGACACAATCACAGTAGCTTATCGCATTAAAGAAGGTAACAAGGAACGTATCCAGCAATATCGTGGTGTTGTTATCAAGATTGTAGGTGAAGGAACAAAGAAACGTTTCACAGTGCGTAAAATCTGTGACAACGGTGTTGGAGTAGAAAGAATTTTCCCAATGGAATCTCCATTCATCGATAGTATCACAGTTAACCGTTATGGTAAAGTGCGTCGTGCTAAACTTTATTACTTGCGTGCTCTTACAGGTAAGAAGGCTCGTATTAAAGAACGTCGCGTGATCAACAAAGAAGCGTAAGACACAATCAAACGAACTTCATAAAAAGCTATCCTCAATAAGTGGATAGCTTTTTTTGTGTTTTTTTATTATTGGTATGATATTTGTTGGGTAAAAATGCAGTATCTTTGCAAATTGGAAAAAAGGAAAATATTAAAACAAAATAAAATATAAGATTATGGCTAAGAAAGCATTATTGATGATTCTCGATGGTTGGGGAATCGGAAACAAAACAAAATCGGATGTTATTTCGGTTACTCCTACTCCTTATTGGGATAGTTTGTTGGCTCAATATCCTCATTCTCAACTACAAGCCAGTGGGGAGAACGTTGGTTTGCCTGATGGACAGATGGGAAATTCCGAAGTGGGTCACTTAAATATAGGAGCAGGTCGTGTGTTGTATCAAGACCTTGTGAAAATCAATAAATCAATTCGCGATAAATCAATTCTTGAAAATCCTGAAATAAAAAATGCGTTCGGCTATGCCAAAGAAAACGGGAAAGCAATTCACTTTATGGGATTGACTTCTACCGGTGGTGTACATAGTTCACTTGACCATGTGTATGCATTATGTGATATAGCAAAAGAATATGGATTGAAAGAAGTGTATATCCACTGTTTTATGGATGGTCGTGATACCGATCCAAAGAGTGGTAAAGGTTTTATTGCCGATTTACAAGCTCATTGTGATAAGAGTGCAGGAGTTATAGCTTCAATCATCGGACGTTATTACGCAATGGATCGCGACAAGCGTTGGGATCGTGTAAAGGTTGCTTATGATATGCTTATTGAAGGTAAGGGTGAAGCTGCTACCGATATGGTGGCTGCAGTACAAAAGTCCTATGATAACGATGTTACCGACGAATTTATGCTGCCTATTGTGAACAGTACTGTTAATGGTGGCACTATCAAGGAAGGTGATGTAGTATTATTCTATAACTATCGTAATGACCGAGCTAAAGAACTTACTATTGTTCTTACTCAAGAGGATATGCCGGCAGAAGGAATGAAAATCATTCCAAATCTTCAATATTATTGTATGACTCCATACGATGCTTCATTCAAGGGTGTACATATCCTTTTTGATAAAGAAAATGTGAATAATACAATAGGTGAATATGTTTCATCCTTAGGAAAGAAACAACTTCACATTGCTGAAACCGAAAAATATGCCCATGTGACATTCTTCTTCAATGGAGGTCGTGAAACTCCATACGAAGGAGAGGATCGTATTCTTGTACCTTCTCCCAAGGTGGCAACTTATGACCTTCAACCGGAAATGAGTGCTCCTGAAGTTGCTGATAAACTAGCTGAAGCTATCAATACACAAAAGTATGATTTCGTAGTGGTAAATTTTGCCAATGGTGACATGGTGGGACATACCGGAATTTATGAGGCAATAGAAAAAGCAGTAGTAACGGTGGATAAGTGTGTTGAACAAGTGGTAGAGGCAGCTAAGGCTAATGATTATGAAGTAATCATTATTGCTGATCATGGTAATGCCGATAATGCTATCAATGAGGATGGTACTCCTAACACTGCTCACTCTTTGAATCCTGTTCCTTGCGTATATGTAACAGAGAATAAGGACGCTAAGATTGAGGATGGAATCCTTGCCGATGTGGCTCCTACATTGCTTCACATCATGGGACTTCCGCAGCCTGCTGAAATGACAGGTAAAGACTTGATTAAATAAGGCTTTCTGTATATTGGATAGGACGAATATGCCGGATTGGGCAAAAAAGTCTTATAATTACAATAAAACGAGTTCGGTATACACCGAACTCGTTTCGCATATATCATACATTTTAATGAAAATAATGTAGAGTCTTGTGTTTTTTTGGAAATGAACTTCTATTATTTTAATAATTTTATATTTCCATATTTATGGAAGTTTTTTATATAGGGTATTTCTTGATAAGTTGAGGGATTTTGTTTATATTTGCGAAAACCGAATTATCAATTATATAGTTATGCCGGAAATTAGCAGATTTTATGGTATTATAATTTACATGTATATGAATGAGCATAATCCTCCTCATTTTCATGTATGGTATGAAAATTATAAGGCGATTATCACAATACATGATGGCGTTATAACAGGAAGTCTTCCTCGACGAGCTTTAAATATGGTATATGATTGGTTGGATTTACATAAAGAAGAACTTCTTGCCAATTGGGAACGTTTGAAAGAACAGGAATCTCCTATAAAAATTGAACCTCTAAAGTAAAAGTCTATGAATGATGAAATTTTAGCAATAAAAAAGGCGATATATATACAGGATTATGTGCTGTTGCTATATTTTAGTAATGGAGATAAGAAATATTGTGATTTTAAACCGTTATCACAAAAAGGAATATGTAGAAAATTACAAGACATCAATTATTTCAAAAATTTTAAATTAGATCCGTTTAGTGTAGATTGGAATAATGAAATAGGCTTTGCTCCTGAATTTTTACATGAGATTGGAATTGACGCGTGATAAGATAAAAACTTCCATATTTATGGAAGTTTTTTATTTGTGGTATTTCTTGAAAGGTTGAGGAATTTTGTGTAATTTCGTAAAATATTGTAATCTAACTAAATTCTATACAGAAATGACAGTGAAACGATATTTCGTTATGTTATACCTATCATTGATTTTAGGTATAAGTGCTATTCACGCCGAACATCTTATAATATTGACATCAAATGATACACATAGCCATATTGATCCCGATTTTGACGGAAAAGGAGGATTATTACGTCAAAAAGTATTGTTTGATAGTGTATTATGCGCCGAAAAAAATGTAATGCGTGTACATGCCGGTGATGCTGTGCAAGGAACTTTATATTTTTCTGAATATCATGGTGATGTAGAGTATGAAATGTTGAATAAACTCAATTTTGATGTAACAATATTGGGTAACCATGAATTTGACAATGGATTGGAACAACTTGCACCTTATTATAAGAAATTAAAATCTGTGTGTTTGTCTTCAAACTATGATTTTACCGAAACTGTATTGGCTGATGTTTTTAAACCGTATCTTATCAAAGAATTCGGCGAAAAGAAAGTTGGTTTTCTTGCCATAAACCTTAATCCGCAAGGTATGATAGCGGAACCCAATTATAAAGGACTTAAATTCAGAGATATTATAGAAACCGCTAATTCAACGGCTAAATTATTAAAGCATGAAAAAGGTGTGGATTTTGTCATTATGGTGTCACATATAGGATATGATATGACAGGAAAAGGTGTGGAAGGAGACTTGGATGTGATAAAAAACAGTACGGATATAGACCTTGTGATAGGAGGTCATAGTCACACTGTTATAGATCCTATTAAGAAATCTTCTCCTGCATGGAAAATAGCCAATAAAGAGGGAAGATTGATACCGATAACACAAACAGGTAATTGGGGCAAGTATGTGGGACTTATTGATATTGATTTGGAAACTTTGAATGTTGATTATAGATTATTACCTATTGATAAGCGATATGATAGTCGTATAAATTATCCTGAAATTGAAGCATTTTTATCTCCATATAAAGAAAGAATTGATTCCTTGATGAACAAAGAAGTTGCAATATCAGCAAAGGAAATGCCACGAGGTTTGGGCGCTTTGAGTAATTGGGTGAGTGATGCAGCTCGCGATATTACAGCCGAATTAAGTGGTATGAAAGTAGATTGTTCTATAATGAATAAAGGGGGAATACGATGTGATATGCCAAAAGGTAGTGTATCGGAAGGCTTGATTAATTCAATGTTCCCATTTGACAATCGTTTGCAAATCTTGGAATTGACAGGAGACCAATTGTTGCGTTCACTTGAAGTTATGGCGCGTCGAGGAGGTGATGCTACTAGTAGTGATTTGATCGTGGAATTTACAAAAGACAAGAAAATAAAGTCGGCAAAAATAAAAGGCAAAGATATTAAAACCAAAAAGAAATATAAGGTGGTAACACTTGATTATCTTGCTAATGGTGGTGACTATATGACTCCTTTTAAGGAAGGTAAGTTGTTGTTTTCCGATGACGTAAAGGTTGCTGTGAGATATATGTCATATATAGAGAATCTTACTCGTCAAGGAAAGGAAATTGACGCAAATGAGGATTTAAGAATGTACAAAGTTGATTGATAATTAAACCCAAAATAACTGACAGAAATGAAAAACTTAAAGCGAATCAGTGCTATACTTCTTTCAGCTGTGTTAGGTGTAACTATGGCGAATGCTGTAGTTCCTAATATGATGAAAAAAGTAGATGAAAAAGCGATGAACAATTGGGTAAACACCCAATTTAAGAAAATGACTAAAGAGGAACGTATCGCACAATTGATGGTGATAGGAGTGTCACCCAGGGTAAGTGGAGAAAAGATGGATTCTCTTCGTAACTTGGTGGAAACCTATAACCTTGGTGGTCTTATTTTCCATGAAATGAGTATGAACGATTATGTGTCATTATATAATGACTTTATGAATCGAGCACGTACTCCATTGCTTATGACTATAGATGGTGAATGGGGATTGGGTATGCGTATTGATGGTGTGAGAGATTTCCCACGCAGTATGACACTTGGAGCAATTGTCGATAAGAATCTTATCTATGAATATGGAAAGGAGTCGGCTCGTCAAATGAGGGCGGCAGGAATACATGTAAATTTTGCTCCTGTATTAGACGTAAATGATAATCCATTAAATCCGGTTATTGGTCGTCGGGCATTTGGTGAAACACCTGAATTTGTGGCATCTTATGCTTTGGAATATGCAAGAGGATTGGAAGACGGTGGCGTACTTTCTACAGGAAAACATTTTCCCGGTCATGGCTCGACACATGAAGATTCGCACAAAAAATTACCGATTGTTGATAAATCGTTGTCTGAACTTGAGAAGTGTGAGTTCAAACCATTTGTTGATTATATAAATGCAGGGTATGCCGGAATGATGATAGCTCACTTGAATATGCCTGCTGTAGATGATAGTGGTATGCCTACATCATTGAGTGCAAAAGCAGTAAATGAACTTCTGGTGAATAAAATGGGATTTGAAGGCTTGATTTTTACTGATGCATTATCAATGGAAGGAGCCGTAGTTGAGGGGTCTCGTAGTGTTGCCTCGTTGAAAGCGGGAAATGATGTACTTCTTATGCCAATAAATCCTCCTGTCGAAATTAAGGCAATAATGGAAGCAGTAAAGAAAGGCGAGATTTCTCAAAAATCGATAGATGAACGTTGTAAGAAAATGCTTCGTTATAAGTATGCTTTAAATGTTCATAATTCTAAACCGATTGATGTAGCAGAATTGGAAAAAACAGCTTTCTGTCCTAATGCAGAATTGTTGAAACGTATGTTGACTGCATCTTCAATCACTGTATTGAAGAATCATGATAATATTTTACCAATAAAAGGGCTTGATGAGAAGAATATTGCCGTAGTTTCGTTAGGTGACACTAAAGGTGTAACAAGCATGTTCCAAGATCGTTGTGAAATGTATAGTAAAACAGGAAAATTTGCATATATAAAAGGTGCAATGCTTGAAATTTTGCTAAATAAGTTGAAACCCTATGATATGATAATCGTTGGGGTATATAACGACGATGAGGATTATGTTAAGGCTCTAAATACAATTACTGCTCAATGTGAGAATGTTGTTCCTGTATTCTTTACAAGTCCTTATTCTGCAAGTAAATTCAAGACCGGTGTTGAAAAGTCTAAAGCGACAGTGATAGCGTGGGGAGCTGATGAATTGGCTCAAGACTATGCTGCGCAGACAATTTATGGTGGAAATGGAGCAAAGGGTGTTTCTCCTATTACCATAGAAGGCGTTGCTGCTGTAGGTGATGGTGTTAAGTATGAATCAACACGTTTGGGTTATACTGTTCCTGAAGAAGTGGGGGTGAGCAGTGATATGCTTAAAAAAATAGACCGCCTTGCAAACCGTTGTTTACGTGCTGGAGCTTTCCCGGGTTGTCAAGTATTAATAGCAAGAAAAGGTAAAGTGATTTGCAATAAAGCCTATGGTATGCTTGATTATGAAACAGGAATTCCTGTTACTACCAATACTATTTATGACCTTGCTTCTGTATCGAAGGCAACAGGAACATTACCGGGTATAATGAAGGCTTGTGATGAAGGCTTGTTGAATGTAGATGAAAAGATGAGTAAATATGTACCCGGAATGCGTCGTCCGGATAGGGAAAATCTTACTTTGCGTGAATTCTTGTATCACGAAACCGGTTATATTCCATCTTTACCTATATATAATATAATGACCGATGAAAACAAAAATCTTCGTTCTGATTTAGTTTCTAGAGTTAAGTCCGGTAAGTATAATATACAGATAGGTGATAGCTTGTTCTTACATGAAGCTGCTTATGATACCGTTATGCATAATGCATATACAATAAAATTGCGTTCGAATAAGAATATGCGTTATAGTTGTGTGAATTTCTGTTTATTAATGGATGCAGAACAACGTGCAACCGGTATACGTCATGATGAATATGTTACAAAGAATTTCTATGCTCCGCTAGGTGCATGGCACACTACTTACCGTCCTTTGGATAAATTCTCTCGTTATCAAGTGGCTCCTACCGAGTATGACGCACTTATGCGTAAACAACTTGTATGGGGATATGTACATGATGAAACCAATGCGTTTGCAGGTGGTATAGCAGGAAATGCCGGATTGTTTTCAAATGCCAATGACTTAGCTAAACTTTGCCAAATGTGGTTGAATGGTGGTGTTTATGGAGGTGAAAGATTGTTGAGTGAAGTTGTAACAAAACAATTTACAGAGGAAAGAAGTTCAAACTCTCGTCGTGGTTTAGGTTTTGACCGAGCTCCAAATAAAGAGGGACAAGGTTCTCCTACATGTGATGAGGCTCCGGCTGAAACATATGGACACTTAGGGTTTACCGGAACCGTGTTCTGGGTTGATCCAACTCATGATGTTGCGTTTATATTTTTGTGTAACAGAGTTAATCCAACAAGAAACAATAAGGCATTCAGTACAATGGATATTCGTCCTGCAATGTTCCGCTTCTTTTATGAGTCATTGTTAGATAAATAGTCTAAAATCTTTCAATTTGAAATTAAAAACGGTGTAAAATTGTTTCTTTTTGAGTAAAAATATTGAAAATGTGCAAAATTGTTAGTTTTGCACATTTTTTATTCTTATATTTGCGGTGTAATTGATTTTTAGACATAAAAATTATTGGCTATGAATGCAACAGAAGTTTTAAATGATTTGAGAAAGAGATTTCCTAATGAACCCGAGTATCTACAAGCTGTAGAAGAAGTAATAACTACAATCGAAGATGAATATAATAAGCATCCGGAATTTGAACGCTACAATCTTATAGAACGTTTATGTTTGCCTGATAGAATCTTCTCTTTTCGTATATCATGGGTTGATGATAAAGGAAAAGTTCAAAATAATATGGGATATCGCATACAGCATAATAATGCCATTGGTCCTTACAAGGGTGGTATTCGTTTTCACTCTTCTGTGAATCAGTCAATTTTGAAGTTTTTGGCATTTGAACAAACTTTCAAAAACTCACTTACAACACTTCCTATGGGTGGTGGTAAGGGTGGTTCCGACTTTAACCCCAAAGGAAAGAGTGATATGGAAGTTATGCGATTCTGTCAAGCTTATATAGCAGAATTATGGCGTCACATAGGTCCTGATACCGATGTTCCTGCCGGTGATATAGGTGTAGGTGGTCGTGAAGTGGGATATATGTATGGAATGTATAAGAAAATGGCGCGTGAAAACACAGGAACCTTTACTGGTAAAGGATTGGAATTTGGAGGTTCTTTGGTCCGCCCTGAAGCAACAGGATATGGAAATGTATATTTCTTACTTAATATGCTTGCTACACGTGGTATTGATATAAAAGGTAAAAAGGTTGCTATTTCCGGTTCGGGTAATGTTGCTACTTATACGGCTGATAAACTTTTAAAACTTGGAGCAAAAGTTGTTACAATGAGTGATTCCAATGGTACTATTTATGTACCTGAAGGACTTTCTCGCGAACAACTTGATTATATATTTAAGTTGAAGAATATTTATCGTGGACGTATTAAAGAATTTGCCGAAGAATATGGTTGTGAATACTTTGATGGTGAACGCCCATGGAAAGTAAAATGTGATATAGCTATGCCTAGTGCAACTCAAAATGAACTTGACGGCGATGATGCGCGCATGCTTCTAGCTAATGGTGTGATTGCAGTGTCGGAAGGTGCCAACATGCCTTCAACACCCGAAGCTGTTCAAGAATTTTTGAAAGCTAAGATATTATATGCTCCCGGAAAAGCAGCAAATGCCGGTGGTGTCTCTGTTTCAGGTCTTGAAATGGCACAAAATTCACAAAAACTGACTTGGTGTGCCGAAGAAGTTGACGTAAAATTACAAAGTATCATGAAAAATATTCATGAACAGTGTGTTAAGTATGGAAGTGAGACCGATGGTATTGTAAACTATGTAAAAGGGGCAAATGTGGCAGGTTTCATGAAAGTAGCAAAAGCCATGATGGCTCAAGGTATAATCTAATAAGAAAAGGTTTTAAATTTATTGAGGTAATTAGGGTTATGGGAGTCGCTATATTTATAGCGACTCTCTTTTTTAAATAAGTTGTGTTTTTTAGGGGCGTAATTCCTCGATAGGTGGTTCTGTGAGACCTAATGGTTGGTAACTACGATTATTTTGTTCATAGTACCTAACGTCTATTTTATATTCTTTACTATTTGACTCAAATACTGCTTGAGGAATCGTAATGTGATAGTCTACTTCACTATTGGAATATACCGAAGCATTTAATTTAAAAGAGTGGATGTTTTCACCTATTGTTATGTCTATGATGAAATGGCTGTCAAAATTGTTGTCGGATGGATTTTTTAAAGCCAATTTAAAACTTTTACCATTTGATTCCGGTACTTTTACTTCACTTATGGGTTCTCTTAAATACAAACGTGATGGCAATGTTCGGTTTGGTGGTAAAGTAAGTATTGCTCTTTCATTATCAATTTTCATTTTTATTGTGGAAGGTAAACATTCAATAGCTTTAACCCAACGAGGATGTGCTTGTGAACGTGTCAATAAACAAAGTATATAATCTCCGTTTTCCAAGCCTTCCGGCATTGTACAGGAGGCTCCGATTTGTCTTTTTCCTATTCGAGGCAAGTCAATAGGTCTTATCTCAAGAATCGTATATAATTCGTCGTTTTTAAAAACACCTAATGTATATTGAATATCTTCTCTGAGTATATTATAGTTCTCAATTGCTGTTTTATAGGAAAATTTTTGTCCGGCTAAAACTACCCATTCATTTTTATATTGGTTGTTGTTGATAACAAAAGGAGCTTCTATCATAACTGAACGCATAGGATAAATGGTATCGTTTTCTGTTTGATAAAAATCGGTAATCATGCGTTGCGAGTTTTCATAACAAGTGTGTCTGTTTCCGGGAAATTCATAAGAATAGTAATTCATTATGTTAATATCTACATATCTGTCGTTGTTACTTCCATGTCCGTAATTTACATGATATTTCCCATCTTTATTGATTCCATCGATTATGAAAGCATGTCCTTTTCGTTGCTGTTTTCCATTATTGTCTAAAAAGTTGTGACTTGCGGCATAATATACAGGTTTTCCTGCCTTGAGTTGTTCGTTTATCAATGTTTTCCATTCTTCGGTTGTGTAATGGCAACGATGTCTTACTACCGCCTTCGGCGTAAGGTGCAGATGATGATGTAGTCCCCATAATGTACTTCCATTGGCTACCGACGAACTTCCTCCGTCATTATAGTGTGTGTGCATGGCTATTCCAATTTGAGAAAGATAGTCGGATACGGCTTTTGCCTGACGTTCAGTATAATCGGGTTTGTGTTTGTAAAACATATAATTGTTTCTTATGTTTCCCCAATCGAACTTACATTTATCAAAATCTTTTAAGATAAGCATGGAATCACCTCTGTGTTTGTTGTTAAGGCTATAATAAGCTTTAAGTCCGAAAGCTTTTTTCAGTGTGCGATGAAGGTTAAGAATTTGTCCGGCAGCAACTGCACCACAACCCGGAGGAGTTTTTCCCCATTTTAAACCAAAGGGGCATGCCTCGTTATAAGGTGTACTTTGATGCCATCGCGATTTAATTAACGGTTTAACGACTAATGGCTTTTCTGCTTTGGCATACGTTCCTAAAATTAGAGAGATTAAAATTAATATAATAGTTGTTGGCAAATTTATTGTTTTCATAAATGATAGGGTATATATATTATACAAATATAGTGAGAAACTTTTTATACAATAAAAAGAAATGGTAAAAAATAACAGTTTTGGAATGAAAATTCAAAATGCTTATGTATCTTTGTGGTTTAGGAAATAATTAATAGATCAAATAAACGAGAGAAAAATGAAGAAATTACTTTTTATGGCGTTGACAGCATTGACAATGATGTCATGCGAAAACAACAAGTATTCGGTAACAGCCGTATTTAAGAATGCCGATAATGATGGAAAAAAGGCTTATCTTATGAATTATGATACGGGAGAAACCCTTGATAGTGCCGAAGTGAAAAATAAATGTGTTCGTTTTGAAGGAGTTGTTAATACACCTTTTGTGGCAAGACTTGCTACAAGTAAAGGTCGTGTGCAATTTGTTGTAGAACCGGGTGATGTTACAATTGATACTCTAGGTAACGCTGCAGGTACTCCGTTGAATGTGGCATTTGAGGCATTTAATGAAGAGTTAGGCTCGGTAATGAGAGATACAACCGTAAACGACTCGGTTAAGTATGTTAATTTTATCAATACTCTTGATAAGGCTTATGAAGCAAACAAAGAAAATCCTGTAGGATATTATGCGTTTATACAAGCAATGTTTTATAAATATGAAAACAAGGCTCAACTTGATTCTGCTTTAGCTCAAGCTCCTGCTAATTATGCTAACTATACACGCATTGCAAAACAAGTTAAGGCTTTTAATCAGTTGGAACTTACAGCCGAAGGAAAACCGTTTACCGATTTCACTATTACAGCCGAAGATGGAACAGAACAAAAACTTTCTGATTTTGTGGGAAAGGGTAACTATGTTTTGGTCGATTTTTGGGCTAGTTGGTGCGGTCCTTGTCGTCGCGAAATTCCTGTAATAAAGGAAATCCTTGAGAAGCATAAAAACAAGGGTTTGACTGTGCTTGGTGTTGCAGTATGGGATAAAGTTGAAGATACAAAGAAGGCTATGGAGGATTTAAAAATTGAATGGCCTGTAATTCTTGATGCACAAGCTATTCCAACCGACCTTTATGGTATTTCCGGAATACCTCACATTATCCTATTTGCTCCAGACGGAACAATCATTTCTCGTGGAAAGCAAGGTAAAGCACTGAAAGAGGCTGTTGACTTTGAAATGGAAGATGAATAATTTGAAAGTCAAATGATAAACATAAAAAGACTTCTTGATTGGATTCTTCAAGAAGTCTTTTTATGTTGTAGAAGTACTTCTAATTATACCTATGTTAAAGTTGCTTAAATACTTTTGTCTACTGACTCTATTTCACGAATTACACACAACTTCTTTTAATTTATTTCATATATTTGTAAATGTGTTTTATAATAATATTTGTTTAAGAGAAATAAAATGAAAAACTTCATTTTATTTGCACTTGTTGCGATGGTGATGAGTGCATGTTCGGACAACATGATATTGACCGAACCGATAGAAAACACAGCGTTATCACGTTCAAGTGAACAAACTACGGTAAGCGATAATTACACCGTTACTCCTGTTATGGTGTGTAAGTACCTAAACATAGCTCGCAAGGGAAAAACAATTGGCAGTATCACTCCTATAATAGAAAATGGAGACACCCTTGCTTACGTGGCTCAATACGCTGAAAATAATGGTTGGGACCTAATCTCCGGTGACAAACGTTTGGAACCTATATTGGCTTCTTCTGACAAAGGGGTACTTAATGTTTCAGATAAAACAGAGCCGTCAGTTTGCGCATTAGAGGGATTGTTTGAGTATATAAAAGAATTGAAACAAAATCATCAACTCCAACATATTCACCAAGTTTGGAAAGCACTAGGACCGAAACAAATGAATCAAGTAATGCCTGCTTATGATGGAGTGCAGGGGATGTGGGTTGCAGTTGATACAATTAAAGAGAGTTCTCAGCAGCGTGTAGACCATTTGATCAAGACAAAATGGGGACAAGAATCCCCTTGGTTTACATATACCCCATGGATAGAACAAAAAGATGAAAATTCGCCTAATTATGATCGTTATCTGATACATTGTTATGTTGGTTGTGCTGCAGTAGCAACCGGTCAAATTATTTATCATTTCAGAAAAAACAATAATAGGAATATTATTATACCAAACATAGTAACTTTTACAGATACAATAGATGGTGCTACTCCGGTCTTTTCAAATTATGTGGCTGGGGATTGGAATTGTATGGGTGAAAAGTCGACTGAAACAGGAACTGAAAATACTGCTAAATTTCTATCATTTGTCGGTTTCCAATTAAATATAAATTACGATTATGGTCCTGGTTACGCATCGGCAATACCAGAAGATAGTTTATCTATAGCCTTTAATCGTGTTTTTGACTATTATAAAATAGGTCGATCTGTTCTATCTAACTATAGTTATGATAAACTAGTGGAAAGTCTGATGAATGGTAGCCCTGTTATGATTTGTGCCAAAAGTAATCAAAACAAAGGTCATATTTTTATAATTGATAAATATATCAAGAATATAGAACGCACATATGTTGCGTACCAATGGAATCCAAATTATATAGTAACAGATGGTGATTTAAGATACGCTGAGTCATGGCGTTTTCAAGAACCTGTTGATGGAAGAGATGAAAAAAATGTTGATTTATATGTAAATAGTGGAAGTAGAATTTCTATGAATTGGGGAGAAGATGGTATATGTGATAATATTCAATATGCATCTTCTACCTATTTGTTAGTAGGAGAATCTGATGAGATATATACAGAAGTACCATATAGTCCTTATTGGACTTATACTGAAGGTAGCTCCTCATCTCATTTTAATAACGTTACTTATATGGTATACAATTTCTATGAACTACCAGATTGATTTTTTAATAAATAAGATTTATAAATTAGATAATTAAACATTATGAAAACATTAAATTGGACCGTATTAAGCATATTTACTATCTTATCAATAGGATTATTTGCTTGTAATAACGATGAACCGGAGGTTATTACAGAAGAAGAATATGTTCCTGTTAAAGGCGAAGTTATATTAGGAGATACTACGGTAATGGCAACGATTGAATTTAGCGATAGTACCATAACTAGGATTTTAACATCTACCAAGTGGGAAGCAAGCTCTTTTGCTAGAAATATTTATGACAATGGTGTATTTAAATCCTGTGATGTGGTAGTTTATGCGGCAGTTTATGCAGCTAGGTCTCTTTCTATTCCAATAATTGAATGTGAATTTTTTATAAATGGTGAATTCGCTATAAGACGTTATAACTTTTTGTCCTATAATGTTCAATATTATGGGGATTGGACTGTGAAAAATGGCGTTTTAACGTTGTCGTTTGCAAATAATGAGAATTGTAGAGATGTTATAATGGTAGGCGTGGATGATGAACAAATTATTTGTGATACTAAGTATTTTAAGGGTTCTCATCTTTCTTTTATTGATGTTTCTTGGGCTAATCTTGAAACAGCAATGGTTCGTTATAATTGGACGCCGGTGGAGTAATATTCAAAATTACTAGTATTTTACATATTCTCAAAAGGCTTTTTTGAGTGAAATAACTGGAAAACTGAATGGGAATCTAAATAAATTGCCGGAATCTCTATGTTACTGCCCTTTATGGGTGAACAAGAGATTTCCGGCATTGTTTTCTGTTGTAGTCCTTAGAATACTATTGACTAAATTTGTTATTCTCGAGGGAGGACGTTTACTGTAAGTGCTTCGTATGCTCTTTCGGCTTTTTCTCGTGCAGCTTCAATCGATTCATCGGTAGCAAGGATAACACCCATTCTGCGGTGTCCGTTGATTTCCGGTTTCCCGAAAATACGCATTTGTACGCCCGGTTCAGCAAGCACTTGTTCCAAATTGTCAAATTCAATGCGATTGGTTTCACCTTCTACTACAATAGCACGAGAAGCCGATGGACCATAAAACTTGATTGACGGAATAGGTAAACCAAGTAATGCACGTGCGTGTAGAGCAAACTCGCTTTGGTCTTGCGAAATCATTGTAACCATACCGGTATCATGTGGTCTTGGTGAAACTTCACTGAAAATTACTTCATCACCCTTGATGAACATTTCTACTCCGAAAATACCATAACCACCAAGTGCATCAGTTACTTTTTTTGCTATTTCTTTAGCTTTAAGTAATGCTGCAGGAGTCATAGGTTGTGGTTGCCAAGAATAGCGGTAGTCTCCGTCTATTTGAATATGTCCTATCGGTTCACAATATTGAGTTCCTATCAGATTTCGTACTGTCAATAGGGTTATTTCATAATCGAAATCGACAAACCCCTCTACAATAACTCGTCCTGCACCTGCACGACCACCTTCTTGGGCGGTTTGCCATGCTTTGTTTATATCTTCTTGTTTTTTGATGGTACTTTGTCCGTGTCCTGAAGAACTCATTATAGGTTTAACTACACAAGGGATACCTATTTTTTCTACAGCTTGTAGAAATTCTTCTTCGGTTGATGCAAATTTGTAACGAGAGGTTGTGATTCCAAGTTCTTCGGCTGCAAGGCGGCGAATACCTTCTCTATTCATAGTAAGCCATGCCGCATTGGCTGTTGGCGTTACATGATAGCCTTCTTTTTCCAGTTCCACAAGCACCGGAGTTGCAATAGCTTCTACTTCGGGTATAATATGATCGGGACGTTCCATTTCAATGACTTCACGAAGTTTTTCTCCATCAAGCATATTGAATACGTGGAAATGATGTGCTACTTGCATAGCCGGTGCATTGGGGTACTTGTCGCATGCAACAACTTCTACGCCGAGACGCATAAGTTCTATTGCAACCTCTTTGCCGAGTTCACCGCTACCAAGTAGTAGGGCTTTGCGACCCACATTGGTCATTACAGAGCCTATTTTAGCCATATATAATTAGTTTTTATTGTTAATAAATGAAGTGTTGCAAAAGTAGTAAATAAAAGTCATATAACAAAGAAAGGGAAAACAATGAAGTTTTCCCTTTCTTCTATAGAAATTTTAATTGAAATCAAATTATATAAGCGAAATCATGATTTCTTCTTCGGCTTCTGCAATGTTTAGTTTGCCTTCACGTGCCAACCAACCGATTGCTGCATAAAGTTCTTTTTCTTTAAGCTTAGTAGCCTTTTTTAAACCTTTCATACTCAAAGTACCTTGTTCGTTTAGAGCTGTCCATGCTTTGCCAGCCCATTCTCCAATAATTTCTACGTTCATTTTAATAAAAAATAGTTATAAAAAAGTGTTTTCTCAAATACGGGTGCAAAAGTACATATTTTTGCAAATTAAAACAAATGTTTGAGTGAAAAAATGCGTTTTTTCGCTGAAAATGTGATTTTTGTGATAATTAATAGCGAATTTTTATTGTATCTTTTTGTATCTTTGTGGACAATGAAAGGTTTGGTTGTAAAAAATACAGGAAGTTGGTATGTCGTCAAAATGAATGATGATACATTGGTGAATTGTAAAATCAAAGGAACTTTTCGCCTAAAAGGTATTCGCACTACTAATCCCGTAGCTGTGGGTGATGTTGTGGATGTGGCTATAAAGGATGGTGCGTCTTATATTGTTGGTATAGAACCACGTCGTAATTATATAATTCGTCGGGCGTCCAATTTATCTAAAGAATCACAGATTCTTGCTGCCAATGTAGATCAAGCATTGCTTATTGTAACCCTTAAAGAACCTATAACCAATACAACTTTTATAGATCGTTTTCTTGCCACTGCCGAAGCATATAATGTTTCTGCCACTATTGTTATTAATAAGGTAGATTTACTTTGTGATGAATATGAACAAGAATATTTAGATGGGGTACAGACTTTATATGAAACAGTGGGATATAAAGTGATAAAAATGAATGCGTTGGAAGGAGAAGGACTTGATGAATTACGCGAAATATTACAAGGGAAAACAACGCTTCTGTCGGGAAATTCCGGAGTAGGTAAGTCTTCCATTATAAATTTAGTACTTCCGGGATTGAATTTAAAGACTGGAAATGTCTCTGAAACCCACCATACCGGTATGCACACTACAACTTTTTCTGAAATGTTTGAACTTCCCGAAGGAGGATGTGTGATAGATACTCCCGGTGTAAAAGGATTTGGAACGATTGATTTTGATAAGTCGGAAGTTGCGCATTATTTTAAAGAAATATTTAAGATGTCGGCAGATTGCAGATATAATAATTGCACGCACACACATGAACCGGGTTGTGCAGTACTTGAAGCTGTAGAAAACCATTATATAAGCCGCTCGCGTTATCAAAGTTATTTGAGCATTCTTGAAGATAGTGCTGATGATAAGTATCGCAAACCTTTTTAGTATTTTACTACTTATTATTGGGATAAAAATAATTGATAAATTGTTTTTGTGGACAAAAATGTTGTGAAATGCGATAAAAATGGCTACATTTGTAAAAAATTGGATAAAAAGATGGCAACCGATTTGCATTCTACCATTGAAAGGATATTAAGTAAGTCAAGTGTGTTGGTGGAAAAATACCATGCACTTGAGACTGAGAAGGTAAATGCGGAGCAGGAAATAAAGCGATTGCAAAACGAAGTGTTAGCTTTAAGAAAAGAGGTGGAAATTTTGCGTCAAGATAATGAATATCTGCGCATTGCTCGTTCAATAGCTCCATCGTTTGAACAATTGGCAGAGAGTAAGTCCATCATAAACCAATTAGTGCGGGACGTGGATAAATGCATATCTCAACTAACTTGAAATAATGGCTGAAGAAGAAAAACAAAAGATATGGATATGCCTGGGCGATGTGAAAAATGTTCCATTGTCGGTGAGGCGTTCAGATATTGATGTTTACCGTAAGGCTGAGCAGTCGGTTAATAAACTGTGGGGCGCATGGAAGACAAAATTTGATAAACTATCTTCAGAAGAGGTAATGGCGAGGATCGCATTCCAATTTGCAAGATTATATATCGAAGCAAGTACGCGTAATGACGAAGTAAATGAAATACTGATAAACTTTGAACAGAAACTGAACGATATAATCGTGAAAGTTCAACGAGAAGAAAATTAAAACGTGAAGACAGCGGATGAAATCCGTTATGATATAAAGTTTATTTACAGAGAGTTAAACCTGCACTTTTTGATGTGTGAGCAATTTTGCAAGCATATTGATAAGTGCTTTTTATATATATTAATTTTTTAAAACAACAAAACAATGACATTAGGTATAGTACCGATAGTGTTGATAACCGTAGGTGCATTAGCACTGGGTATCGTAGGAACACTTATAATAAATCGTATTATAACCAAAGCTCGAGCAAAAAGCATTATAGGAGAAGCTAAGCTTGAGGCTGAGGTTATAAAGAAAAATAAAATTATTGAAGCAAAAGAGGCTGAAATGGCAATCAAGACAGAAGCCGAAAAACAGGCAAATCAACGATTGTCAAAAGTTCAGTCGGTTGAAGCTAAGTTGAAGCAACGCGAATTGCAATTGAATCAACAGCAGTCGGAAAATCAACGTAGAAAAAATGAAAATGATGCGTTGAAGGCTAATCTTGAAAATCAATTGAACCAAATTGAGACCAAAAAGATTGAAGTCGAAAAATTGCAAAAAAGTGTTCTTGAAACTTTGGAACATGTTTCAGGAATGTCGGCTGAAGAAGCCAAAGAAAAGCTTATTGAGTCATTGAAAGATGAGGCAAAAACAGCAGCAGCATCTTATATCAATGATATAATGGATGACGCAAAGATGACAGCCAATAAGGAGGCTAAACGTATTGTGGTGCAATCTATTCAACGAGTTGCAACCGAAACAGCCATTGAAAATGCTGTTACTGTGTTCCATATTGACAGTGACGAGATAAAAGGACGTATCATTGGTCGTGAAGGACGTAATATCCGTGCTCTTGAAGCAGCTACAGGTATTGAAATTATCGTTGATGATACACCCGAAGCTATTGTACTTTCTGGATTTGACCCTGTACGTCGTGAGATTGCACGTCTTGCTTTACACCAATTGGTGGCAGATGGGCGTATTCACCCTGCACGTATTGAAGAGGTTGTAGCTAAGGTTAAGAAGCAAGTGGAAGAAGAAATTATTGAAACAGGAAAACGCACTGCAATAGATTTAGGTATTCATGGGCTTCATCCAGAGTTGATAAGATTGGTGGGTAAGATGAAATATCGTTCAAGTTATGGACAAAACTTGCTTCAACATTCACGCGAAACTGCCAATTTGTGTGCGATTATGGCGTCGGAACTTGGTTTGAATCCAAAGAAAGCGCGACGTGCCGGACTTCTCCATGATATAGGTAAAGTTCCTGATGAGGAACCGGAGCTACCACACGCATTATTGGGTATGAAACTTGCTGAAAAGTTTAAGGAAAAACCGGATATTTGCAATGCTATAGGTGCACACCATGATGAAGAAGAGGCTACAAGTTTATTGGCTCCGATAGTTCAAGTGTGTGACGCTATTTCAGGTGCTCGTCCGGGTGCTCGTCGAGAAGTGGTTGAAGCATATATCAAGCGATTGAACGACTTGGAACAACTTGCACTTTCTTATCCGGGAGTTATAAAGACTTATGCTATTCAGGCTGGTCGCGAACTGCGTGTAATAGTTGGTGCCGATAAGATTGATGATGCACAAACCGAGCAATTATCGGCAGAAATAGCTAAGAAGATTCAAGATGAAATGACATATCCGGGACAGGTGAGAATAACTGTGATTAGAGAAACTCGTGCGGTAAGCTTTGCTAAATAATAGGAATTATGATGGAAGAAAGCAATAGCTCAGAACAGAAGAAAGAGTGTTGCGGACAAAACGCGAGCGATTGCTATTGTAAAAAAGACGATGGTCCTCGTAGCAAGTTGCAGAGCTATAATTGGCTTGAAGATATTCCGGGCGGGTTGAATGATTATGAGGTTGTAGAAGTCTCTTTCAAGAATACTCGTAAAGGATTCTATAAAAATAGTTCGCACATTCCTCTCCAAATAGGAGATATGGTGGCAGTAGAAGCTAGTCCGGGACATGATGTAGGTCGTGTGTCGATGACCGGTAAATTGGTAAAATTGCAAATGAAACGTGCCAATTTACGTCCTGATTTGGAAATATTGCGTGTGTTTCGAAAGGCTAAGCAGAGTGATTTGGAACGATATGAAGAGGCTAAAGCAAAGGAAGTGGATACAATGATTCGTTCCCGCAAAATTGCTGAAGACTTGAAATTGAATATGAAAATAGGTGATGTTGAATATCAAGGTGATGGCAACAAAGCTATTTTCTATTACATTGCCGATGAACGTGTGGATTTCCGTCAACTTATCAAGGTTCTTGCCGAAGTATTTAAAGTGAGAATCGAAATGAAACAGATTGGAGCCAGACAGGAGGCAGGCAGAATCGGAGGAATAGGACCGTGTGGACGCCCTCTGTGTTGTTCTAGTTGGATGTCCAATTTTGTGTCGGTTGCAACCGGAGCAGCTCGTTATCAGGACATATCGTTGAATCCGCAGAAATTGGCAGGTCAATGTGCCAAATTGAAATGTTGTCTCAATTTTGAGATTGATTCTTACGTGGAAGCTGTTAAACAAATGCCGGAAAAGAATATACCTCTTGAAACAAAAGATAATGTTTACTATCATTTCAAGACCGATATTTTCAAGCGTGAAATGACATATTCCACCGATAAGAATGTAGCTGCTAATCTGGAGGTTCTTACTGCAGAACGTGTATTTGAGGTCATGGCTCTTAACAAAAACGGTGTAAAACCCGATAAATTGAATCTTGATTCGGATGAACGTCAACGTGAAATGAAAATGTTTGGAGATATTATCGAGCAAGAAAGTGTAACACGATTTGATAAGGTAAAGAAAAAGAAGAATAAGAGCCGTAATAACAGAGACCGTAGAGACGTAGGCAACAATATACCTAAAAAAGGAAGCGAAAATCAAAATCCGCAAGATGGTGATAATAGAATGAGAGAAAGACGTCAACAAAATAATCGCCGTCAGCGAATGGATAATCGCACTAATGAACAGTTTAATCAAGCAAGTGATGTAAAAGGTGAACAAAATGCGACCAACACTGATTAATATTTCGGTAAAAGGGAACAGCATAGGCATACTTTTCATTTTAATGATTTTAATATGCTTAGGAGCTTGTTCTCCTAAGCATTCTTCATATAGTGAGTTCAAGGAAATCAATCATGAAGGATGGGCTAAGACTGCAGCGTATGAATTTATTCCCCAATATGGAGATTCTTTGGGTGAATATGATGTGAAATTAGCATTGTGTTACGCACATGATTATCCATATAGAAATATAAGTGTTGTAGTGGATTTCATGAAAAATGATTCCCTTGTGGAACGCACTGAGGTGGATTATGAACTTACCGACTCCAATGGAAACCGAAAAATTGCAGGATTTGGTGTTGCTTATCAATCGGAGCATGATGTGAAATCGGGTGTAAAAGTTGGTGATTTTGATAAAATAATTGTGTGGCAAGGACTTTCTTGCGATACATTAAAGAGTGTGACACAAGTGGGATTGATATTAAAGAAAAGAGAATAGTAAAAGATTAAAATTATTGAGATATGATAGCGGCTTCTATAAAAAATGAAATAGATTTAAGAATTAAACGAATAAGTGATAAACTTGTTGCTCATGACATGAATGCTATGCTCATAAGTAGCAATGTGAATTTATATTATACTTCGGGCAGAGTATTCAGCGGTTATACTTATATTACAGCCGAAGGTGATGTTACTTATTTCGTAAAAAGACCTGTTGGCTTGCTTGGAGATAATGTAACGTATATTCGTAAGCCTGAACAAATAGTTGAGATTTTAACTGAGAAACCGAAAAAGGTTGCACTTGAATTGGATAGTCTTTCGGTAAATGATTATAGTCGTCTTTCAAGAGTCTTTGAAGGATGTGAGATTTTAGATGCGTCAACTATTTTAAGAGAATTACGTTCAGTTAAAACCGAATACGAGATAGCTAAGATGAAAACTTGCGGTGTGCGTCATGATGAGGCTTATAAGCATATTCGTGAGATATATCGTGAGGGTATGACCGATATAGAACTTCAAATAGAAGTGGAACGTGAATTGCGTTTAAAAGGGTCACTGGGTATTTTCCGTATTCATGGAGAAACTATGGAATTGTTCATGGGAAATGTCCTTTGCGGTGACAATGCCGATGTACCATCTCCTTATGATTTTGCAATGGGTGGAGCCGGACTGGACGAATCGTTACCTGTGGGATGCAATGGAACAACCATAAAACCAGGAATGACGGTGATGGTGGATATGTGCGGCAATTTCAACGGATATATGACCGATATGACTCGTTGCTTCTATGTGGGTAAACTTGATGAAATGGCTAAGAAAGCACATGAAACTTCCATAGCCATTCATCATCGATTAATGGAAGAAGCAAAACCGGGTGTTCCTGCTGCAAGATTATATGAAATTGCAATGGAGATGACTAAAGAAGCCGGTCTTGAGGACTATTTCATGGGACATAAGCAAAAAGCCGGTTACATAGGTCATGGTGTGGGAATTGAAGTGAATGAAGCTCCGGTTTTGGCTCCTCGCAGCAGGGAAATACTTGCAGCGGGAAATGTAATAGCATTGGAACCGAAATATGTGATTCCTCATGTGGGAGCTGTAGGCGTGGAAAGTACTTATGTGGTAACTGAAAAGGGTCTTGAATGTATAACCAATTTCCCCGAAGAAATGGCAGAATTATATTGATTATTAGGAGTTTGTTTTATGATGAAGGATAAAATAGAGGAACGTATAAATGAGCATTTGGCAAAATCGGTGTTTCATGTCGTGGGTGATGTTGCCGACGCTATGGGGCGAGAATGTTATGTCGTGGGTGGTTATGTACGTGATATTCTGCTTGAACGTCCTTCTAAAGATATAGATTTTGTAACCGTAGGAAGCGGTATTGAAGTTGCCGAAAAAGTAGCGAAAGCATTGGGACCACGTACTTCACTTGCCGTGTTCCGTACTTATGGTACTGCACAGGTTAAATCGCGAGATGTCGAACTTGAATTTGTGGGTGCTCGTCGTGAGTCCTATGTGCGTGACAGTAGAAATCCTATAGTAGAAGATGGAACACTGGACGATGACCAGCGACGACGTGATTTCACGGTAAATGCAATGGCTATTTGTGTGAATAAAGAAAACTACGGCAAGTTGCTCGACCCCTTTGATGGTATTGGCGATATGGAACGACGCATAATACGTACACCGCTTGATCCCGATATTACTTTCTCCGATGATCCTCTGCGCATGATGCGTGCCATACGCTTTGCCACACAATTGGGATTTGATATTTATCCCGAAACATTTGCTGCAATAACCCGAAACAAGGAAAGAATCAATATAATCACTCGTGAACGCATAGTCGATGAGTTGATGAAAATTATGAAGTCGGCAAAACCATCACGAGGTTTTTATTTATTGAAAGATTGTGGGCTGCTCGAACTCATTATGCCCGAGGTTGCGGCATTAAGTGGCATTGAGGTGGTAAATGGGAGAGGTCACAAAGATAATTTTGAACACACACTACAAGTATTGGATAATGTGGCAGCGAAAAGCAATTATGTATGGTTACGATGGGCTGCCTTGTTTCATGATGTTGCTAAACCGGTAACGAAAGCCTATGATAAAGCTATAGGTTGGACATTTCATAATCATAATTTCATAGGTGCGAAAATGATTCCACGTATTTTTAAGAAAATGAAAATGCCGATGGATTCAAAAATGAAATATGTACAGAAATTGGTGGAATTGCACATGCGTCCTATTGCATTGGTGGAAGATACTGTTACCGATTCGGCTGTACGCAGACTTTTATTTGATGCCGGTGAAGATATTGATGACTTGATGTTGCTTTGTGAAGCCGATATCACATCCAAGAATCAAGAAAAGGTAAGAAGATTTCTTGATAACTTCATTCTTGTGCGTGAAAAGATGAAGGAAATAGAGGAAAAGGATCGTATACGTAATTTTCAGCCTCCGGTTGACGGACTGGAGATAATGCGTGTCTTTGGTTTGGATCCTTGTCAGGAAGTAGGGCAATTGAAAGAGAAAATCAAGAATGCAATTCTTGATGGAGAGATAGGCAACAATCATGAAGAAGCCTATGCCTATATGCTTGCCCGAGCAGCCGAAATGGACCTCACCCCGAAAGAGTTGTAAGTTTTTTCACAAAAGTCCTTAACGACATTAGAGACATTAACGCCTTAATTAAAGTGTATATGAAAAGGTAAGCTCGACGGATTCCGCCGAGCTTATTCATTTATATCAGTTAATTAGCCTAATAAGGCTAATTGGGATAATAATTGTTATAATACAACTTTAGTGGCTTTAGATCCTTGTTTCTTGATGAAAATGCCGTTTGACGGATTTTCTACCTTCACACCTTGCAAGTTGTAATATTCTACCGGTGCATTAACATCAACATTAATTTCTCCTATAGCAGTCGCTTCATCGATATATAAAGCGTATTTAGAAGCCGCTGGAGTTGCATATACATTATTTGCACGAGGAACAGCAAATCCTTTAACATATTCGCTTGACCCATTACCACAATAGAAATTACCGGCACAGTCCCATGCTGCGGCATACATTTGCTTTCCTGTGGTACTAATATTGTATTCTTCAGTTAATGATACTGTTCCATCTTCAGCATAAGCAATATTATAAACGGTTGTGACATTTGGAGCACTGCAGGCTATAAGGCGAGTAGCATCAGGAGATATAGCTATCGCGGCACGGCTGCGTTGTTTGCCTCCATAACTTTCGAAATATTTTATTTCGCCGTTAGCGTCAACATAAATTAATGCAGGTTCAGTATTGCTTGGTGTACCTTTATATTGGCAATACCAAATACCACCGCGATTATCATAAATAACGTTGGCAGATTTATCATAGTTGGCTGTGTATTTTTGGTCAAATGTAACATTTGCAGTTCCTGTGGAAAGAATATCATCTGTTCCTATGTTATATTCAATTACACGATTTAAAGTTGAACCTGTAGCCATTTCATCTGAAACACGGGTTAAAGCAAGAAGTTTAGTGTTTTCGCCAGCTCCTTTAACATCGAAAGATTGCATAGGACCAACAAGGAAATTACCTTCTGCATCATTGTAAATCGTAGTGTCTGTCATTGTCATACCGGCAACAAGAGAGTTAGTAAATTCTCCTGCTTCAAGTAATTCAGCAAGACTTGGAGCTGAAAGAATATAATCACCTTGTGTGTTATATCGAGTTACAAAAATACGTCCGTCATCAGCCACTGCAACTTTACTAAAAACTGCTCCACTTGTAGAAGCACTAGTGTCTATTAAATTTGTTTAAAATCAATCTTTATTTTCTCATGCACAATA
>CAZTFX010000031.1:0-25379 GCA_964613095.1 uncultured Muribaculaceae bacterium | reverse complement strand
ATACAAATAAATAAACAAGCGAATGTCGCATTGTTATTAGAAGGGGATAAGGTTGAGGTCTTTAATTTGGAAAGAGGTGCAAGTCGTAAGGTATTAGAATTTCAACAGACTGTTCTTGATATTGATTTTTCTGAAAATTGTCGTGAGTTTGCAGTATTGTTGGCTGACGGTAGTTTGAAAGTTTATAATGCAAATGACTTGAAAGAAAAGAAAAGCTATAAATCGATAAAAGGTGCTCAAAATTGTATCTTCCATACCGAAGGTAAATATTTGATAGTTAATGCAGGAAAAGACTTTCAAATGCTTAATCTGTTAACTTCAGAGATTGACTATATTATAGCTATAGATGCCAACAACTTGTTAGGTCTTGACATGTTGTATAACCATACAAATGCAGAACAATTATTTTTCTATAAAGATAGCTATTTGGGCGTGTACACTTTGAGTGGAGTAGAAAGATATCATACAATGGGTTTAAAAAAGAGTCTTGAACTTCAAATGGCTGATTGGGCTAAAATGCTTGAAGGTGAAACAGATGAGGAATATCGTAAGCGTGTAAATGATGAAAGTCGTGCAAAAATGGCTTTGCAATTGGAGTATGATATTGTGTCACAAATGGCAGGAAATTTAATTAACGAAGATGGGGCTACAATCGGTCAATATGTTGAAAAAGATAATGCACTTGCGATTAATTTCAAGAATATGCCTTCTATTTATCTTGAAGTACCTTCTTCAGATTTGACTGACTTGAAGAATATTGATGACCTTGATTTCTTCAATACTATTTATGCTCTTGACGAGAATGATAAATTTGAGGTAATTTATACTGATGCACGTAATAAGCACACAGGAAAGGTTTATTCATTTGATAATAAGAGTAGAAAAACTATTACATTTGAACAAGATGATTTTGTTCCGGTAGAAGTTATTCAACTTGCTAATGTTGAGGCTGCTCGTTTGGAAACTATGAAACAGGAAATTTTAGAGCAAGCTAAAACAGAGCAATTGCTTTCTGATCATACTCACATTACTGTTGATACTAAAGTTGAAGATGATTATGATGCTGATGGAAATAAAATTCTAAACTATAATGTAAACTATGTTTATCAAGTAGAAGAAGAATTTAGTGAACGTGATGACTTTAAGTTAGGAAAATATGTAGCAACTGAATCTAACGCTGCTATGCAATTATTAAATTTGATTGAAAAATCTATGCAGGGCGATTTTGCAAAATATTTGAATGATTGTGGTAAAGTGATTATAAATATTACCGGTTCTGCCGATGCTGCGCCTATTATGGGTATGTTGAGATATAAGGGAGAATATGGTGATTTGATTGATCAAATTGCTACTCAAAATGGAGAATTAACTACGATGACTGTAACAAAACAAAAAGGAATCCGTTCTAATGAAGAACTTGCATTAATGCGTGCCTATGGTGTTGGGGAGTATTTGAAGACCGGAACATTTAATACAACCGGAGCAAATATTGACTATAACTATAATGTGGAAGTTTCAAAAGAAAAGGGTGGTGCATTCCGTCGTATTAAGGTTGCATTGAAGTTTGTGGATACCTTTAAAAAACAAATGAATAGAGAATAGTAAATAAAATAAAAGAATGGGACTGTGCCGTTTATCTTGGTACAGTCTCTTTTTGATTTTTTTAGGGTTTGTGAAATATAATCTTTAGAATTGTTAAAATAATATTATGAGAAAAGTTCGTATCTGTAGCTTGTTTATAATCTTATTAATGGTAAGTGGGCTTGGGATAAATGCCAAAAATACAACATCTGTACCAAGCGATACCGATTCTTTAAATGTGGATAGTATTCATATAAATGATACTTTGGTTGTAGTAAAAACGGAGTTGGAAATAGCTGATAGTTTATATGAGGAATATAATATAAAATTGGCTAAAGGTGAGAAAAATGATGAATTTTATAAATTGCTGAATGAGTGTGCAGCAAGTTATTTTAATGTATTTAATGATACAACTCTATCTTCAAGTTTTCTTCATGTAAAAGAGAGACTTCTTTCAATCCATCCTGCATTAGCAGACGGTGGAATCTATTTTAGTCAAAAAGGTAATAAACCTTCTATGGCTATGGCAGTGGAAATGCTTGAAAAATATATTCTGTTGCCCAGACAAGATATTTTTCAAGATGAGGTACTTTCATTAGTTCCAAATTATCCTTCACTAGTGTATTTTGTAGCTCAAAATAAATATAATGAAAAAAAATTCGGTGAAGCGGCTATTCTTTTTGATGAATACTTGAAAACAAATAATAAAGACTATGAGCAAAACGCATATTTGAGTTTGGGAATGGCTTATGGTTATACCGGTAAACTTGAAGACAAGATTTATACGCTTATGAAAGGTCTTCAGAAATACCCTAAAGATACAAGATTCACGAAAGAAATTCTTGAATATCACATAAAAACCGGAAATATAAGCCAGGCTCAGTTACATTTTATAAATTATCAAAAAAATGCTTCCGAACTGGAGGTGTTGAGTATGCAGGCTCGTATTTCAGCGATATCAGGTAATTATATGGAAAGTATGTTGTTGAGTGAAAAGTGGTATTCTGCCGATAATAACAATATAGATGCAATGGTAGCCTATGGTCGTGCTTCCTATAATTATGTAATTTCGGAAATGAATAACGGAAAACAAGATGCAAATAAAATGCCGTTACCGGAATTGATACCATTCCTTGAAACAGCAGCCGATATGTTTACTCGTGTAACAAGAAGAAGTAATGAAAAACAATATCAGAATGCGCTTATAAATACATATCTGTTGATGAATAAGAGAGATGAAGCATTGGCTTTTGCCGGAAAGTTGGGTATTTCAATGGATATTAATGAAATGTCGGTTGCTTCAGTGATTAAGGAAGAGCATGAATTGAAAGGGAATGAGTTGAATAACACAATATATGTTGATGCAAAGAAAAAGGAGAGTAATAAACCATTGGTTACATCAGCAGGGGTACCATTTTTCAGTAGTTATGCATACGATTATGTTGAAAAGCATATAAGACCATTTTTTATGAAAGAAACATACGAGAAAACTGCAGATTATGAGAAACGTACTTCAGGGGAACGTTTGAAAGAGGAAAGACGTAAACTGGTGAACGAGGCAAGAAAAGAATATTTAAGAAAATATCAAGCTTCTGTTGCAAGTCGTGTTAGAGATATCAAATATCAAGGATATGATCCCGATAATGAAACAGCTTATATAACTTATGAATTAGGTGATATGGTTGTGAATCTACCAATAAAAAAAGCTCCGATTGTTGCAAATAATTGGGGAATTATTAAACCTACAAATGCTAAATTTGCTGTGGCAAATGATTCCATTGTTTTAGACGAATTGACTTTCATTTTGCCCGATGCCGATATATCATTTAGTTTTTCTAGAAGTGAACAGAACCGCTTCCAAAGAAATGAAATTATCGTAGAAAATGTATTAGGTGATAATGGGTTGGATGATATTTTAGGAGGTGGAAACAGCAACTCAAATAATCAAGGTGGTAGTATAGTAAGTACAAATACTACTCGTATTGGAGGTAATAAGAAAAGCGATATAGATGTTGGTATACCGGTATTAGCAGATTCATTGAGAGAGTCAGGAAAATATACTTTTGTGCTAATTATTAATAATGAAAATTATGAATTGGCAGATAGGGTGCATTATGCACTTGCAGATGGCACAACTTTCAGAGAGTATAGTGAAAAGATGTTTGGTATTCAAGGTAAGAATATTACTCACTTGAGAGATGCACCATATCTTAGGATGAAGCGTGGTATTGAACTGTTTGTAAATAAGTTGAGGGAGTATGGAAGCCAAGCTAGAGGTATAGTTTATTATTCCGGTCATGGTGTGCCTAATTATACTACACAAGAAGCTCATCTATTAGCAATTGATGGCAGTCCTACAAGTTTTGAGGGTGCGTATCCAATGAAAGAGCTATATAATCAACTAGCAACAACAGGAGCAAGCCGTGTAGATGTGTTCTTGGATTGTTGTTTCAGTGGAAAAACAAAATCTGGTAATGCAATATTTCAAGCACGTGCAACAGCCATTAAACCTCGTGAGAATGTCTTAAATGGTAATTTAACAGTGTTCTCTGCTTGTTCAAGTTCGGAAACAGCGTTCCATTATGCTGATGAGGGACACGGTTTGTTTACTTATTTCTTGTTGAAGAAGTTGAAAGAAACAGGAGGTGATGTAACAATGGGAGATTTGTTTGATTTTGTACATAAAAATGTAAGAAGAACATCTTTGCATAATAATGATGTGTATCAAACTCCTAATGTGCAGTCATCTGAATCAATGAGATTGGAATGGAAAACAATGAAAATGAGATAAGATAATTATGAAGCAAATAGAACGAATAATATTAGTCTTAGTATTTTATATAGCCATATATGGCAATGTGAATGCTCAACGAGTGAAAGATGTGCATGGTAAATATACTTATGTGCAAACTTCAAGTGAAACTTTAGATCAAGCAAAAGCAAAAGCAATATTAAATGCAAAAATTGTAGCGATTGCAGAAAAATTTGGTACGCATATTCAGCAAACAAATACTACTGAAATAAGTGAAGGTGATTTGGAGTTTAAATCGATTAATTTAAGCGATGTTAATGGAGAATGGTTAAGTGACTTGAAATCTCCAAAATTCTCATATGATTTTAAAGATGATGGAACTAGAATCATTACAGTGGAAGTTTGGGGTGTAGCACGTGAAATTGTGTCAGATAAAATCCCCTTAGAAGTATATGTTCTAAAAAATATCCATATTCCATCACTATATAATTCGGGTATGAACTATAGGCGAGATTCTATAGATTATAAAAAATATGTGGCTAGAGAGTTTATGGATGGAGATTCTTATTATGTATACTTTAAGTCACCTTTTGATGGTTATATTTCTATTTATATGAAAGATGAAGAAAGTAATTTTTTTAGATTATTACCATATTTAAAGGATAAAAAAAGATGTTACAAGGTAGAAGCTAATAAAGAGTATATATTTTTATCTGAAAAGCATTTGAATTACGAAGAAGATTACTATTATGTTAATGAGTATACACTTGAGTTAATACCAACTAAATCAAAGGAACAGAATGAGTTGCAGGTGATATTTTCTAAGAACGAATTCCTAAATCCGTATGATGATATTTCAGCTCATACTGATGAAAGAATAGCAGCTCTGGCTCCTCCGGAAGTGAATTATAAGCATATGCAGGAATGGTTATTGAAGAATCGTCGTAAAGATAAGTCGATGCAGGTAGTGAAAATCCCAATTACAATTATGCCGAAAGAAAGCTATTAATGGGAAGTATTAAAATAAGGCGAATTCCTAAATGAAAAGGGATTTGCTTTATTTTTTTGTGTATGTCCTATCGGGTGATAGTGTGAGGAGTTGCTCGTCGGTGAGGCGGGATACGATTCTGATAATTTCGTCTTTGGGGAAGGATAGTGTTTCTATAAAATCGGTAATTGTGCGTGGCTTGTTGCCGACCATATACATCACTCCATCTATAATGTCTTTTTCGGTATAAGTGTTCTTTTTCTTTTGTGTGATACAAACATCACATGTTTCACAGTTATTGACTGTGTTGTCTCCGAAATATTTCAATAGTATTTTTTCACGACATTCATCAATGTTGTATGCATATCGTTCCATATTATGTATGCGATAGTCGATACGTTTTTTTTGTTCTTCATAAATTGCTTTTGGAATAAGTACATATCTTATTTCTTCGCGAGCAGTCGTGAATATAATATATGGTGTTCTTTTTCGTGGTATATAGTGTAGAATATGCATTTTGGTAAGCGTCAATAGGGCTTCATATATATTTTCTTGAGAAATATTGTATTTTCTTGATATAAGTTCCTCGTTAATAAATACGTAATCGGCAAAAAGTCCGGTATATTGCCTTAATATAGCTTGCAAAACTATATCCAAATTTTTGTTTTCACTTTTAAGATTATATAATTCTTCTTTTTGTGCAAGAATCATCACCCGCGATAGAGTTTCAATTTCCTCTATAAACTCGATGTAACCTGCTTGAGTAAGTAATCTTAATGCATTGTGAGTGGGTAAAACCGGTAACTTAAAGGTTTTACAGAATAGATTGAAATTAAAATCGTAAGTTCTTTTATAGCCATCACCGATTGCCACGTCTAAAAATACGCCTATGAGTTCATATACCTTTTTTATAAAACCTCTAGAGGGAAACAAATCGGCAACACGTTTTTTTAACGTAGCTTTATCTGTGTGCGATATTAAAAGAACTGCATAAGATTTATTTCCATCACGCCCTGCACGCCCTGCTTCTTGATAATATTCTTCAAGAGAATTAGGGCAATCATAATGAGCAACAATTCTTACGTCCGGTTTATCTATTCCCATTCCGAAAGCATTTGTTGCAACCATTATTCTACACTTTCCTTGTTTCCATTTATTTTGTTTTTCTTCTTTGTCTTCGATATCAAGTCCGGCATGATAAAAATCTGCTTGAATGTTGTTTCTGATAAGTTCTTCGGCAATTAATCGGGTTTTACTGCGACTTCTTACATATACAATGCCACTTCCGGATACGTTGTTTAAGATATGTACCAGTTGAGTGATTTTATCTTCGCTTCGCCTTACGACGTAGGATAAATTATCTCTGGCAAAACTCATTGAGAATATTTTAGGGCTTTTCAGCTCAAGTTTCTCGATGATATCGGTAGCAACTTGTGGTGTGGCTGTTGCTGTAAGAGCAAGGATGGGTACATTAGGAAGTATTTTTCTCAAATTTGTGATTTTCAGGAATGATGGTCGGAAATCATACCCCCATTGTGAAATACAATGAGCTTCATCCACTACAATAAGAGAAATTTTAATATCCCTTAATTGGTCAAGAAAACTATCTGCTTGCAAACGTTCCGGAGAGACATATAAGAATTTGTAATTACCGAAGATACATTTCTCCATAACTTTTCGTTTTTCGGTGAAAGATAATCCGGAATGCAGGTAGGTAGCTTTGATTTTTCTTTTTAGTAAATTATCTACTTGATCTTTCATCAATGAAATAATAGGGGTAACAACAATTGTCATCCCTTCCATTGCCATTGTGGGTACTTGAAATGTTATGGATTTTCCCCCTCCTGTAGGCATAAGTCCTAAAGTATCGTTACCTTCAAGAATGGACTTGATTATGTCCTCTTGAAGGTAACGGAAAGAGTTATACCCCCAATATTTGGCAAGTATTTCATGTATTGTTTTGTTCATATTATTCTTCTTGTGATTCTCTTATGTCTTTTACAAGAAGTTGTATTGTGCCGTTGTTTTTATGTTTGTTTTCTTCTATTGTATAACAAATGTCAAATGGTTTATGCGATTTAATATAGTCATAATGTTCTGACATATTGAATGCAATACCGTTAAGAACTTTTTCGGACTTATTATCGATTAATTCCAGTTTTATATGTTCCAGATTACGCCCTACTAATTTACTTGTGCCGAAATCATATACATTTCTAGTCATAAATACCGGTTTTTGATTCCATGGACCAAATGGATTAAGTAGTTTTAAATATCCCAAAAACTCAGGAGTAATCTCTGAAAAATTTATTTCAAAGTCGATATCAAGTTCCGGTATGAGTTGCTCTCGATGTATGTTTTCTATTACGTATTGCTCAAATCGTTTTGTAAATTCAGGGATATTTTCTTCTTTTAATGACAAACCGACGGCATAAGTATGTCCTCCAAAATTGTCTAATAAATCACGAGTTGATTCTATTGCCTTATAGATGTCAAAACCTTGTACAGAACGTGAAGAACCTGTAGCCAATCCGTTGGAAAGTGTTAAAACAACGCAAGGTTTACAATATAGTTCGGTTAAGCGAGAAGCTACAATACCGATTATACCTTTATGCCAATCTTTGTTATATATTACAATCGGTTTCTTGCCGGATACAATTTCACCTCTATCGGCAAGAATCGCACTGGCTTCTTCTGTTATTCGTTTATCAAGTTCTTTACGATCTTTATTGTATTGGTCGATGTTTTTACCTTTCTCAAAAGCCTCATGAATGTCTCTTGTAACCAGAAGTTCTACAGCTTCCATACCCGATTGCATTCTTCCTGAAGCATTTATTCTGGGACCTATCTTGAAAATAACATCACTTATTGTTATTTCTCTACCTGATAAACCGCAAATTTTTATTATACTTTTAAGACCGACATTGGGATTGATATTAAGGCGTTTAAGACCATAATATGTCATTACACGATTTTCTCCAATCATTGGTACAATATCGGCGGCAATACTGACTGCAACCAAATCCAAAAGATTGTCCAATTCATGACGATTGCCCAAACCATTGCTCTGTGCAAATGCTGTCATAAATTTATAACCAACTCCACAACCTGACAGGTGCTTAAATGGATAAGGATTATCTTCCAATTTAGGATTTAAGATTGCAACAGCTTCAGGTAATTCATCATCTGCCACATGGTGGTCGCAAATAATGAAATCTATGCCTTTTGATTTGGCATATTTCACTTCTTCTACGGCTTTTATACCACAGTCCAGTACAATAATCAACTTTACTCCTATGCTTTCGGCATAGTCGATACTTTTATTAGATATGCCATAACCGTCTTCATAGCGAGTAGGTATATAATATTCCACATTTGAATAGTAATTCATAAGGAATTTATACACCAATGCTACAGCCGTTGTGCCATCTACATCGTAATCCCCATAAATGAGGATTTTTTCCTTAGCTCCCAGCGCTTTATTGAGCCTGTTTACAGCCTTATCCATGTCCTTCATCAAGAATGGATCATGTAAGTCATTCATAGACGGATACAAGAACTTATTAACTTCTTGACCGGAAGTTACACCTCTTTGTATCAGTAAATGACTTATTGCAGAACAATTAGGAAATTGGTCTGTCAATTCGGCTGCTATCGCCTCTTGTTCGGATGTAGGAGGTAAGTAGTTCCATTTACTTATCATTTATGTATTTTTTTATATATCGATGTATAGCCTGCACGCCTGCAGGTCAAGGAAATATGTATAAACTTCACCTTATCACGCATAATCACATGTTCCTGAGAATGTGTTTGCGAATGGAGAAGAAATTGAATGATTGTATCCGAAAGCATAATTTTGCCTATTCGTATTTTTTTTAAAAAATGAGTCAAGACAATCAGTCAATTTTTATTCACGCAAATATAGTCATAGTTTTGTTAATAATATGAGTGATTGTATATGTTTTTTCTTTTTGTTTTCTTAAAAAGTTTTATATGATATTAAAAAATGGTCTTATCGGACATAATATGAAAAATCCCATTGAACAAAATTGCCCAATGGGAATAAATTCACATTATATCAGGTTATTTATTGATTAATTCTTACATCTAATTGTGGGAATGGGAAATTCAATCCTTTTTTAGGGAATAAATCATATATGATTTCATTAACATCATAATATACATCCCAATAGAAAGAAGAATACACCCAAGCTCTAACAGTGAGATTGACGCTGTCGGCAGCTAATTCTCCAAGATTTACCGATGGAGATTTATCTCCTTGAGGAATTTTAGGGATAATACCGCTAAGTTTTAGCTTTTTATCTTGCGGACGTAATTTGTAATCTTCTTCGCATGTGGTTTTCACAATTCGGTCATCGGCTTTTAGTACATCTATAATAGTGTTACGTGCCACTTTTATGTCGTCTCCATAAGAAATTGTAAAGGTCCAATCTACTCGTCGATATATCTCGGTTGAGTAGTTGTTTATTGTACCGGTAGCCAATCCTCCATTTGGGATAATTATAGTCTTGTTGTCGGGTGTATTTATAATTGTACTGAATATTTGTATTTCTTTTACTGTGCCTGATAAACCGTTGTGTTCGATATAGTCACCAACACGATAGGGCTTTGTTAGAAGGATTAATACACCACCGGCAAAATTTTGTAATGTTCCGCTTAACGCCAAACCGATTGCAACACCGGCTGAAGCAAAAATAGCAACGAAAGAACTTGTTTCAATTCCAAGTATGCCTACAATAGTAACAACCAAAATAAATAGTAATACTATTCTAAGCAAACTAAGTAGGAATGAGGTTAAGGATGCTTCAACACCTCTTTTTTCTAGAACTTTTGAACTGATTTTATATAACTTCTTGATGATGAACTGTCCTAAATAGAATACTATTACTGCAATCAGTAGTCTGATTCCTAATGTAACAGCTCCATCAATAAGTTTTGACATTAAGTCGTCGAAAGACATGGTTTTTAGTGCTGTTACTATTGCCTCTTTCTTTGCCACAACAGTTGAATCTGCTGCAGCTTCCGGTACCGCACTTTGGATTGAAAGTAAAATGTGATTAAAAGTCATTTTGCTATTTTTTTATAAAATAATTATTATTCGATTACATCTTTATACCATGATAATGTCTTATAGTAAATTTCATTTACACCGGTAGATTGAGTTGTTCCTAATATATAAGTAGATAAACCGGAATAATTTTCCTCGTTGATTATCAGATTGTTAAAAATATAGGGTGTACTTGCTTTATAGGGTACAACTTCATTCATTAGTTCATGTAGATTTATTTTTTGTTCATCTGTTGCCAACATTTCTGTGTATTGAACAAAATCATAGAAAAGATAAGGAGATGTACGTTTATAATATTGAATAGTCGATATATCTGTCACTGATAAGCCATTTGCATGTATACTTTTACATAGAGTTGCAAGTTTATCAAGTTTAGTACAATCAATCAATGATATAGTACAAGTACGTGATGCTCCGTTTAATTTGTCATACTTATTGAAGGTATTTTTACAACATTGAACTAGATCCACCTTATCATTAAAGAAACAAGGTATATTATTAGTATAATCCATTCCATCGATTGGAAGTTCGGTTGCACTTCCAATGAAATATTTGGTCTTATTACGCAGTTCATATGCAACTTCGATGCCAGACATGTAGCAAGCATCGGTGTAAATAAAACTGAAAATATTTTCAGGTAAAGCCTTCGCTAATTCATCGATTGGCATTGTTGAGCCATAATCTTCGCCAAAATCAAGTAAAGAAATACTGCTACGACCAGTAAGAGAACTTACCCAACCTGAAGCGTGAGACCATAAAATCAAACCATAATCATCTGCCGGGGCTGTTGTTATGATATCGGTAAAAACTTCTTGCATACGTTCAATTGTGGTTGATTTTATATCATCACTATATACTTTATGTACTATTCTGTTTATGGTATTTTTTTTATTGTTTGTGATTTCAATTAATTGTGGAGCTGCCGATTTGGAGACCCAATAAACAAGCAGTCGGCAATCGTTCATTCCATTCTGTTTTATGCTTGATTCTATTTCATCTATATCATTTTCATCGCAAGACGACAATGAATTGGTTGCAATCATATAAATTGCAATGGTTCTTTTAGTTTTCTTTTGCAGCTCATCATTATCACTTTTACATGAAATCACCAATAATGAGAAAATCAAATAAGAAAGATATAATAGAATTCTCTTCATATGTTTGTATTTAAAATTTTCTCAAAGATACAACAAATTTAAGGAATGGTATGTATGAAAATGAAATCTAACTTAAATATTAAGTCATTTCAGCTATATATTTCCAATTTTAACACTTTTATCACTATCTTTGTAAAATATTTTTAGAGAAATGAAGTATAAATTACAAGCGAAAGATATTTGCAGTAATGCAAGAGCAGGAGTAATTACAACCGATCACGGATGTATTGAAACTCCTATTTTTATGCCGGTTGGAACTGTGGGTTCGGTAAAAGCCGTTCACATGCATGAATTGAGGGACGATATAAAAGCTCAAATAATTTTAGGTAACACATATCATCTGTATTTACGTCCGGGAATGGATATTATAGAAAAAGCCGGGGGATTACATAAGTTCAATGGTTGGGAACGACCTATATTAACCGATAGTGGCGGCTTTCAGGTTTTTTCGTTATCTTCTAATAGAAAATTAAAAGAAGAAGGAGCATATTTTCGTAGCCATATTGATGGATCAAAACATCTATTTACTCCCGAAAAAGTTGTGGATATTCAACGTTCTATCGGCAGTGATATCATGATGGCTTTGGATGAATGCCCACCTGGTACATCCGATTATGATTATGCAAAAAAATCATTGGCACTTACAACAAGATGGCTTGATCGTGGTTGGAAACATTTTAATGCTACACAACCCAAATATGGTCATCAGCAAGCATTTTTTCCTATAGTACAAGGCTGTGTTTATCCTGATTTGCGCCGAGAGTCTGCCAAGTTTGTGACAGATCTTGGAGCTGAAGGAAATGCAATCGGTGGTTTGGCAGTAGGAGAACCTGCCGAAAAAATGTATGAGATGATCGAAATTGTCAATGAGATTTTACCACAGGATAAACCTAGATATTTAATGGGAGTCGGAACTCCTGCTAATATTCTTGAGGCAATTGATAGGGGAGTGGATATGATGGACTGTGTTATGCCTACCAGAAACGGAAGAAACGGCATGTTGTTTACCAAGAATGGTATTATGAACATGAAGAACAAAAAGTGGGCTGATGATTTTACTCCGATTGAAGAAGATGGGGCTTCTTATGTAGATAAGGTGTATTCAAAGGCCTATTTACGCCATTTGTTTGTAAGTCAAGAAATACTTGCCATGCAAATTGCAAGTATTCATAATTTGGCATTTTATTTATGGCTTGTAGGGGAAGCTCGGAAACATATCTTAGCCGGAGATTTTAAAGCATGGAAAGAAGAAATGGTGGTGAATGTAACAAGAAGACTTTAATTTTCATTTGAGAAATGAAATTAGTTGATTACATAAGACAGTTTGGATGTTTGGTCTCCGGTAAACTGAAAAAATCCAAGGAATATAATTATTCCAATAAATGGTATAGTATAAAACTTTTTGATTTGTATATAATCAAAAAGTTTTTGGGAACTTATATATTTTCCATTTTATTGCTGTTGGCAATCGTTGTAATGTTTGACATCAACGAGAAATTGGATGCGGTATTGACTGCACCATGGAAGGAAACCGTATTTGATTATTTTATGAACTTTCTTCCTTATTTTGCCAATCAGTTCAGTCCCTTGTTTACATTTATTGCAGTAATATTTTTTACTTCAAAACTTGCCGATAATTCCGAAATTATTGCCATGCTATCCAGTGGAATAAGCTATAAACGCTTAATGATACCATATTTGGTTTCTGCGGCGATAATAGCTTTTTCTTCATTTATGTTGTCGGCGTATGTTATTCCACCGGCTAACATTAAACGTATAGCTTATACTAATAAATGGGTGAAAAATAAGAGTGTTGATTATGGTTCAAATATCCAACTTCAAGTGACACCCGGTGTCATCGCTTATATGTCAAGATATGACAATAGGACAAAGACAGGTTATAGATTTTCATTAGAGCAATATGATAATAAAATATTGAAATCAAGATTGATAGCTCAATCAATAAAGTATGATACGCTGAATCGCTGGGTTTTACAGGATTATTCCATAAGAAAATTTGATGACTTGAGGGAAACAATTTCTTATGGTGAAAAAAAAGATACGATATTAAATACGGAGCCCAAAGATTTCTTAATTGCAAAAAATGATCAAGAAGTACTCACATTACCGCAATTGAGAACATATATAGATCGACAAAAGGACAGAGGTGTAGCTAATATCAAGAATTTTGAGATAGAACTACATAAACGATATGCGATGACTGCAGCTGCATTTATTCTTACGGTAATAGGAATGACATTGTCATCTAAGAAAGTGAAAGGAGGAATGGGGGTAAACATTGGTATAGGATTGGTACTAAGTTTTACATATATAATGTTTACAACAATTACATCAACTTTTGCAGTTTCGGGATATACATCACCGATGGTAGCAATGTGGATACCAAATATCATTTACACTTTTATCGCCATCTATCTCTACCGCAAAGCCTCATTATAAAACGATAATTCTTATAAAATCAAAAAGTCCTAAATAAGTTTCGTGTTCTTATTTAGGACTTTATTTTTGGGGTATGTGTGTTGTTATTTTTGGTTGTTTAGTAAAAGTAGGGTAGCTATCCCCGGTTTTTTATATTTGTCACTTTGATAACCAGCTTGTGGCATATATTGTAATGTTGGATCGCATACGGTATATTTAATACCATCTTTTAGAATATAAGTCCCTCCTTTTATTTCTTCTTTGAATCTTACTGCGGCTGCGAGGTGATTGGGGTAGTAAATCAACGCTGTTTCAAGTCCCAATATATCGTTTACAACACGTGCGAAAAGTATTGCGCGGTCTTCGCAGTCACATGCCGGATAAAAAAGTGTTTCATCAGGGAAGAACGCACGGTCATATCCCCATACATCATCGTCATATTCATAATGATATGATTGAATTAAGTCTAGTATTATGTTAACAGCTTCATCATCTTTCATTCCTGCAGTATGTTTCTTTATTGCAGGGTAAATAGTAGCCTTAGTTTCATCGCTTAGTGGAGTAAGTGCATAATATGACCATTTTGTATAAGGGTCACCGTTAGTCGTTGGAATAGGGTATGTATTGTAGAAATCAATCAAATTTTTATTTACTGAATAATTTATAACTGCTTTATGTCTTCTAGAAGTATGTTCGTATTCTTTCAAGTCCTTATCCAAAGCCGGTGCTTCCTTTATATAAAGTGACATTGCTTTTTCTTTAGGAAAAAAGTAGTCGCAGTAATAAAATGGTTCTTTTTTATCATAATTAAAGAGGTAGTAAGTTTGATACATTTTTGAAGTTTCTTCATATTTTGAGGCTCGTCCTAAACCGGAAATTACTTGGTCACATGCAAAAAGTATAAATAGTGTTGATTGATCTGCACTGCATCCAAATCTCATTTTATAACCTGACATGCAATATAAGTAGCCGGTTAATAGTGTTGCTTCATTACATTTACCTCCGAAAAAATCGGTGCATAATTTGTCTAGCATTTGTAAATAAGCCCAATCACAAAGATAATAGTCGTCTCTTAGCTTTAAACAATCGTCTAATGTGGTGCTTAAGTACTTATCTTTAATGATTTGTTTAATCGCTTCTGTTACCACTTTGTTATTAGCTGTAGTAGATTTTAGTTTGAACTTGCTACGTTCGTCAATTCTTGCTTTAAGGGTTGTACCAAAGAAAGTAAATTCAAACTCTTGCGGAGTACTGTCGTCATATGTTATGACCGGCACAAAAGGGATTGGCTGTGGGGCGATGTTTAAATCGGCAAGAGATACAACCGATTTAATATTGATTTGTTGAGGCTCTCCACCTGAAAGAAATGATGATTTAGGTACATCTCTTTTTACTGTATCTTTTGATGTTTCTTGTGCTATCTCTTTTACAGTTCCTTTAGGTTCTTCCTTAATAGTTGTAGCTACTTCTTGTTTCTTTACAATAGGTTTAGCTTCCTTTTTAGGCTCAGCTTTAGCTTTAGATACTTCTTTTACAGTCGTTTTCGGTTGAACTTTTGCTATAGTCTTAGACTCTGCTTTAGTTTGTTTTTTAGTTGTTGTAAGGTTCGCTACCTTTTTAGGTTGAACTTTTGTTTCTTTTGTTGTTATATTTTGTTCTTTACCTTTGAATAATTTTTTAATAAAAGATAAAAATTTATTAGATACCTTAGATGTGATTTCAGATAATGATTCAGTTGCTATTGTATCATTATATACGTTCGCATTTACAACTTGATTGGTCGTATCTTTTCTTATGTCAGTACTATCTTCTTGATACAAATTTTTCATTAGTTGTAAGAATTCTTCTTCACTTACGCGTTCCGGTTCAACCGATTCGTCTTTAGGTTTTTCTTCAGCTGCTTTACTCTCGGCTTGTGTCCATGGCTTGCTCATTGCATTAACAAAATCACCAAGAACGCTGTCACGATATTGAAGATATTCTTTTATGGTCTCTTCACGATAAGTTTTATATTCTTGCTTTGTCCTACGACGGTATTCATCATAGGTTTCATTACTTTGTGATGAGAATTTATTAATTTTTGATTGAAAAATAGAATCGTTTTGACTGCGATTGAATTTTTGTTGTGCCTTTCGCTTCATCTCCTCAAAAGAATTCGTTTGAGGGGTCTGACTATTTGTATTGTTTTCGGCATAAAGAGGAATACTTGAAATAGTCAAGGTGATACCTAACGTTAATATAAATCGATTAATTTTCATAGACTAAAGAAATAATTATGTAAACATTAAAATTAATAATTATGCCTAGCATTGTGAACTAGGCATAATTATTTTCTCAAATAAACTTTATTTGTTTTTAAAGCTTTCTTCTATTTTCTTGTGGATATCATCACCACGTTTTTGTAACTCGTTTATAATATGTTCCTTTGCGATTTTTTCAACATTTTCATAATTATAAGCCATTGTTATAGCGACTTCAACACCTTGTTGTGTTTTGCGGCTCATTTCCACAATAGTGATAAGTCTGCCTAAACTTTGTTCTACAACGCCTTTGCTGCCTTGAACTACTTGAAGAACCGATTGTCCTTCTTCTTGACTTAATTGTGAGTTCCCTATGGTAGATTCAACTTTAGTAGTTAGAGCCGATTGAATTTGTGTAGCTATATCTTGTCTTGCAAGTTCAATAGCTTGCATTTTTGCTGCATCATGAACAGCACCTACGCCTCGTCCTCTACCAATAACATAAATTGGGTAGTTGTTGTCATCTACATCATTTTGCATAAGTTGAGCTCTATACAATTGGCGTTCTATGGATAGCGCACCGGGAGAAACTTCCCAACCTTGTTTTTTGTATTCTTTAGCTTGTTTTCTTTGTTCTTTAGGAACTTTCTCAGTTAAAGCTTTCTTTGCATACTCTGATGTTCTTTGTGCGTTTACAGACATTCCAATACCGGAAAATGTTAATGTGATAGCTAGCAAAATAGCATAAATTTTAGTCTTTGTCATAATAAATTGTGTTTAATTTATGTTTTAGTAATAATTTTAATTTCGTTACTTTTCGTGTGTTAAGTTATTTAGTTGCAAAGTAAGTGATTTTTGAATAAAAAACAACATTTTATTACAATAAAATTGTGGAAATGTAAACTTTTTGAAATTTGATTTGTTTTTATTAAAAAATGTAGTAAATTTGTTGTCGATTTCAAATAAAACGTTCTAAGAGTTAAAAATCGTAGAACATTCCCTATAATATTTTTTCGAAAATTGAGTATTTGCATTGAATGAGATTGATGTAGTCTATTAATGTGTTGTGCATTATCTCTTTTTTCATCATTGAATTTACTAAGTTACATTATATGTATAATATTGCAGAATTAAATTCTAAAGAAGACTCGGAATTGAAAGCTATTGCAGAATCGATGGGATTAAAAAAGATAAGTTCAATCGATAGAGATGACTTGATTTATAAAATTCTGGATGAACAGGCGATAAACAGCTCGAAGGCTTCGGTTGCTAATGCGTCGGAGAAAAAGAAACGTGGAAGAAAACCAGGTAAAAAAGCTATTGTTGCAGAGAAGGAACCTGCTCAGGTGGAATTAGTAAAAGAAACGGTTGAGCAATCCGGTGAAGATGTTTTTTCTATTGAGGTAAAAGAAGAACCGGCTGGAGAAAATAATAATGATGTTGCTCCCGATTTCGTTGAAGAGAAAAAGCCGAAAAAGGAAAAACGTAAAAGATTCGTTCATGGAGCAGAAAATGTAGAAGAGCCACAAGAAGATGTCCTTCCTGAAAATGTTGTATCAGAAAGTACAGAGGAGGTTTCCTTAACAATAACGGTTACTGAAGACGTGGACGAAATAAAAACAGAAGATATTCCTGTAGTAGAATCAATAGTAGAAGAATCTGTAACTACAGAGGTACAGAAAGAAACAGTAGAGGTTAGAAAGCCTGAATTTTCTTTGGGTTCGTTCTTTAATACGGTTGAACGTAAAACGTTTAAACCAAGAACCCAACAAGAACGGGAGGAGGCTGAACGTATTGCTGCAGAGAAAGCTGCAAAATCAACTATAATTATCAAGGAACCAACTCCGCAACCGGAGACAGCTCCACAACCACAACAGGCTAAAGGCAAGAAAAAGAAACAACAACAGAAACAGGAGCAAAAGCCGGAACAACAGGTAAAACAAGAAGAATCTTTCAGTTTTGACGGCATTCTAAAAGGTGTTGGAGTCTTGGAGGTTATGCCTGATGGATATGGATTTTTGCGTTCAAGTGATTATAACTATTTGAATTCACCTGATGATATTTATGTGTCACAGGCTCAAATCAAAAATAACGGTCTCAAAACAGGTGATGTAGTGGAAGGTTTTATCCGCCCTCCCAAAGAGGGTGAAAAATATTTCCCTTTAAGCCGAATAGAGAGTGTAAATGGAAGGACGCCTGAATTTATTCGTGATAGAATACCTTTTGAACACCTTGTGCCGCTTTTCCCCGATGAAAAATTTGACTTAACCAGCGGTAAAACATGCAATTTGTCCACACGCGTTGTTGACATGTTTGCGCCTATTGGAAAAGGACAACGTGGACTTATTGTTGCTCCACCTAAAACCGGTAAAACAGTTCTTCTAAAAGATATCGCCAATGCCATAGCCGAAAATCATCCTGATACATATATGATGATTCTGCTCATCGATGAACGTCCTGAAGAAGTAACAGACATGGCACGTAGTGTAAATGCCGAAGTTATTGCTTCAACATTTGATGAACCGGCTGAACGCCATGTGAAAATAGCCGGACTAGTGCTTGAAAAAGCTAAGAGAATGGTTGAGTGTGGACATGATGTTGTGATTCTGCTAGACTCAATCACGCGATTGGCACGTGCTTATAATACTGTGTCGCCGGCTTCGGGTAAAATTCTTTCGGGTGGAGTTGATGCCAATGCTCTTCAACGTCCGAAGCGTTTCTTTGGAGCAGCTCGAAACATTGAAAATGGAGGTAGCTTGACAATAATCGCAACAGCACTTATTGAAACCGGTTCTAAGATGGACGAAGTAATTTTTGAAGAATTCAAAGGAACAGGTAATATGGAATTGCAACTTGACCGTAAATTGTCTAATAAACGTATATTCCCTGCAGTTGATATTATTGCGTCAAGTACACGTCGTGATGATTTGTTGTTAAATCAAGATACATTAAACAGAATGTGGATTCTTCGCCGTTTCTTGGGGGATAGAACATCCCTTGAAGCAATGGAATTTATAAAAGACAGAATGGAACGTACTCGTTCCAACGAAGAATTGCTTCTCACAATGAATGATTAAGATTTTCTATAGAAAATACAATTTTAGAAAGAGAGAGAGGGTGCATTTCAAATTTTCAATGCACCCTCTTTAATTAAGCGAAAAGCATATATTTATTCATACAGTTTGTTTTCGAAAGGAACGATATGAGTGTCGTATGTCATTGCACCAAACACACCCCACCCTCCACTCACATTGGAATGAATCGCAATAGGATTATTATACAAATCGAAGTCACTTATGCGAAATTCTTCGATATTCTTCAAATAATAATACAAGTCGGACGACAAATGTTGCAATTCCACTATTACGTATGGCGTAATTTCACTTTGTTTACGCATTCGTGTCTCTACGGTAAATTTATACTCTTTGCCGTTTATCAATACATCATCAAACACATTGGAGAAATAAGCAGGCAGAAAGCCATAGCCCTTTACCAAATCGGAATCATAAAACAATTTATCTTCTGAATCAAATTTATCCACGCAAACATAATTTACTTTTGAAGCTCCCCAACCTCCATAAAGACGTGAAGCTCCTACACTTCGAACTTTCAATCTATAATAATTCCTTTCATTTCCCGGATCTATAATTTTCATGTTTATCGCCATTACGGTATCTGCACCCCAATAATCACCTATATCCACTGAATCGTTTAAATCCTCCACACGATACAATTCATTTGCCTTATATTTTAATTTGCGACTTAATATTTCCAACTTGGGTGTCGTAGGTATAGACGCAAAAGCGTATGCACTTTTCAACTGTATTGTATCTTTTTCAGTTTCTCGTTTCGTTTCAACTTCTATTCTAAGCTTATCTCCAATGCCGGGAACATAATCACTATTGTAAGTAAGAGATAATGAATCATATACCATAGGATAAATATTAATATCGTTAACAATAAGATTTACATCTGCTTCAGTTAAAATATTTTTAGTTATTTCTTTATCCATATACATTTTCTCTTTGGAATAGTCTATTTTATCATATTCATAATAATCGGAACGCATTAGTATTGTACTAAAATAATTTAATTCAGACGCTGAAGATATATAAGCATATACTACAGTATCAGGATTAGCCAATGCTGTTATGGTTATACGATCTGTTCCAACTTCTGAACTCAGTATTATTTCTTCTTCACATGAAGATAATGACAACATCACGATCATTACCGATAATATTTTTCTTACTGTTATCATAACTTCTCACTGTTTAAAATTTATGGGTATAACTTAGCGACGGCATTATAGGGAATGGACACTGACACTTCAATACCATTTCATTGTTTGAATTTATGCCTACGTATGCCGTATTAACATTCTTACGGTTGTACACATTGTAAACACTCAATCCTATTATACTTTCTCCCAACTTGTGCTTAACCGAAAAATTAATATTTAAATCAAGATGATGAACATCCGGCAACACATAATGATTTATTCCTTTGGAACTGATTGCCAATTTCATACCATCATAATTTGCTTTATCGTCTTCTGCCGGATCATACCATTGCCAAAATCTGTAATTAGTTGCCATTGATGCATATAAATTATATCTTGCAATACCATCAAAATAAGCAAAACGCCCTCCATACATTTCAGCAACAGGAACTGTACCACGACGACCCGTTTGATAAGTCCATGAAGCACCTACCTCGATATAAGCATTTTTTCTTATATCAAAACGGTGAGTTATCATCGCATTGAAATTATGGCGACGGTCATTAGAAGCATAAAACTCTTGTCCGCCATTGATTTGATTTCCGGAACGGTCAAACTTGCGTAATGCCTTTGACCATGTATAGCTCAACCATCCTGTCGTCTTTCCTGTTGTTTTCTCGGCAAATAATTCCACTCCGTAAGAACGCCCTTCACCTATTGCCACCATCTTACTCCAGTCTTGCATTGCCTGCGAATAATTGGCATTTTCTTTATACTCTATAATATCATTCATGGTTTTATAGTATCCTTCTGCCGAAATATTGAATCCGGTCATTAATTCGTATGTATATCCCATAGCAAAAAGGTCACTTTTCATCAACGGAATATCTTTTGTTATAGGTACCCATATTTCCGATGACGATTTCAGGTTGTTCGTAGCGAGACGGTGAGTCGATTGAGCCATGCGCGAATAGGATAGTTTTATTGCATTTCGGTTGAAGAATCGCCAACGTAATGACATGCGAGGTTCCAGTGAAGTGTAAGTTTTACCGGTAACAGAATGTAACGCCATACGCAACCCCACATTAAACTTAAGGTTTTTGTTCATCGTGTAGTCATCTTCAACAAACAAAGCATATTGTTTTTTTGTTTCCAATCTACCTAAAAGGGTGTCCACATCAATACTCTTTTCATAAACATACCAATCGGTATTATCGGAGACACTTCTTAAATCTTTATAATAAAAGTCATTCTTTACCCTAACTTTAGGTGTTAATCGTTGTAAATTAGCTCGTAAACCTATAAGCACATTATGATGTTTATTCGGATTCCAACCAAATCTTGTTTCCAAAGAGCCGTCTTCTATTTTTGAATAATAATCTTGATTCACTTCTTCTATTTGTAACATCTCATTACGCAAAGGGTCTCTATCATCTAAACTTATACCATTGGGACAATCTTCCAATTCTCTTCTCGTTCTATAATTTCCCCATTGTACTATTTGATAATCATATTTACTGTATGCTGCTGTTGCACTCACCGAAAAACGTTTATTTATAACCCAATCCCAATTCAACGAAGTACAAAGGTTACTCCACTTCATTCTGGTACTGTCTTCACGAATATTAATGTTATTATAATCCTTATAAACACTTGGGGAGATTTCTAACACATTTGTTGATATGATATTAGATTTTGTAGGAGCACTTACATCACGATCTTTCCCGTAATAAAACGTTGCCGACAATCTATTACATTCATTGAACTTATGTACAATCTTTGCATTAATATCAAAATATTTCATATCCGAACATGGACGTAATTTGTCGGGATTGTCATAGACTTCTTCAAGGATAGGATATGCTAACAAATCAAAATAAGACATACGACCGCCCACCATAAATGATGTATGGTCTTTCCAAATGGGACCGCCCACCGACAGACTGCTCGACAACATCCCCAAGAACAAGCTGCCGTGATATTTCTTGAAATCGCCTTCTTTCATGCTCACATCTATGATACTTGACAAGCGTGAACCGTAACGCGCAGGGAAGGCTCCGCGATAAAAATCTATTCCTCCCACCATGTCGGGATTGATTGCCGACGCATAGCCTTTCAAATGTTCAGGATTATATAGTGTAGCACCATCGAGAGTGATAAGATTTTGGTCGAAGTTGCCACCACGCACCGAGATTCCCACTGTTCCTTCACCTTCACTGTTCACTCCCGGCAATTTCTGCAATGTTTTCAACACATCAGGAGTTCCCATAAACACGGGAACGCGTTTTATCTGTAACGGCGTTATTTGAATAGCACTCATTTGAGAGCTCTCAATTCCGAACTTGCGGTTACCTACCACCTCTACATTACCGAGTTTCACTCCTTTTTCAAGACGTGACTTGGTAGAAACAGTATCCGACTTAGGGCTAACTATGGTATGTGCATGACTTGTCATCACGCACATACACACAGCAGTTAAGATAAATATTTTTATCAATTTTTCCATATTCAATTTCTCATTTTATGAGTTTTCCATACAAAGCGTTTACGAGAAGTCAATTCATCAAATTTAGGAAAATAAATAGGGGGATCGGGATATTTACCTTTCCAATCAAAAATTAAACTATCTTTCATTATACCAACTAGTGTATAATATTCTTTATGTTCACTGTAGATCTCACCCCATACATAACGATATATATAATGCATCATTAAGGTCTTATCTTGAAAATCATATTCATCTTTATCAACTAATGAATCAATATATACATCATAATGAAGAAAACTTGCACTCTTATCAGTATTAAACCTATAATAAGCGATATCATTGTATGCACCATATCCATATAGCTGCTTGATTTTATATTTATCATATATATAACCGTAATCATTTTCAACCCATATTCTACTCTGTAACAGTTCAAGTACTTCAGCATCAGTAAAATCGGTCTTAGCCGGTATATAATCTCCATTATCCAGAAATACATATCCGGGCTTATCTACTAAAGGCTCTCCTAATTCCTCTTTATTATTTTCTTCTTCAAGAGTTTCTTCATCTTTATTAGTACATGAAATTAAACCCCAAAATATTGTTGACACCAACAACAACCATATACATAACCTAGTTTTTACCATAAATACAAAGATTTTATGTTGTTGCTAAATTACATCTTTTTTCTATCTTATACAAAAAAATCATTGAACAATTGCTTCACATGTAAAATTTCCAACAAGTTGTTCATTTTCATTATAAACCAATAAAGTAATAGTATACATACCCGACGAAAGGAACGTTATTGTTGCCGAACTTTGATTTTCAATTAAACGTACATTACCATCTACATTACTTTCTCCATCTACAGTTACACTCCATTCATACGTATAATTATCATCGGTAAATTCATTTTGCGAGAATTCAAACTCAACATTCTTAGGATAAACATCACTTCCCGGAATCAACTCTCCGATAAAAACTTCTGGAGCCGGCTCAACATATCTGTCTTTATGAACATAATAGCGCCTCGTTGTCATATTCAAATATGGACCTTCAGTTAGTCCATGCTTTACCAATGGACCAGATCCCCACTTGGATATACACTTGGTTGAAGTATATTTAACAGCAGAATGATCTCCATAAGGATAAAAAATCTTTTCAGCTTGATTATACTCTACTTGTATAAAATTTCCGTTATCCCAAAATTTAGAGATGTTATCATTTTCATCTATTATAGTTGCATTTATCCAGCATGTATCACCCCCCTCAGTCATACTCCATGCATAACCATGACAATTATAAGCCAATGTAGCCTCTTCTAAAATTACTACATTCGGATAATTGGACAAAACATCTGCTGCGATTTCATCTTTCCTAGATTCGGAATAATCTTGCCCACTTAATAATTTCATGGTTTGTACCGGTGCTCCATTTGATGTGTAAAGTGTATCATATTCGTAAATCGCATAACCAGCTAAACTAAATTGCAATAACATTAGATATAATATTATTCTTTTCATGGTAACAATCATTTAGTGTAAATTATTCTTGAAATTTCTGTTATTTCCTTTGAAGAATGAACATCTCCACCTTTTTCAATAAATCGCTTTAATCTTGTATCGGTTTTCCCTGTTTTCTTCATTTTTACTTGTGCAGCAATCATTAAAGAATGACTAAAAGTATATACATTATTATAATTTTTATTATTTATCTTTTCCTCATATTTTAAGTTGGAAATACGTTCCAATCTGTCAATATTTGTAGATGAATATAAATCGGGGATATTCATTGACGCTATTACTAGTTCAACAAAACCGACTTTAAAATATGTTCTATTAATCCTATATTTAGTATAAGGATTAATTTTCTCAGCTCCATTTTCTTTCAAACTCAAACATTCATAGAAATTCAATATTTTCTCGGCAGCATCTTCACGCCGTTTCAATTCTTGAAAACCATTGAAAGAATTCATAATAACTTTAGCCCCTTTGAGTTGATTATTATAATAAATATAGTTATTTGCCATAGGGTGATTCATGCATAGAGCCCAACCAATGTATCGGTAGGTAACTCTTTTAAAATGTCTTCAGGTATTTGTGTGGCGTTCATCATTTCTTCAAAAGACATAAAGGTTTTCCACACTTCAGGGTTGGTAACCGAATCATACGAAAATGTACTACGACCGGTTACACTTGTATTCATTACATTATGTACCATTACATCTTCGGCACAGGCTCCCAGCAAAATACTTGTTAGGAAAAAATAAATAATCTTTCTCATAATAATACTATTTATTAGTGTTAGTTAATTCAAATTCTCCTTCATACAACTCTTCTCCCAGTTGCACCTCAATGGTATAGTTGCCTTCGGCAAGTGTGCCTATGGCAAATTCATGATTTGTGCTCTCGCTACTGCTT
>CAZTFX010000030.1:0-25436 GCA_964613095.1 uncultured Muribaculaceae bacterium | reverse complement strand
GCCACACAAATACCTGAAGACATTTTAAAAGAGTTACCTACCGATACATTGGTTGCTCTATGTATGAATCACCCTATGGCTGGTAATTATCTTTGCTATAATAATCACATAAAAGGGGCATTGAGTGTGATGAATCGTTTCAATGGCTTTCAAGAATTGAAACGACGTGGGGATGTCGCTGAAAAGATTATGGATTTTTATGAAAAGATGGATATTGAATATAATGTTATTGACCGCAAAAAGAATCCTTACGCACGTTACCGTACAGAAGTAAAACCTCTTCAAGTTGGTTTTACCGAACTTGTTATAGCAACAAAGGATATTCCGGAATTATATTCCGATAAGAATATCGATCGCTTGGAACGTATTGCAAATGTAAAGTATGAGGCTAAAATTCAAAACAAAAAGTATAACAAGGTCTCTGCGCTAGGACATTCTTTGTTAATCGGGGCACAAATAAAAATGAAAAAGGATGGAAAGGGTAATACAAAATTACAACAATTCATAGATAGAGGCGGTGATATTCGCACCCAAAAAGACTTTACAGAAATTTCACGTATAATTTACTCCAAATGACTACAGCCATGAAAAGAATAATATTATCAATACTTTCATTAATTGTATTTATACATGTTTATGCCTATACGACTGGAACCATTTATACTCCTAACGGTTCTGCTATAGAGGTGTTGTATTTCAGTGAAATGTCATCAAGTGATATTACTTATTATGATAACTATTATAGCGAAGCTTTTCCGAATGCAACTTTGGTGGGATCGTCATCGGCAACATATAATTGTCATAGCTATGCATGGAATATGACAGAAGGTGGCCCCACATGTTGGTTGAATCAATTCACTTTATCGGGCGGTGCTAATTTGTCAAAATATTGGACGGATGGTTCGTATATCGAAACAACCGAATCAAATGCAACAAAAGTTTTTTATTATAATAGTGACCATTCTGCTATTGTAAAGGCGAGTGACAGAACGAAATATATTTCCAAATGGGGTAGTGTTCCATTGATGGAGCATGCGCCGGGATATGGACCATACGATGATATGGTGAATCGTAGATATTATAAAAGAAGTACCCCTGAAGTAATAGTCGGTGTGTTGTCTCCCGGATATGGCGATTATTTGAGGAATCAGGAATATGAATTTTTTCCTAGCCAAGAAATTAATTATGATGGTGAATGTACTTATGTGTGGACTATATATAATGAAGAAGATGATATTGGTAGTGATGCTGTTGCTCTAGGAAAAGCAACTTTAGAATGTGATGAATATCCCAACGTAGCTAAAATTACGTTTTTAACCAGTGGTCTGTTTACGGTTACCGTTGAAATATACAATGAAAACGAAGAACAGTTAGGCGTATTTACATGTCAACCTTATGTTTTATAACATAGTTACTTAAACATCACGGGTTTATTCGTATATTTGTATAGTGATTTAACTTAAAATATTTTGGTATGAGAATATTACGAATGATAGCAAATATATTAACTGTAATATGTTTAACAAATGCTATTTCAGGATGTGGAAGTGATGATAACGAACCGAAACAGGAAATGGAGAAATTATTGGTTGACAAGCAGGATTCGGTATTCCTAGATAACGGAAAATATGTTGCTGCCACTACCGAATTTACCGATGAAGAAGCTGTTGTTGTGCTGAAAAGTACAACATGGATGGATGATGGTTATCCTTATATTTATGATAATACAAAGATCAAGAAAATCTATGATGGAAACCGTGATGCTGTATGGTATAAATTTCTAGACATGGGAATTTATAAGAATACTTATTATGGCAGTAATTTGGAAGAAGCTCCTGATTTTGAGTACTTTGTAAAAAATAAAACACTTACACTTCATGAGATTTATCGTGATAAATTTGGTATGATTTATAGTGAATATAAATTTACTCGAAGACTTGTCGCAGTGGATAAAGACCGAATAATTTTGGATGCTGATAATGAGGCAGGTTTTTGGTCGCAAAAATATTACCCTGAATTTGATGAAAATAAATCAAAGATTCGCTTTGTGTGGAAAGCACTCACAGAGGAATAGGATATTTTGGGTGAAACTAAACTCGAATTTATGACTATAAATTTTATAAAAATATTTATCTTAACTGCTGTGTGTATGTGCATGATGTCAAGTTATGCACATACTATAGTTAGCCCTAAGTCGGATACTGTTTCTACCAAGTCACGTCTTGAGGAAGGTGTGAAACTCGGTAATGTAGAGGTGGTCGGTAATCTCAAGTTCGGAATCGAGAGCTCTCAAATGAGTGCTATCCAAGTGACGCCGTTGCAAATAAAACGAGTACCAATGTTTATGGGAACTCCCGATGTGTTGAAAGCATTGCAGAAACTGCCGGGAGTGAACAGTGAAGGTGAAGGAACAGTGGGAATCTCGGTGAGAGGAGGAAATGTCGACCAAAACTTAATTACTCTGGATGGCGCTACGTTGTATAATCCTGAACACTTGAAAGGCTATGCGTCGGCAATCAATCCCGACATGGTGGGTGGAATAGACTTTTATCGCGGAGCTTTCCCGGCACGATATGGTTCACGATTGTCGAGTATCATCGATGTGAGCATGAAAGAGGGGGATTTTAAGAAATATCACGGCAGTTTGTTTTTGGGAATGTTGTCGAGCAGTTTGTCGGTGGAAGGACCAATATGGAAAGATCATACTTCATTTATAGTGGGAGGTCGTATGTCTTATTTTGATTTATTTGCCTATTCTGTATTGAAAGAGGTATATGATAATCCGGACAAACTACGTCCATATTCCGACATGAAATATTTTGATATAAATGCAAAAATTACACACAAATTCAGTGAAAGGAACAAGTTGTCGGCAACGTTTTATTACGGAAAAGATCGCGATAATACAGCTCCGTCGGAAACAAAATCAGTGAATGTAATAGTTGATAGAAAGGCTACAAATCCGGGAGAGTTTGATCAAACAAGTACAGAATTCTATAATAGTATAGACAGCACGACTTCCGAGTGGAGTAATCTGTGTGGAGCATTGAATTGGAATTGGAATATTAACAATCGTTTTTCCGTAGGTGCAAATGTAGCATACAGCAAATATGATTATAATATTATTCAGTATAGTTACTCCAAAGCCTATAATAAAGACAACCAATACACAATACCAATAGAAGAACGAGATCCGATAAACAGTGATGAATTTTTGCAGATAGAAGAAACCAATCAAGATTATTTCTCAACTGTTGAGGAAATTTCAGGAGGTATGAAATTCGGTTGGAAACCTAATGGCAAACACGATATAAAGGTGGGTGTGGCTTATAGCTCCTATGAATTGACACCTAAAGTGAGAGTCAAGAATAATTATTACTATAAGGATTTAAGAGTAAGTGCGGGTCGCTACTATGTTTATGAAAAATATGAAGATGTAGATACTATAATGGGTGATAGTCGCAAGTTGCAACAATACAATATGTATTTAGAAGATGACTATGAGTTGAATAAGAATGTTAAATTCAATATTGGTTTACGCATGGCATTACATTCTGTTACAGGGAAAACATATACTTCACTGGAACCTCGCATGTCGATGAGATGGCTCTTTTTTAATGATCATGCCATCAAACTGTCATATTCACGCATGGCACAATCTGTACATCGGCTGGCAACCAATAATCTTATATCGACATCGGAATTATGGGTGCCAATAACAAAAGATATTCCGCTGATGAAAAGTGACCTTTTAGCACTGGGATACACATACGAACCATTTCCTGGCATAAGTGCATCGGTTGAAGGGTATTACAAGACTATGGATGACATAATCGAATATAAGCAGAATGCGAATTACGCCAAAGCAAAGCGCGATTGGAGCCAAATGGTGGCAGTGGGAACCGGACGTTCCTACGGGGTGGAACTAATGCTTGAAAAAAATACAGGAAATACAACAGGTTGGCTAAGTTATACGTGGTCGAAATCATTACGTAAATTTGATGAAGCGGGTAATCAGTTGAATGGTGGCAGGGAATTTTATGCCAATAATGACCGCCGAAATAACCTGAATGTAATGGTTACCCATAAAATACCTATGAGTAAAAAATCATATTGGGAATTTAATGCATCGTGGAGCTATCAAACCGGTCGTCGAGGTACTATTCCAATAGGACAAGCTCTCGGACCACGCTTTACCTATATTGAAGGATATGCTACAGGAGAACTCTTTTCGTCAGCTATTTCTTATTATACTTTCTATGGATGGCTAACTAGCGGAAGTGATATAAATTCACATTTGATAGACGCTTTAAGATCGGCAATCAGTTTCAAGCGCATAAATGATTCTGTTCTGCCGGCTATTCATCACTTGGATTTAGGGGTGAATTTTGCAATTAACCATAAATTGGGTGAAAGTGTGATAGGATTAAGTGTTTACAATGTATATAATCGTAAAAATGCTAATACTGCGTATGTTGGGTATGATGACAATAAAAGAATGGTATTGAAGCTGCAATGTCCGTTCCCTATAATGCCGTCGTTAAGTTATACTCATAAATTTTAATACAGTTAGGAGTTTTAAATTAAAAAAGATTAAATGGTGAACTTACGAGATATATTAATAGGCTTGGTGATGATATTATCATTGTCGGCGTGTGAAAAAGAGGTACCTATTACCGTAGAACAACGAGAGGATCTCATCACAGTAAATGCTGTTGTTAATACGGACACTGTGGTATATGCATATATTACAGAATCAAAAGACGTAGATTTTTTTTCAATAATAGAGTTACGTTCCGACTATTATGATTATGCCGGTAGAATAGGATTCTTTAGAGACTATATACAAAGCAATAGTGAACTAAAAGAGACTGTATTAAAAGAAGCTAAAGCAGAATTGATAGTAAATGAAAAGGATTTGTATGTAATGGAATTTGATGCAGACCATTTGTCTTACCGTAGCGAGTATGTACCCAAGCAAGGTGATGAAATCAAGATATGTGTTAAATCGCAATCACTGCCACTATCGGACGGCAAGGTGATAAAATTGGATGATGTTGAGGCTGTAACAAAATTGCCAAGTACAACACCTCGCATTGAAGTGATAAGCACAGAAGTGGAATATAAGGAACGTGATTATATTAAAGTTGAAGATTCGCTTAAGGCTGACAGTGTTCTTATAACTGATTTGCATGGGGCTGATACGGTGATGAATATAAAAATGAGAATAGTTGATCCCGGAAATGAAAAGAATTATTATCGATTACTTGTAAGAAGTATGGGGAAAAAGCAAATTGCGCCTCAGGCTGCAAATTCTACATACTTTTGTGCCGATAATTTCAAATGTAGCAATGTTTTATTTTACGATTCCGATTTGGAAGAGCCTTATGGACTTATTCCTGCTTATTTTTCCAATGTCTTTGATGATGAATTGATAAACGGACAAGAATATGAAATCACTGTGGAAACGCGAATGAGAAGTAAAAGTGAAATTCCTCCATACGTAATAGTGGAATTGCAACATTTGTCGCCCGACTTGTATTATTATTTAAAAGATATAGAGGTGTTTCGCATAAGCGACTTTGACTTATATGATAATCCTATCCAAATATGGAGTAATGTGAGTGGAGGATGGGGTGTGTTTGGCGCAATGACATACGACACTCATATCATTCCTTTCGAAAACAAACTGTATGAATAATAATGAGATTGGTTATTGGATTGCCCTAATTGTGGAAATCATTATTTGTGTATAATTGATAATATTTGCCATCATTGTGGTGAATGGAATCCTATTATGACGTGTAAAAATGTGGCTTATCCTAATTAGAATGTAATTGTGATGAGCCTGAATTTTAACAAATATAGTTATGCAAAATAAATGCGTACTATTCGCATGCCGGAAGGATTGTGAATAGTACGCATTTGTGAAGTAATAATTTCTTATTTTTTTGTAGTATAATCGTTATTTTACGTTATCTTTGTGTGGTATTAACATTAATGGGTAAAATAAGATTATGAATAGTGTTTCTTTGAGAATTCAGGCGTTGTCGCCATCGCAAACATTGGCAATGTCGCAAAAAAGTGCAGAATTGCGTAGCCAAGGTGTGGACGTAATCAATATGTCGGTGGGTGAACCCGATTTCAATACTCCTGAACATATAAAAGAAGCCGGTAAAAAGGCGATAGACGAAAATTTTACGTTTTATACTCCTGTGGGTGGTTATCTATCGCTTCGCAAGGCTATTTGCGACAAGATGAAGAATGAAAACGGACGTGAGTTTACTCCCGATCAGATAGTCGTATCAAATGGTGCAAAACAATCGCTTTGCAACTGTATTCTTGCCGTTATTAATCCGGGTGATGAAGTGATTATTCCTACCCCGGCATGGGTGAGCTATGTAGAAATGGTGAAACTTGCCGAAGGTGTGAATGTGCTTATCCCGGCAAGTGTGGAACAAGATTTCAAGATTACTCCTGAGCAACTTGAAGCAGCAATTACTCCTAAAACAAAAATGGTATTGCTTTGTTCTCCTTCTAATCCTACCGGAAGTGTTTACACTCGTGCAGAGTTAAAAGCTCTTGCCGATGTGCTTGCAAAGTATCCCGATATTATTATTCTTTCGGATGAAATATATGAACATATCAACTATACAGGTGAATTCTGTTCAATAGCGGAGTTCCCTGAAGTAGCAGACCGTGTGGTTACTATAAATGGTGTGTCAAAGGCTTATGCTATGACAGGTTGGCGTATAGGATACCTGGCTGCTCCGTTGTGGATAGCTAAAGCTACACAGAAGTTGCAAGGTCAATATTCGTCCAATCCTTCTTCTATTGCACAAAAGGCTGCTGAAGCTGCTTATTTGGGAGACCAATCGTGTGTGGAAGAAATGAGAAAGGCTTTTGAACGTCGTCGTAATCTTATTGTTGAATTATTGGAAGAAATACCCGGATTACGTATAAATAAACCACAAGGAGCATTCTATATTTTCCCTGAAGTCTCGGCTTATTTCGGTAAGAAAAACGGTGAAGAGGTAATAAAGGATTCTCATGATTTGGCAATGTGTTTGCTGGAAGAAGCTCATGTGGCAACGGTGGAAGGAGCTGCATTCTGTGCGCCCGATTACATCCGTTTGAGTTATGCTACAAGCGATGAGAATATCAAAGAAGCTGTGGCACGTATTAAAACAGCACTTGCAAAATTAAGCTAAACAGATAGCTGTCGATGATAGAACGTATTATAATCGTAGATAATGTTGACCCTGTAATATTTTATGGGGTCAACAATAGTAATATCCAGTTGATAAGAAATCTTTTCCCGAAATTGCGTCTTGCTGCACGCGGAAACGTGATAAAGGTGATAGGTGATGATAATGAAACATCGGAGTTTGAGGCTAAAGTCAAGAAACTTGCCGATTATTGTGCAAAATACAATCAGTTACCAGAAGATGTGATTATCGACACAATCAAAGGAGCTCCGCCTAAGGAACTGAAAATGGATGATGTGATTATCTACGGGGTAAATGGAAAACCTATTTCCGGACGTACGCCCAATCAACAGTTACTCGTAAAAACATTTGTAAAGAACGATCTTACTTTTGCTCTGGGTCCTGCCGGAACAGGTAAAACATACGTGGCTATTGCATTGGCTGTGCGTGCATTGAAAAATAAGGAGGTTCGGAAAATAATTTTATCTCGTCCGGCGGTGGAAGCAGGTGAAAAACTTGGTTTTTTACCGGGTGACATGAAGGAAAAAATAGATCCGTATCTTCAGCCTCTCTATGACGCATTGGAAGACATGATACCGGCAAATAAATTGAAGGAGTACATGGAAACCAATGTGATTCAGATTGCTCCACTTGCGTTCATGCGTGGTCGCACTCTCAACGAAGCTGTGATTGTGCTTGACGAAGCTCAGAATACAACTACTCATCAGATAAAAATGTTCTTGACACGTCTTGGAATGGGTGCAAAGATGATTATAACCGGTGATATGACGCAAATAGACCTTCCTCATTCGGTTCAATCGGGGCTTGTACAAGCTATGCATATTTTGAAAGATGTGAAGGGTATAGGTAAAGTGGAATTCGATAAAAAAGATATTGTACGTCATCAATTGGTTCAACGCATAGTAGAGGCATACGAGAAGCATGATGAACGTGTGCGTGCTGAACGTAAGGCGGAAAAAGAATCTGTGTTAAAAGAAAAAAATAATAACGACAAAATATAAAAACAACTATGGCAAAGACGTTGGTAAATACCGATTTCAATTTTAAAGGACAAAAGAGTGTGTATCATGGCAAAGTACGTGATGTATATGACATCAACGATGATTTACTTGTGATGGTTGCAACCGATCGTATTTCGGCATTTGACGTGATACTACCCAAAGGAATTCCATTTAAAGGACAAGTGTTGAATCAAATAGCAGCTTCATTCCTTGACGCTACTGCCGACATTGTTCCTAACTGGAAACTTGCAACTCCCGATCCGATGGTAACTGTGGGATTGAAATGTGAAGGCTTTAAGGTGGAAATGATCATTCGTGGATATTTGACCGGTAGTGCATGGCGTGAATATGCGGCAGGAGTGCGTGAAATATGCGGAGTGAAACTACCTGACGGAATGAAGGAAAACCAACGTTTCCCGGAACCGATAATAACACCTACAACTAAGGCTGATGCAGGTCATGATGAAAATATCTCAAAGGAGGAAATCATTGCTCAAGGTATTGTTTCTGCCGAAGATTATGAAGTTGTAGAAAAATATACACGTGCTTTGTTTGCGCGCGGCTCGGAAATTGCAGCTCAAAAAGGTCTTATTTTGGTAGATACCAAGTATGAGTTTGGAAAGCGTGACGGTAAGGTTATTTTGATGGATGAAATTCATACTCCGGATTCTTCAAGATACTTCTATGCTGCCGATTATCAGAAACGTTTTGAAGCGGGAGAGCCTCAATTACAACTTTCTAAGGAATTTGTGCGTCAATGGTTGATTGATAATAACTTTATGGGTAAAGAAGGTCAACAGGTACCTGAAATGACCGATGAATATTGTGAATCGGTATCAGAACGCTACATCGAACTTTACGAAAATATAGTGGGTGAAAAGTTCAATAAAGCCGAAGATGAAGATATTCATGCTCGTATCGAAAAGAACGTATCAGATTATTTAAACAGCCTATAACTCCTTACTCATAACAGACATAAGTGAACTATAAAGCAGAAGAAATACGTCCGTATAACGACGAAGAAAGCAAAACAGGGCAAGTGCGACAGATGTTTGATTCTATCGCACCTGCCTACGATTTTATGAATCGTGCCATGTCGTTTGGTATAGATCGGTGGTGGCGTAAGCGTGCTGTGAAAATGGTGGGTAAATATCATCCTATGACAGTGCTTGATGTAGCTACCGGTACAGGTGATTTGGCGTTACAACTTTTTGACACATTGCATCCTCAGCATATTACAGGATTGGATTTGTCGGAAGGAATGCTTGAAATCGGACGAAAGAAGATTGCCGAACGTGACTTGACCAACCAAATTACGCTTGAACAGGGCGATTGCTTGAATATGCGTTTCCCCGACAATAAGTTTAGTGCTGTTACAGTAGCTTACGGTGTGCGTAATTTCGAACATCTTCAACAAGGTTATGCTGAAATGTATCGAGTACTGGACAAAGGGGGTGTATTGTGTGTCATAGAATTGTCGGTGCCACCCAATCCTGTGATACGTGCGTTATACAACATATATACAAGAACATTGGTTCCTATGGTGGGCAGAATGATTTCAAAGGATCGACGTGCCTATAGTTATCTTCCCGAAAGCATTGCGGCTGTGGCGCAAGGAGAAGAAATGCTTGAAATAATGCGTAAGGCAGGATTTAAAAATTGTCGTTTCAAGCGCATGACATTCGGTACCTGCACCATCTATCTAGGCGAAAAGACTAAATAACATATAACGTTTCAAATCTAACAAAAGCTAACCAATCTATCATGATACGTTAGCTTTTGTTGTTTTATTAAGATTTTTTTGTAACAAAGATAAATTTATTTGTATCTTTGCATTATCGTAATTGTTGTTACGGTAATTGTCGTTACGATAAAAATGAAGTTATGAGATTTTTTGATAGAGAAGCAGAATTTGAGAAGCTACGAGAAATTGAAGAATTATCTCACGAAGTAGCTCAATTTACTATTATCACGGGAAGACGTCGCATAGGTAAAACCGAGATGGTAAAGAAGTTTTATGAGAATAAAACAATGCTTTATTTTTTTGTTGCTCGTAAAGCCGAAGCCGATCTTTGTGATGTATTCATTGATGAAATTCGAGTTAAACTCAATATTCCAATGATGAGTGGAAGAGGAATGTCTTTTGCTTCGATATTTAAATTTATCATGGAATTATCTCAGACTCAGCACATCACTCTCTTTATTGACGAGTTTCAGGATTTTTATAGGGTAAATTCATCGATCTATTCTGATATGCAAAATATTTGGGATAGTTATAAAAACAAGGCTTATATCAATCTTATTGTGGCAGGGTCGGTAAATACATTGATGAATAAGATATTCAAGGATAAGAAGCAACCTCTATTTGGTAGGCAGACCGGAACTATGCATATTCGACCTTTTAAGCCTTCTGTTATGAAAGAAATAATGTCGGAATATTGTCCTGAATACAAGAAATCTGATTTGTTGGCTCTATATACCCTAACAGGAGGAGTAGCAAAATACGTTGAGTTAGTCGTTGACAAGAAAAAATTTACTGAGAAAAAAATGTTGGATATGTTCTTTGAACGCGATTCTTATTTTTTGCAGGAAGGTAAAAATATGCTTGTTGATGAATTTGGCAAAGATTATGGTATTTATTTCTCAATTTTGACTCTTATTGCTCAAGGAAGGAATACGCGTTCCGAACTGGAAAGTAATCTTGGTATAAAAGAGTTGTCTGGTTATTTGAAAAATCTGATAGATGAGTATGGTTTGATAAGTAAGTTGCAACCAATCCATGAAAAGTCAACCAATAAGAATGTACATTATACTATCAATGACCAATTTTTGAAATTTTGGTTTAGATTTGTATATAAATATACGCATATCATAGAGGCTGGTGGTAATGAAAAATTGAAAACGATTGCTGAACGCGATTTTGCGACTGTAAGCGGGAAATGTCTTGAAAGTTATTTCAATGAAATGCTAAAAGAGTCTGGTCAATACACACGTTTAGGATATTGGCATGACAGAAAAGGTGAAAATGAGATAGATATTATTGCCGAAGATGAAGTAGATAACAAGATTGAATTTATTGAAGTTAAACGTCAAGCGAAGAACTTTGATGAGGATGTCTTAAAAGCTAAATCAGAATCTTTTTTGAAAGCTGTTGGTTTGTTTAAAGGTTACGAATTTATACATAGAGGTCTTTCTATTGAAGATATGTAGTTTTTAAATAACCCCGATTAAGTCTTTGGCGTTTCATTTCGGTACCTGCACCATCTATCTAGGCGAAAAGACTAAATAACATATAACGTTTCAAATCTAACAAAAGCTAACCAATCTATCATGATACGTTAGCTTTTGTTGTATTCATAATTTCTCATTATTGCAGCAGAATAAAAAAGAGGGAACGATTTCTTAAATAATATAAATGAAGTGAATTTTTCATGTTTTTGACAATTTCTTTTGTTGTTATTTAAGTAAATTTGCGTTGAGATAATAAAAAGAAAGATTCACTAAGTAATATTTCTAAAGATATGGCAGGAATTAATTGTATTGGTATATTGACATCGGGAGGTGATGCTCCCGGTATGAATGCTGCGATACGTGCGGTGACGCGTGCTGCTATTTATGGCGGTTTGAAAGTAAAAGGTATCTATCGCGGATACAAAGGGCTTATCACTGGTGAGATTGTAGAGTTCAAGACGCAAAATGTGTCAAATATCATTCAAGCAGGTGGTACAATATTGAAAACTGCTCGTTGTAAAGAATTTCAAACTCCCGAAGGTCGCCAATTAGCATACGAAACTATGCAAAAAGAAGGTATAGATGCATTGGTTGTAATAGGTGGTGACGGTTCATTGACCGGTGCAAGAGTTTTTGCAACGGAATTTAATATTCCTATTGTGGGATTACCGGGAACTATTGATAACGACTTATATGGAACTGACCGTACTATAGGATATGATACTGCTTTAAATACCATAATGGAATGTGTCGATAAGATACGCGATACGGCAACTTCGCATGAACGACTATTCTTTATAGAAGTGATGGGACGTGATGCCGGTTTCCTTGCTCTTAACGGAGCCATTGCTACAGGTGCCGAAGCTGCTATTATTCCTGAGATATCTACTGAGGTTGACCAGTTGAGTGAATTGATTTCACAAGGTTTCCGCAAGAGTAAAAATTCATCAATCGTTCTTGTTGCCGAGAGTCCTGTAACAGGTGGTGCAATGGGAATGGCTGAACGTGTTAAGAATGAATATCCGCAATATGATGTGCGTGTAACTATTCTCGGACACTTGCAACGAGGTGGTTCGCCTACTGCTGCCGATCGCATTCTTGCTTCTCGTATGGGTGCTGCTGCAATAGAAGCGTTACTGGAAGATCAACGTAATGTTATGATAGGTATTCGCAATGATGAAATTGTATATGTTCCGTTCTCTAAGGCAATTAAGAATGATAAACCGATTAATCGTGAACTTCTAAATACCTTACGCACTTTGTCTATATAAGACTTAAAGACCTATAATTTTTACGGTGGCGGCTAAAATATATTTTTGGTCGCCATCTTTGTAAAATAGAAAATGTAGTATATTAAAATAGCTGATTGTTTGCTTTTGTTGATATTGTTTAGTAATTTTACAGAAAGAACACAATGAAAACGCTATTATTATGAGAAATTTACTATCATTGATATGCACAATTGCCGTGCTATTCGTTTGCTGGACGATGTTGAGAGAAATGAAAGTTTATCAAGAACAGATAGATGTTTTGGTTGCGAAAGTGGAAGCGATGGAATCGGCAGAAAGTAAAACGATAGAAGATGTTGTAGTGAAAGGAACAAAACCGAAAGTGAAAGTTTCATCGGGAAAAACAAAGTTATCAAAAAAAGAAGAGCCATTGGAACAAAAAGCAGTTGGTAAGGATGATATTGTAATTACTCAATATAAAAAGGATTTTGTCGACGATGATGAGATAATTACATTCAAGAACAATACTTCCGATAATATAAATAGAATAAAAGGAATACTTGTGTATAAAGATTTGAAAGGAAATGATATTTCTTATCAAGAGATTAATATAAGGATTTCAATAGCTTCGGGAATGTCAAAGCAAACAAAAATAAGAAGTTTTGACCAAGATAATAAGTATTGTTATCATAAAGAATATCGTTCCTATCTAGGATCAAGTATTACTCCATTTAAATTTGAATTCCGTTTGATTTCTTATAATTAATCATTTTTTAATGCTGATATTATGAAAAAAGTACGGATATTTTCATTATGTTGTGCTGTGGGATATATTTCAGAAGCTGTGGGATATACTTTGATTTCTGAATCGGAGAATGTAAATAAACTTTGATTTATGGCGTTAAATAAAGTGGAGTTTGATCAATTGAAGTCGTTTCTGGATAGGGAAGCAGCACGTATAAATCATCCTGATTTCATTTTTAATGATCCGGTACAGTTCCCACGTAGATTTGAACGACTGCAGGATATTGAAATGGTTGCTTTTCTTTCGGCTGCGATTGCATGGGGCAAGCGCAAAATGATATGTGATAATTGCGAAAAAATGCTTCATATTATGGATAATCGACCATACGAGTATGTGATGGAAGAAGCCTATGAAGTTTTGCCCGACATAAATATTCATCGTACATTTTTTGCTCGAAATTTTAAGTATATGTTGCGAGGTTTTCGTGCCATTTTCAAGCAATATGGTTCGTTGAATAACTTTGCAGCCAGTTTGAAGGTGGGGGGAAAAGAAACTCCGTCGTGGTATCTAGTCGAACAAATGCAACGAATATTTTCGGAGGTCAATAATGGGGCTACCGATTCACAATGTTTGCCTACCCAATTGAAAAATACGGCATTGAAACGCATAAACATGGCTTTAAGATGGCTCGTTAGAAACGATGGAATTGTGGACATGGGTGTGTGGGATTGTATAAAACCTTCACAATTATATATTCCGCTGGATGTTCATGTGGGCGATACTGTGCGTGCGTTAGGAATGATAGAACGTAAGGCAAATGATAAGCGTACGGTGCTTGAAGTTACTGAAATATTACGTCAAATGCGTCCCGATGATCCTGTAGTGTATGATTTTGCTTTATTCGGTATAGGAATAGGAGATAAATATTTAGGATTAACAATAAATGAAAAGTGACATGAAGAAGTTATTATTGATTATAGATGCACAGTATGACTTTCTCGTAGGAGGTAATCTGCCGGTAGAAGGAGCAAAAGAGAATATGGATAAACTTGCCGCTTATATCACTGAATCGAAGTTTGCACAAGTAGCTTACACTTTGGATTGGCACCCGGTAACACATAGCTCGTTCATTGAGAATGGAGGAGAATGGTCCGTTCATTGTGTGCATTACACGCATGGTGCAAGCATTTATCAACCGGTGTTTGACGCGGTGACTAAGACTATGCCTGCCGAAAATGTGAAATTGTATCTGAAAGGTGAACACCCCGATGTTGAAGAATATTCTTTTATTCAGAACGACGATAACCGTGAAATGTTTTCGGTTGTGATGGCGTGTGAAGAAGAAATAGAACTTATTGAAGTGTGTGGAATCATGTCGCGTGTGTGCGTGCTGAACACCGTTAAAGACCTGGTGAAATGTGGGTACAAGGACAAACTTGTGGTTAAGCTTGACTATATAGGTGCCGATGATGACAATAAAGAATTGATAGAGTATTGTCAATCAAACGATATAAAGCTAGGTTAAATTATAAAGTATTTAAATCGAGTTGAAAGGCAAGGCGAGGAGTGCCGTTGTGACAATAGATAGTACCACAATGCTTGAATCCGTAGTTGAGAATACCTTGTTGCATTACTCTATTATCGTGGTGCGTGTCTACGCGAATATTCTCTATCTGTGTGAAACAAAAGTCGAAACAAATTTTGGTGATTCCTCGCTGTTTCCCATTTGAAGCAAGTCGATGAATGACTCCATATTCCTCCGTGTTGAGCCATGTTCCATCTATTATGTCATAAGTAGGATCATTTCCAATTTTGAACATAAAAGCCCCCACAATACCATCAGTTTCATGTTCAATCACATAGTGATTTCCATTCGCTATATCATTAAAAATATCACTTTCGGTAGGATAACCGTTAATCCATTGATTGGGATTATTGGTGTATGCCATAAAAGTGCGAGCGCTGACGTAAACAGGCATAATTTCCTTTAAATCTTCTATTTTGCTTTTTCTCACTATCATAAAAACAAAGATAATACAAAGAAACGGAAATGAAACTAAATTGTTCGATTTCCGTTTCTTTTCAGTCTATTTAGATATATTGTTAGTCTTCTATGCGTGCTAGTTTTACGGTGAAGTGGCGCATGAGTTCGGTTTCCCAAGTGATTTTTACGCCATGCTTTATATTATCGCGGCGGTCAAATACATTTTTCAAAGCCACTGCAATCACATCCATGTGATTGTTGGTGTAAACACGTCGGGCAATGCAAAGTCTTAATAAATCAAGACCTCCAAATCGGTTTTCGCGTGTGATGGGGTCACGATCAGCAAGAATATATCCTATTTCGCAGCCTCTGATACCGGCTTCAAGATAAAGTTCGATAGCTAGAGTTTGTGCCGGAAATTCTTCTTTCGGGATATTGGTAAGAACCTTTGATGCGTCAACGAAAATCGCATGTCCGCCTACAGGACGTTGATAGGGTATACCATATTCGTCAAGTTTGCCGGCAAGATATTGTACTTGTTTAATACGTGTTTCGATATTGTCGAGTTCGGTGTTTTCGTCAAGCCCTACAGCAAGAGCATCCATGTCGCGTCCGTTCATACCACCATAGGTCAAATAGCCCTCAAAGGGGATACAGAAGCGTTTTGCTCCTTCGTACCAGTCTTCGTGACGTGTTGCGATAAATCCACCCATATTCACGATACCGTCTTTCTTAGCCGACATTGTCATACCATCGGCATAGGAGTACATTTCTTTAACGATTTCTTTAATTGATTTGTGAGCATATCCTTCTTCTCGAGTTTTGATGAAATAAGCATTTTCAACGAAGCGTGCAGAGTCAAAAATCACGCGCTTGTTGTATTTATCGGCAATAGTTCTCACTTCTCGCAAGTTTTGCATTGATACCGGTTGCCCTCCTGCTGTATTGTTAGTGATAGTGACAATGATAAAAGGTACCTTATCACCATGTTCTACGAGAACTTTTTCTAGTTTAATCGGGTCAACATTACCTTTGAATGGTATTTCCAATTGAGTGTTTTTAGCTTCATCAATGGTACAATCTATTGCATGAGCTTTACGGCTCTCGATGTGACCTTTTGTGGTATCGAAATGAGAGTTACCCGGAACAACGGCTCCTTCGGCTACAAGATGACTGAACAGCACATTTTCGGCAGCACGTCCTTGATGTGTAGGTATAACATGCTCAAATCCTGTAAGGCGTGTGATAACTTCTTTCAAGCGGAAGAAAGAAGAAGAACCGGCATAACTTTCATCTCCTGTCATCATTGCCGCCCATTGGCGGTCACTCATTGCGCCTGTACCTGAGTCGGTAAGACAATCGATGTAAACTTGTTCCGATTTTAGATTGAAAAGGTTATAGTGGGCTTCTTTCATCCATTGTTCACGTTCTTCACGAGTGCTTTTACGAATAGGCTCCACCATTTTAATTTTCCACGATTCGGCAAAAGGTAATTCCATAATAGTTTTATTTTAAGTTTATGTATATTAATAAAAAATGATTAGTCGTTGAGTATAAAATATTTATAGTATGTAAAAAACTCATAATGTGGTGGTAAAATTAAGAAAATATTCTTGTTCTTGATGTTTTTTTATGAGTTTTTTATGTCTCACTGTCATAGAAAGTGTTTTTGTTATTAACTTTGTATTGCTAAACCATCAAAATACGTATCATATTATGAATTTATCGCAAAATGAGGTTGTACGCCCTAAGATAATGATTATTTACACGGGTGGAACGATAGGAATGATTGAGAATCAAGAAACCGGTGCTTTGCAGCCGTTTGATTTTACTCATCTTATAGATAATGTTCCAAAAATCAAGAAACTGGATTATGTGATCAATAACATTCAATTCAATCCTCCTATCGACAGTTCCAATATGTCGCCTTCGCATTGGCGCGACATTGCTGTTGCCATAGAAGAAAATTATGATGCATACGATGGTTTTGTGGTGTTACATGGTACCGATACTATGGCTTTCACTGCCTCGGCTTTGAGTTTTATGCTTGAAAATCTGCACAAGCCGGTGATAATCACAGGTTCACAGTTGCCTATTGGTGAGGTGCGTACCGATGGCGAAGAAAATCTTATTACGTCGCTTCAGATAGCTGCGGCACGTGATGCGCACGGCGAGCCAATGGTACAGGAAGTCGCAATCTTGTTTGAAAATTATTTGTGGCGTGGTAATCGTAGTACGAAGATGAGTGCCGACAATTTCAATGCTTTCAAGAGTAACAACTATCCTCCGTTGGCTAAGATAGGTTTGGGTATTCATTTCAATGAAGAATCGCTTTATCGTGTGCCTTCAAAACGACCATTAAAAGTGCGTTACACTATGGATACAAATGTTATGTTTGTTGATTTGTATCCGGGAATGAGTGAAAAAATATTGAAACACATATTGAACACGCCAGATGTGAAAGGTATTGTGTTCAAAACCTATGGGGCAGGTAATGCTCCAACTGATAAATGGTTTACCGACGCTATTCGTGAGGCGGTTCAGCGTGGTATTGTGATTTTGAATGTTACTCAATGTGTAAATGGAGGAATCCACAGCACTCGTTATGAAACAGGAGACTGTATCACTCGTGCGGGTGTAGTAAGCGGACATGATATCACAAGTGAAGCAGCAATTACCAAGATGATGTATCTTTTTGGGTTAGGACTTCCTGCCGAAAATGTTAAGAAATATCTTGCGTATTCACTCTGCGGCGAAATGACAATTTAAAAACAAACGATTATGGCACAAGTAAATGATATAGTGCGTTTCCTTAACCAAATGGGGGGAGGACGCATAACAAGAATAGTGGAAAATATGGCATACGTGGAAGATGAAGATGGTTTTGAACAGCCGGCTTTTCTTCGTGAATGTGTGGTGGTGGAATCGTCTAAGCCCAAGCCTACTGCCTACGACAAACCGATTGCTTCATTACCATCGAAAGAAGTAATTATTGAGGCACCTAAGCCGGTGCCGGTGGTGGAAACCGATGAGGGTGATGTGCTTAACATTGTGCTTGCCTACGAGCCTCGTGAGATTAAGCACCTTAACACTACTACCTATGACGCTTATCTGGTAAATGATAGCAATTATTATCTGTATTTCACTTATCTGACTAAGAGTGATAACGATAGTGAATGGGTTATGCGTTATCATGATGTGGTGGAGCCAAATATTCAGGTTCATATTGAGGAGTTTGACCATTCGTTACTTACTCAAATGGATCGTGTTGCTATTCAATATGTGGCATTTAAGAAGGATAAGGGGTTCAAACTGAAGAATCCTGCACTTGTGGAACATCGCCTTGATACCACTAAATTCTACAAAATGCACTGTTTTCACGACAACGAATATTTCGATACTCCGGTGATTGCACTTGATATAGTAAAGAATGACCGTCCGGTTCGCATGATTACCGTTAGCAGTGCCGATCTTGAACGTGCCATGAAGGAAAAACGTGCCCAAGACCGTCCACAACGTCAGCAGGTAAAAAAACAACCGAAAAGTAATGAAATCGTAGAATGTGATTTACATATAAACGCGCTGCTTGACACCACGGCAGGACTTTCTAATAAAGATATGCTAGAAGTGCAACTCGATGAGTTTCGTCGAGTGATGAACGAAAATATCAAGCGTAAAGGGGCAAAGATAGTGTTTATTCACGGTAAGGGCGAAGGGGTGCTTCGCAAGACTTTGCTTGACGAGCTGAAACGCAAATATCCGCGTTGCGAAGCTCAAGACGCAAGTTTCCGCGAATACGGCTTCGGAGCAACACTTATTACAATTAGGAGTTAGGAATTAGGAGTGAGAAGTGAGGCGTTGGGAAGTTAGTATAATAGGCTGTGTGAATCGTTCGCACAGCCTATTACGTTTTTCAAATTAAAATTCCTGTTTTTAGAATATCCGTGTATAGAGGGCTTTTGTCGTTCTCAGCAATTAATACCGGCTCAATAAGGTAACTCACTTTACGACCTAATTTCCATAATAATGGTGTGTCCTCAAAATCTTATGCAACTGGAAAGGTGCTACTTTTAAAAATGCTCACAAAGAGAGCAAAAAATCGAAAAAAATGCTCACAAAGAGAGCAAAATTGCTATATTTGTTGATGATATTGATTATAGGGTAATCGATTTCCACTTTTTTAGGAGTTATAACACATGACTATATGATATTTTATTTTTCGGGAACGGGGAACAGCCGTTGGGTGGCAGAACAACTATCGGTGCTGTTGAATGACAGACTTATTGCTATTTCCGAAGCATTTGCTTCGGGAGAATTTGCCTATTCGCTTGGCGAGGGTGAGATGATAGGTTTTGTCTTTCCTACTTATTCGTGGGGACCGGCTCCTGTGATGGTGGATTTCATCAAACGAATGGTGATAAACGGATATTCCGAAGATACTTTCGTCTATATGGTAACCACTTGTGGTGACGATGTGGGGCTGTCGGTGAAGATATGGCAAAAGGCTCTTGGAGAGATGAAGGGGTGTGCCGCTTACTCAGTGCAAATGCCCAATAATTATATCCTTTTCCCGGGATTTGATGTAGATAACAAAGAACTTGAAGAGCAGAAGAAACATAAAGCTATTGAGAGAGTAGAATATATCTCAAAACGTATTTCCGGACGGTGTCACGAGACAGATGTGGTGGAGGGGGCATTTGCATGGTTGAAATCACGTGTGATATATCCTTGGTTCAGCCGATATAGCATGAGTGACAAAAAATTTGTTGTCGATTCAGGAAAATGTACTCATTGCGGAGTGTGTGTGAAGAGTTGCCCGATGAAAAATATCTCGCTGAATGAAAATCGCACCCCTCAATGGCATGGTGATTGTGCCATGTGCCTTGCGTGCATACATCGTTGTCCGGTGCGAGCCATAGAGTATGCCCATGCTACCCAAAAGAAAGGAAGATACTATTTCAGTTAGGAGTTGGGAATTAGGAGTTAGGAGTTGTGTTCTAAGTGGTAGATAACTTGCGTAAATTGGGTAAAAAAAGTCTGTTTACGCAGATTATTGTGGGGTAATTTGCGTAAATTGGGTAAAAAAAGTATATTTGCGCAAATTATTTGTGGTTATGATGCAGCAATTAATAGGACGAAAGAAGGAATTAAAAGCCTTAAGAAGTTACATTGATTCGGATAAATCGGAATTTGTGGCTGTGTATGGGAGACGAAGAGTAGGTAAAACATTTCTTATTAGAAATGTGGTGAATGATAATTTTTCGTTTTTTGTTACAGGTGTTCATAATGCTAAAAAAAGCGAGCAGTTGATAAACTTTTCAATAGCTTTGAATAAAGTTATGAAGGAAGATTGTCCAAAGATATTTAAGAATTGGATAATAGCCTTTTATGAATTGTCGCAATATCTTGAAACTTTACCTGAAGGTAGGAAAGTGATTTTTATAGATGAATTGCCTTGGCTGGATACTGCAAAATCGGGGTTTATTCCGGCTCTTGAAAATTTCTGGAATAGTTGGGCAGTTCTTCGCAATGATATAAAGTTGATAGTGTGTGGTTCGGCTACATCGTGGATGATAAATAATCTGATACATAGTAGAGGAGGTCTGCATAATAGATTGACACATCATATTCTTGTGGAACCTTTTACTCTGGCAGAATGCGAAGATTATTTTAAGACTTATGGATTTGCTTTCTCTCGCAAACAGATAGCTGAATGTTATATGGTAATGGGTGGAATCCCCTATTATCTTTCTAAACTTGATAAATCAAAGAGTTTGGCACAAAATATCGATCAATTGTTTTTTGCAAGTAATGCCGAACTTAAGTATGAATTTAGAGACTTATATCATGCTTTGTATAAAAAAGCCGATGCACATATAGATGTAGTGACTGCATTAGCTACAAAAGGTAAGGGATTAACTCGTCAAGAAATCTTGAAAATTACAAAGTTAACCAATAATGGAGCTTTTAGTACAGTTCTTGATGAATTGGAATATTGTGGATTTATTCGATTCTATGAGCCATTTGGTAATTATGGATTAGCGGAAGATAAACGACAAAAAAGAGATACATTGTATCAATTGATAGATTTTTATACTCTATTCTATTTCCAGTTTATCAAGAATAATAAATATCAAGACGAGCTTTTTTGGACTACTTCGATGAATTCTCCTACTTATCACGCTTGGAGTGGTGTTGCTTTTGAGATGTTGTGTTTAAATCATTTACCACAAGTTAAGAATGCACTTGGTATATCAGGAGTACAGACGCTTGCGTGTTCATGGAAAAGCACTAAAGTGAAAAGTGGAGCACAAATTGATTTGTTAATAGACCGTAAAGATGCCACTATCAATGTGTGTGAAATTAAATTCTCGAAAGATGAATTTGAAATTAATAAAGATTATGAGCAAAAATTAAATAATAAGATAGATGCACTGATTGAAGAATCTGGTACGAAAAAATCTGTTATACTTACAATGCTTACAACATTTGGTATAAAACAAAATAAATATAGTGATAAAGTTCAATGCCAAGTGGTATTAGATGACTTGTTTGCGTAAATGGGGAGTTGATTGAGAGTGATACAGAGTGTTCGGAAACGGACACTCTGTTTGTTTTGAGAACGGTTGATTATCAGGTAGTTATGTGTTTGGCACAGTGATTGCAAATAATATGGGCATAAATGTAAATTTATTTGTAATGGATAGAGAAATACCTAAAGAGATCAGGCAAAAAGAGCATCGCAAGACGATTGCCAAGTACTTGACTACAGTCGTTATTGTAGTTGCAGTGATAATAAGTGCCATTGTTTTTATGCAAGATACTGTAAAAGCCAAGGATTTGGAATTTTGTACAGTAGAAATCGGGGATGTAGATGCCACTGTGAACGGTTCGGGAAAACTGATGCCCGCATTTGAGCAAGTGATAACGTCACCTATCAGTTCACGCATTGTTGAGGTGTATTGCAAGGCAGGAGATGAGGTGGAACAAGGTGCGCCTTTATTGAAACTTGATTTGCAGTCGGCACAGACCGATTACGATAAGCTTGTTGATAAAGCAGAGATGAAAAAACTCGAACTTGAGCAGAATAGAATGAACAATCGCACTTACTTGAGTGATTTACAAATGCGTATAAAGGTTGCCGAAATGAGTTATAATCGCCTTGAGATGGAACTTCGTAATGAGCAATATCTCGACAGCATAGGAAGTGGCACTACCGACAAGGTGCGTGAAGCCGATTTTTCTTGCAAGTCAAAAAAACTTGAGCTTGAACAGTTACGCACGCAGTGTGACAACGAGAAGCGTGTGCGTGAGGCGAGTTATCAAATGAAAGAACTTGAACTGTCGATGTTAAACAAGGAACTTGCTGAAATGCGTCGTATGCTTAATGATGCACAGATACGTTCTCCCTATCAAGCTACACTCACATTTATTTCTAATCAAGTTGGCTCGCAAGTAGCGCAAGGCAGTCAAGTAGCTATAATAGCCGACTTGAAACACTTTAAAATTGATGGAGAGATTGCCGAGATGTATGCAAACAGAGTGAAGGTGGGCAATCCCGCTCGTGTGCGAGTAAATAACATTGAATATACAGGTGTGGTGAGCAATGTGGAACCAACAGCAAAGAATGGAATGACCGGCTTCTCGGTGCAACTTGATATTGATGCTGATGAGCGGTTCCGTTCGGGTTTGAGGGCAGATGTATATGTGTCGGATGGAGTGAGCAAGAATGTGAGGCGTATAAAGAACGGCTCATTTTTTAAGGAGCCGGGGATATATATGCTATATGTGCGTAGTGGTGATGAACTTGTGTATCGAAAGGTGGAACTTGGTATGAGCAACTATGAGTATATCGAGGTTGTGAGTGGTCTTGAACTTGGCGAAGAAGTTGTAGTAAGTGATATGAGTGAGTTCAGGGGAGAAAAATTGAAAATCGATTAATCAAACAAATAGAATAAATTATGTTGAAATTGTATTTTAGGCAGGCTTTAGAGCTTATGAAACAAAATAAGCTGTTTACATGGATATATATCTTTGGAACAGCGATAGCGATAGCCTCCACCACCATTATGGCGGTATTGCTTTGGGTGAAAGTAGCACCGCTTTATCCCGAATACAATAGGGATAGAACCTATTATATAGAAAATCTGACGTTTTCCAATGGAAATAGTATGACATCTGGTAGAGGATTGTCGCTCCAGGCTATTAAGGATTGGATATATCCGTTGAAGAATGTCGAAGTAGTATCGGCAGAGTCTGCCGGATCGTTTTTGGGTTATGAGGTGACAAGTGATATCGGAGACAATGTGTTCAATTTCTCCGGTAAGGCTGTGGACTGCGCTTTTTTTAAAATTTTTTCATATAAATTTATTGAGGGAAAGCCATTTTCGGAGTCTGACTTTGAAAGCGGTATCAAATCGGCGGTAATCTCAGACAATGTTGCATCGCAGTTGTTTGGTTCTGATATCGGAGTTGTAGGCAAGAACGTGTGGATCAATAACATGGAATATACTGTGTGTGGAGTGTTTGAAGAACCGAGCAAAATCATGAGTGAAAGTTATGCACAATTGTTGATTCCTTACACTTGTGTTAAGGAAAAGAAAAAGCATAGTTGTCCTGCGGTAGGAAGTTTCACCATAAAGATGTTATGTAAAGATGCAGAGCAGGCTGAGGCTTTGAAAGCCGAAGTGAAAGAAATAGAGCGCAAACATAATGCATCGATTTCAGAAGGGGAATTTCGAGTGGAGTTTTTACATTATCCTATCTCCACTATGGAGAAAATTGTGAATGAAGGTAAGAAAAAGTTTACCTTGAAAGATTTCATCGAAACTTTTGGACTAATTTTTATCGTTCTTCTGTTTGTCCCTGCATTGAACCTGAGTGGCATGATCACAGGACGTATGGAGCGCAGAATGCACGAACTTGGCGTGCGTAAGTCGTTTGGAGCTACTCGTGGTACATTACTCAGTCAGATGTTATGGGAAAATTTCTTTCTTACAATAGTAGGTGGTGCTATCGGATTGGTGATTACCTGCGTTGTACTGTTTTTGTGTCGTGAATGGGTATTTACATTGCTCGATATGGGAGGTAATTCGATGGGAAATGTGCGTATTTCAGCCGAGATGTTGTTCTCTCCGGTGGTGTTCATCTTCTCTTTCTTAGTGTGTGTGGTTCTCAACTTTCTGAGTGCCTTGATTCCGGCTTGGCGGTCGTTGCGACGTCCTATTGTTGATTCTTTGAATTTGAAAAAATGATAAAATTATGTGGAAATTGATATTTAAAAATTTGTGGAACCGTCGCAAACGCAACAGCTTGCTTGCCGTTGAACTTATAATAGTAACGATAGTGACATTTGTGTTGGTTGATAAGGTGGCAGTATCGGTATTTGATAGTAGTTTGCCACTTGGCTATGATTCTGACAGATTGTGTGTGGTATCATTTAAAGCTTACGACGAAAAGTCTCCAAAATTTGATAAAGAGCGATGGGATTCAACATCAAGAGTGGATGATGCGTTGTTTCTGTATAATAAAATCAAGTTGTTGCCGCAAGTGGAAAAAGCCACAGCTGTCCCTTGGGGATATATAAATGATAAGGGAGGGAGCAGTAATCAGTTCTGTTCGGGTGATAAGGTTAAGGATAGCTTGTATATCACAAAATGTATCCAACTAATGTTTGTACCCGGTATGAATTATTTTGAAACATACGGTATAAAATCGGTGGAAGGAAGTCCATCTGTAGAGGAGCTGTCAAAGATGAGTTATGCGGCTAACGATATAATTGTATCAAAAAGTTACGCAGACTTGTTTTATCCCGGAGAAAATATAATAGGTAAGAATGCTTTTTATCCAAAAGGTTATGAAGAAATAAAATACCGTGTTGTAGGAATTGTAGATGGTGTGCGATTCCAATCTTATGAGCGCACCAATTGTGTGGTGTTTGCGCCTTGGTCAGGTTATTATTTTTGGGAGGTTCTATAAATTAATCCATTGTTAATCAGTGTATTATTTGTATATTTG
>CAZTFX010000029.1:0-26145 GCA_964613095.1 uncultured Muribaculaceae bacterium | reverse complement strand
TAATGAGGTTCTGACTACTCGCTAATGGTAAATTGAATTTATAGAACCTCCCATATGATAATAGAGATTCAGGTGCGAGATATAAGATATTAATAAAACCGTCTTTTACATCACGAATGATTTTTTCTCTATCAATAAAGTTAAGGTCTCCATTTATAAAAGCCACTTCACGATATTTACGTTCTCTTTGTAGATTGACAACTTGGTCTGTCATCAATGCTTTAAGAGGAGAAACAACGATTGTCAAGTCACCTTGTTCAGCGGCATAAAATGCAGGAAGTTGAAAGATAAGTGATTTACCTGCTCCGGTAGGGGCTGTAATAAATATATCACGAGGGAGTTGATTATCACTTCATTAATAATAGTATCAACAAGTAAGCCTTGTGAGACTGGGATAGTGGCATTCCCATAATCGGGGTTCTCATAAACCATTATATCGCGGAAAGAAGCTCCCTCGCCCCAATACTTTTTTAGTAATCGCAAAGAGTCGCTTGAAGCAGTGTATTCCTTTTTAATACTTTCTTCACGCTTCAAATAAATACCGCCACCATTTATAGAGAGCAACCAATTAGCTTCTTTGAGCATTGAATTAATGCGAGCATTAAGCGGTTGTTTTGCATAAGATTTAATAACAAACTTTCGTTTGAAATTCTTTTTCAGAAGACATTGATTGATGAAATCATCAATGGCATATTGACTGGTGGAAATATCAACTACTTCTTCATTAGAGTACTTGAACGAAGATTGTTCAAGTTCGCGTTCCTCCGTGAAAAATGGGATTAATTTAGCCGATTCATTATGCAGTTTAACAGAATAGAAGTAGTTATCACCAATCTTAAATTGTTCGGTTTGATATACTGGCATATCATCAGAACGCTCGTCCATGTGGTCGCCGGAAGTTTGTTCCGAATAATCGTCTTTACTTAATGGATAGAGCGAGCGAAGATTATCACACACAACAACGGCTCTATCCTTAAAGAAATCTATACTCAAATACTCAACAATATAAGCATATTGTTGGTGCGAGAGAATTGTGTATTTATCAGCAGAATTTAAAGTAGCAAAAATACGTCCGAACCATTCTTTTGAGAAATAACCACTTGCTCCCTCTTCGTCAAAAGTAGCAGGGTCGGCTATGTGTTCTGCATAGTCATTAAAATCAATATAGTCGCAAAGTCCGGTAACAATAAAGATAGGATTCTTTATCTTTTTAACTTGCGAATTGACTATATTTTCAAATTTTGATTTTAATTCTCTCATAAAATTCAAAGTTAAAATTTAATAACTACGTTGTTCTTTATTTTTCAGGTTGCATTCTAACTCAATTTTGCTTCAATCTCCTCGACAGTTGGGATTGTGCCTTCCACTTTCTCGGGATAGAATTTTTCAAGGTCATATTCTGAAATTCCTAACGGTTGACTGCTTGACTCCAATGCGTATTGAGCTTGCACACGATCTTTCTCTTTGCATATAAGCAAGCCGATGGTTGGGTTGTCTCGACCTTCTTTTCTGAGTTGGTGATTACATGCTACTACATAGCCTCCCAATTGACCGATGTCGCTAAATTCAAACTTACCAATCTTCACTTCAATCACAACGTAACACGATAGATTAAGATTGTAGAAAAGCAAATCGATGAAGTTTTCAGTCTGTCCCACTTGCAGACGGAACTCCTTTCCCACATAAGCAAAACCGGTTCCCAATTCTGTTAAGAATTGGGTGACATTATTCAGTAACGCATCTTTGAGAATACGTTCGTTGTATGGTTGAGTAATACCTGTAAATGCAAAATTATATGGATCTTTGGTCAATTCTTGAGCTAATTCACTTGAAATTTTAGGTAACGTATTCTGAAAATTGGTCAATGCATTACCTTGTCTCTCATACAAATCAGTATTGATAAAGTTTAGCAACATTGATCGACTCCACCCATTTTCTATAGTTTGGCGGATATAGAATATTGCTTTTTGGGGTGCGTTTAGGAATTTGTCTATCAACAATTTGTGATGCCCCCACGGAATAGAATAGATATTCACCTTTAATTGCTCCTCAACTTGGGGAGTAATCTCTTCACTACACAATCGATCCTCAGGTTGAGGAGTGATTTTTAATAAAGATCTGTACATCAAGAAAAAATTCTTCATATACAATAGATTGGTAGGTGAAAAGCTATTAGACTCAGGCATTTGCTCTTTAAGATCTCGACTTAAATTTGTCATAAATTTACTACCCCATTTACTTTCTGCTTTTAAATTTACAATATCTTGCCCTACAGACCAATAAAACAGAAGCATTTCTTGATTTACACGTATCGCAGCCTTAATTTGGCTTTGGCGATAACGCTTGCACAGCTCTTGAATCCATAGTTGGTAGTCTTTATCTAATATGTTTATTGCTTTACTCATACTCATTGTTCAGAAGTCTTTTGTCTTATTTATATTATTGTGTAAAACAAAAATAATGAATTTATTTTACAATGGTATATGATTGATAAAATTATTTTGCAAAAGTTCCAAATACACAGAAAAAAAGGACGGCGTCCACATACTTCACAGTATCACTACGCACGTCCCACATCATCGAGAGATATTGAAACTTAACAGAAATGCCTTTAATTAACTAACATCATTATGAATCAATTTTCTTTGTATATAAAACATCGGGAGTTCTTGAAAAGTTCATTTTTGATTTAAAAATTTTCAAAATATTTTTCTCATTACACTCATTTCATAGAAATAATTCTTTTCCCTCCCCTAATTCTACAACAAAAACACCTTTCCCACCCCAAAGTTCAAAGACAACCCTAAATAGCCACAATTAGAGCACACGATTCTCCATATAAACCATGCCTACAACACTTCCTAAAATTACAACATAGAGATTCAGATACATATTTTTATATATTCAAAAAATATTTTTCAAAAAAGTAACACAAACACTTGTATAATTAAAAAAAACATCTTAACTTTGCACTCGCAAAACAACGATGGTGTCATAGCTCAGTTGGTAGAGCAAAGGACTGAAAATCCTTGTGTCCCCGGTTCGATTCCTGGTGGCACCACAAAATACCTTAGAAATCAAGATTTTGTAAAATTAACACCCCAAAACACCCGAAAGCGGTATTTTTCGGGTGTTTTTCGTTTATTTAAACTTAATGTATAGGTATATCGCGAAATTTAGGCAGGTTGGACAAAAAGTAGGATAACGCCTAACGCTATGCCAATAAAGAAGGTATCAATGGGCTTCCCTTTGCTGCGTTTCTCTTCGCTGGTGGTTGTTATCTTGCTATAGTCGGTTATAGTTTCCACCTCTATACCCTCTGTTTGCTCTTGGATAATCACTAAATTTCCAAATAACCACATTTTGTGTTTATGGGGGTAATGTGAGAGATTGTAGATGAAATTGGGGAGTTTTTGAGATTTTTTAAGAAAAAACGTAAATTTTGTAATAATTTGTGTATATTTGCAACCTATTTTGTTGGTCTTTAGGTAGAAAGAGTTATCTTCCGGACTTAAAACAAAAGGAATATTCACTCCTGTTTAGTTGTTTTTTTAAAACTTGTGCAGAGTTAAAGATGAATATCGAATATTAGGAATTAATAATTTTAAAATTTTAAATAGATGAAAAAACTTTACTCATTTTTAATGATGGCTGTAATGGCAGTAGTAATGTCATTTACGGCAAAAGCCGCGTCCGTTACAATTAATGTGGATGATCCAAATCGTGTGAGTGTTCAACTTAACTATGTGGAACAAACACTTGTTGCAGGTGATAACACATTTGATTTGACTGTTGGTAATTATACCACAATTTATATTAATGCAAAAGAAGGTGCTTTATTGAAATCGGTTGTGAATGCAGCCGGAACTACTCAAAGTATATCTTATGGTATGGTATCTATCTATGAATCACCAACAGAAGACAGTTATTCTCAAAAGTATATAGTTACTTCAGTAGCTTTAGCCGAGGCACGTACAGCCACTTGTAAGATTACAGTTGATAATGCTGCAAATATTGGCGGACTTCAAATGTCTTCTACAAATGAACGTGTAACATTGGTAGATGGAGAAAATGAAGTTAAGTTTATTCCTGATATGGAATCTCCATTTAATTTGTCACCAAATTATGAAAGTACTTTCTATAAAGTTACAGTAGATGGAACTGAGGTAACAGAAGAATATGGATCTTGGTATCTATATGTTAAAGATGGAAGTGTTGTTGATATTAAAACAGAATTCCCGGATGAAGAAGTTGTTGTAAATGTTGCTTTTGCTACCGAAGAGTCTAAAGAAGCATTAACCGGTATTACTGTTGATGGAGAAACTGTTACTCCTGACGCTGATGGCAATATAAAAGTTAAATTGGGTAAGACAATCAAATTATTGCTTGACAATGTTAATTATGCAATTGATTCGTTTACAATTAATGGAGAAGTTCCTTCTAATTGGTATAACTCTTCTTCTGAATATGAATTTATTGTAAAAGCTGCTTCAAATATAGTTATTGGTGCTCATAAATATTCAACATTCAAAGTTACGATATCGGTAGAACATCCTGAATGTGTGGTAGTAAAAGACGCTAACTCTAATGTTCTTAATTTAGTTGCCGGTGATAATGAAATTGAAGTAAGTGAAAATTCTGCTTCTATCACTGTAACTAAGGCTGCGGGTTGTAAAATTACCTCAGTTTTAGTAAATGGCAATGAGGCAAACAGTTATGGATATGATAGCTCTTATGGAACTACTATTAACATACCAAGCGATGGAACTACTATTGTGATTGTTGCTAACGAAATCGTTTATGACAATAATGCTATTGTTTACATCGACGATGAATGCTATTCTTATAGTTCTATGACGAATGCCACTACTCGCGATCAAGTTTATCTTGTAAAGGGTGAAAATAAGATCGGTTTCAATAATGGCGAAGAGGCTCATCGTTTGTATGTGATGACAAAGAGTTATAATGCACCTGCCGCAATTTATTGCAACGGTTTGTATGTAACAAATCTTTCAAATTCGGATTGGACCCTTGCAAATGGTGATTACATCAAGGTGTTTATAAATGAAAAACCGGAAGAATATGCTGTGACTTTTGCGATGGCTGAAGGTTTAGAAAACTCTGTTGTTTCGGTAGCAGTAGAAGGCAAAGATTATGCAGATTGGGCAAACGGATTGAACGTAATTGCTGATACAAAAGTGAACTTCACTTTAGCTGAAGGCGTAAACGCAACAGTTTTGGTTGATAATAAAGAAGTTAAGGCAACAGAAGGTGTTTATACTATTACTGTAAACGGAACAACCAAGGTGCGTATCGTTGCTCTTGTAACAAGTGTAACCCCTGCGGAAGGAACAGCTAATCCATTTGCATATGCTCTAAGCAGTGAAGTGGTTGAAGGTAAATTAAATGTTAACTATTCATTGAATACAGAGGCGACATCAGTGGCAGTGAAAGTTGTTGATGCTACAGGTACTGTTGTTGCTAAAGTTGCCGGTGAAACTGCTAAGGGTGCTCACACAACTGAAATAGCTCTTGCTGAACTTGAGGTCGGTTCCTACACTTGGGAAGTGGAAGTAGCCGGAACCGAAAAGACAGCAATGGAAGAATTCCATAAAGTTCAATTCTATCACCCACGTGGCGTAGATGTTGACAATAATATGGAAAGCCCTGCATTCGGTCACGTATATGTAACTGAAGGTATGACAACATCAAATACTAAATACTATCAAGCAGCAAATGGTGGTGTAGGTCTTTATATCTTTACACCTGCGATGGAAAGTGTTGTGAATGAGGTAACAGGTAAATATGCATTTATGAGTGATTTGACTTACACATTCATCTCTTATGGAGCTGACCTTGCTCGTGTACGTGTAGCAGAAGACGGACGTATCTTCGTTTCTCGTTGTAACAATGCCGGTGACTATATACTATATGCTCCAAGTCACGACGACCTTGTGAAGAATAATAAATTCACATCACTTCTTGCAGGTGGTGAATTGAATGCTGATACATACGAATATCACACTGCAGACGGATTCCTTGCAGCAGGTAATATCGGTATGGATATTAAGGGTGCCGGCGAAGATTTGAAACTTATGACAATTGCCGCCAATAAGGGTGTGTTTGGTTTCAATGCTTCAGGTTCTCGTGTAGATGAATATGCTCTTGGAGAAGCCGATGTTTTGCCAACTCCTACTAAAATTGAAACACTTTCCGGTTATACAATTGCTCCTCAAGTAACAAATGTTGAGTATGACAATCAAGGAGGTGTTTGGTATTGTCAATATCGTGGTACTCCATCAGACACAGAACCTGCATTGATTTATGTAGATGCTAACGGCGAACAACGTTACTTCGAAGGAGAGGGTGGCATAGTACGTGGCGGTGGTGGTATCCGTATTTCTCCTGACGGAAAGCAAATTGCTATCGCAACTTCTAAAACGACATTCTCTATATATGACTTGGTTTATAATGAAGATGGAAGCGTAGAGTTGACAGAAAAGACTAAGATTACTCACGGTATCGGTACAAACTGCTATGATATCGCTTGGGATCTTGCAGGAAACATATACATCTGCGGTAACTCAGGTGAATGGATGAAGGGATTTGCTCTTCCACGTACTGAAGCGTTTACAACTAAGGCAGCAAGCAAGTATGCGTTTGATGTTACAGAATCTTCTGCAATCGATGCAATTAATGCTGATACTAATGCACCTGTTGAATATTACAACTTGCAAGGTGTGAAGGTTACCAATCCGGAAAACGGAATCTTTATCAAGAAGCAAGGAGGCAAAACAACTAAAGTGGTGCTTTAATAGTTAGGAGTTAAAGTCTTTAAGGACTTTAATGTCCCTTATGATTTTAGAAATAATAAAAATGGAAGGAATGTCATGATTGTGGTGTTCCCTCCATTTTGTAGTAAAAAAGAACTATTTCAATTATAGATAAAATGAAGAAATTTCACATTGTTTTGTTGGCTTTGGGTGTTGCTGTTTCAGGAATGGCTCAGTCAAAACTTGATATGCGTAGCCGTACAACTCTACGTAGTCACAAAATGCAACAGTTGCCAAGCTATCAGGCTCAAATGAAGGCTTTGAGTAAACTTGGTGTACCTGAAAATCATATTACGGGTTTTGTGAAATTGAGTGACGGTGCAACAGCTGAACAACTCGAAGCCGAAGGCATGCATGTGTTCTCGGTGCGTGGTGATATAGCATTGGTTTCAATGCCGGTGGATGATGTTGAACGCATGGCGCAATTACCAAGTGTAAAGCAACTTGAATTGTCTCGTCCTGTGGCACAAAAGATGGACAAAGTGCGTGCAAGCATGGGCGTGGATAAGATTCATGCCGGAGAGGGACTGCCTCAAGCATATACCGGGAAAGGTGTGATTGCAGGCATTGTGGATAACGGTTTTGACGCACATCACATCAACTTCAGAAATGAAGACGGAAGTACTCGTATCAAGCAGTTGTCACACATTTATGTCAACGATTATGCCACAACAGGATATAATCGTGATGTTTACACAAGTGAAACAATGTCCAATTTCTATACCGATGCCTACGATAACTATCATGGTTCACACACACTTGGAATCATGGCTGGAGGTTACAAGGGAAAGGTGAATATGGCTGAGAAATTAACTCAAGTTATCGTTGTTGCCGAAGAACGTGATAATCCTTACTATGGCGTGGCTCCTGAAAGTGATATAGTGGCTTCATGCGGTGACTTGAACACCATGTTTATTGCTATGGGGGTTGAGGATATCTTGAATTATGCTTATGATAACGATCAACCTGCTGTAATCAACTTGTCGCTAGGGTCAAACATAGGTTCTCATGACGGAAAGGGTGTAATGAGTCAATATCTTGACCTTGCAGGTGAAGAGGCTGTTATTTGTTTGTCGGCAGGTAACGAAGGAGACCTTCCGATTGCGTTAAACAAGACTCTTACGGCAGGTGATGCAATGTTGAAAACGTTTATAGAGCCTATGTATGACATGAGTTCTTATGGATACAATAACTATCGCCAAGGCTCAATAGATATTTACAGTAACGACGCAACTCCATTTACTGCAAAAGTAATTGTTTACAACAAGAAACGTGGAACAGTGGCATTCTCAATTCCTATAAGTGAGAGTACAGGAGGAGTTCCTATTTACTATTCTACTCCCGGTTATACTTCTGCCGGAGATTATTCAAATGCCAATTTCACTAAGGCATTTAATGGTTATGTGGGAATTGGTTCGGATATCGACCCATATTCAGGACGTTATTATGTGATTGTGGATTATGTTACATTTGACAATATCGAAAAAAATGCCGATGGCAATTATATGCTTGGTATTGAGATAGAGGGCAAAGACGGACAACGTATCGACTGCTTCGTGGATGGTTATTATACCGATTTTGCAAGCTATAACGTACCGGGCTTTTCCGATGGCAGTTGTAACGGTTCAATCAATGACTTTGCCTGTGGTAAAAACGTGATAGCTGTAGGTTCTTATACAACACGTACTGAATGGGCTTCACTGGATCGCAAGGTTTATAGCCATCAAAGTAAAGTGGGAGAAGAAGGACAAGTATCGTTATTCTCATCTTACGGTACATTGATCGATGGTAGAAATCTTCCACAAGTGTGTACACCCGGTGAAACCGTGATTTCTTCAAGTAATTCTTATTATGTGGTGTATGGAGAGTTGGAAAATGCCGATTTGCAAGGTTCTTATTTTGAGGAAGACCGTCCGGACTATTGGCATGTGGAACGCGGTACATCAATGTCAAGTCCGGCACTTGCCGGAGCTATTGCTTTATGGCTTGAGGCAAATCCTAATTTAACAGTGCAAGAGGCACAAGAAATTATTGAACAGACTGCCATAAAGGATGCTTCTGTTATAGGTTTTACAGGCGACCCGGTAAAATGGGGTGCAGGAAAATTTGATGCATACGCAGGATTGAAAGAAGTGATTCGCCGTGCAACGTCCGGTATTACCGATATCAATGCACAAACAGATCGCTTAATGATATCTACATTGGGAAGCAAGCGTTTCAACGTGTTCTTGGGTGAAGCGGATAATATGGATGTTTCCATCTACAATATGCAGGGACAAGTGGTGTTGAGAGAAAGCATGCAAGGTGATGAAATCACTATTGACGCGTCGGGTCTTATGGATGGAGTATATATTCTTAATGTAAATGGCGTATATAGCCAAAAGATTCTTGTGAAATAAAATAGAATATTATGAAGAAGTTTTTTAATAAAATATTGGTGGTGACGGCTTTTGTTCTTGCTTGTTTGGGCAGTCCAAGTGCTACTATGGCTCAATCGAATGATGAACCTATCATCACTTTCAAAACCAATATTTATGACTCTTATGGAGCTGTAAATCAGTTTTCTCTAGTGTTAGGTGCAATTACCGAAGAAAGTGAATACTATGACATAGATTTCGGTTTTGGTAAAAATGAATATGACGTAACATTGGCTGCCAACGAATCAACCGGAACTTTTGTGTCGGGAACAGTGTCGGAAGCCGGTATCGTGAAAATCTACGGAGACGCATCCAAATTGGACTATTTCAATGCAAGTGGTTGTTATATTGAGTGGATAGAATTCAAGGGTTGTACGGCAATGGATGTAATCGACTTGAGTCACAATGAATTGAAACGCATGGATTTAGGTGAAATGCCTGTGCTGAGGGCTTTGAACCTAAAAGATAACACGTTCTCGGCTGAGTCGCCTTTGGTGTTGAATCAAAAATGGGAACAGTTGATAATGCTGGAAATAGACCAAATTGATTATATGGATATGTCAACCTTTGATATGGGTAATTATCCGGAGTTGATTTCGTTTACTGCTTATCACAATTTATCATTAAATAAGATTGAACCTGCAAAATGTCCTAAATTGGCGCAGCTGTCACTTGACGTTACTAATGTAGAAACTCTTGATGTAACTCAAAATCCTGAATTGGCAATTTTGAATATTTCAGAAACAAAAATCACCTCAATCGATGTGAGTAAGAATCCAAAATTACAACAATTGTATTGTGTACATCAAGGTTCTTTCAATAATGAGTATAAATTGACCTCACTTGACATTACTAACAATCCTGAATTGGTGTATTTGTTCTGTGCAGGTAATAAACTTACGAGCTTGGATATCTCAAAGTGTCCAAAATTGGTTATCCTTGCTGCAACCGATAATAAGTTGACTTCAATTGACGTTTCCAATAATCCTGCTTTGTATCAAGTGTACTTGAACAAAAACAATATGGACTTTGCTACATTGCCATTTAATCCAGGAACATGGAATACGTACTATTACGGTCAAAATAATATGCCTGTGAAGAAATCTTATGTGGAAGGATCCGAATTTGATTTCAGTTCTCGTGTACTTCGTGAAGGAACAACAACAAGTGCTTACGTATTTACTGTTTCTGAGGCAACCGGTAACGAAACAAAACTGGACGAAAGTTGTTATACCTATGCCGATGGTAAAATCAAATTCAACCAGGTACCGGAAGATAGCGTGTATGTGGCATTTATAAATGATGTATTGAATGAAGCTGTACTTCGTACCGATAATTTCAAGATTAAGAGTGCAAACGACTATGGTAAATCATCAAAGGCATTGTCGTTCACTACAGGAGTTAATCAAGGAGAAGAATTAACCTTTGACTTAAAATTCTATAGTATAGACGGAGCCGAAGAGGTTGAATATTTCATTGATTTAGGTGATCAAGTTCAAAAGAGCTATAAAGCGAAAGTGAATGAAAAGGTTACAATTAACGAAGTGAAACCGGGTTATGGTCAAGTAATAGTGTATGTGCCTGATAATGTGTATGTGACAGGATTCTACACAAATGGAGTAGCATTGTATTCTCTTGATGTAACGCCATCGGCTTCATTGCGTGATTTACATGTTGTTAATGCAGGTTTGTATAACATTGATTTATCATATAACCGTTGTTTGGAAACACTTAATTTGAGTGAAAACAACTTGTCAATGCTTTCATTGGAAGGTGTAAACGGAAACTATCAAAAATATGCGTTGAATAACATTAATTTGAGCAAAAATAATTTGAACGATTTGGCTTTAAACGACTTGAAAGCTGTTCATTATCTTGACCTAAGTGATAATCAACTTACAAAGATAGATTTCTCAGATGCTGATTATCTTGTGGAACTTAATATTTCAAATAATAAATTCCAAGAATTGGATTTCACAAACTGTACAAGTTTGAAGAAATTGAATTACTCAAATAATCAAGTTTCAGCTATTGTATTACCGGTAGAAAGTGCATTGGAATATGTAAATTGCAGTAACAACAAGTTTACTCTTGCTACATTGCCGGGACATGGAACCGTATCGGACGAAAACTATGTATATGCACCTCAAGCCGACTTGCAGATATCATCAAAGGGACCGGGCGCCGATTTAAGTGCTCAAAATATTGGTGGAGTAACCACTTATGTGTGGAAGAAGGCGACAGGAGAAACATTAATCGAAGGTGTGGATTACAAGAATGAAAATGGAGTGACAACATTCTTGAATACTACAATGGGTAAGGTATATTGTGAAATGACTAATGCTTCATTCCCGGATTTTGCCGGAGAAAATGTATATAAAACAACTCAAATCGAGGCTGCAGGAATGCCAACTCATCTTGTTGCTAAATTTAAAACAATAAACGAGGGTGATTCGGTTTCTCTTTCGCTTGCCGCAGCAAAAGCCGGAGTTTCGTTATATTTTGACTGGAATGGCGATAATACTGTGACTCAATATTTGCTAGGAGATACATATCAATTATTTAAAGCTGCAACAAAAGCCGGAAAAGAAGTGAAGGTATATACATACGAGCCAACTGAGGCTATCACTGTATTCAGTATGGGTGGTGCTAAGTTGGAATATTTCGATGGTTCCAAGTTGACCGATGCTGTAAATATCTCGGTTACCGGTGCCGGACTTTCTGAAATTACATTGCCTGAAGGTTCTGCTAATTTGAGTGAAATTTCATTGGAATCGAATAAGTTCACTACTTTTGATTTTAGCAAATTCCCTGCATTGAGAACTGTTTATCTGTCAAATAATCAACTTACAACGTTAGACTTGACAAAAGGTGCAAATTTGGAACTTGTTGCCGCGTTGAGTAATGATTTGACCGAAGTAAAATTGGATAATGCCAAGTTGTGGGCGTTGTATCTTGACGATAACAAGTTGTCATCGATAGATTTGAGCAAAGCAACAAATATTCGTCAGTTGACATTGAGTCACAATGAATTGGAAACAATCGATGTGGAAAACCTAAACAGCTTGGTGCAATTGGCAATCAATAACAATAAGTTTACATTCAAGACACTTCCATTGCATAAGTCAACTTATGCTGCTTATAATTACAGTAATCAATATCCTATTGTTATTTCTCCTGTTGATGCTGTGGTTGATTTGAGTGACCAATATATGGTTGACGGAACCGAGACGGTTTATCGTTGGTTCCTTGATATGCCATCATTAAATCAAGACACAGGCGAGCTTGAAGGCGAAGAATTGATAGAAGGTACCGAATACAGAATTGAAGGTGGTGTAACAACATTTATTGCAACCCTTGAAGATGTTGTGTGTTTCATGACTAATGAAAAATTACCTAACGTTTATATTTATACCAGTTTGATGGATGTTGTGGGTACAAGTATTGATGAAATTGGGGCAGAAAGTGAAATATCAGTAGCAACTTCTGGTCGTGATGTAATTGTAAAATCTAATGAAAGCGGTTTACCGGTGAATGTTATAGGCTTGAACGGAGTAGTAGTTCGTACGGCTAAAACTGAAGTTGGTGAAATTGTTGTTTCAAATCTTGATGCCGGTGTTTACATTGTTACAGTTGGCAATAAGGTTGCTAAAGTGGTGATTAAATAAGATATAATAGATTCATTATAATAAGCCCCATAGTTTTGACCAAAACTATGGGGCTTATTGTATAATCACTTGAGATACATACTGAAAAAATTCCAAATTTCGGCAGCAACATTCATATCTTTATCAGCCCAGGAATGTGTTCCTCCTATAATTTCATAAAGCCATACTTGATTACCGTTTGTACCATCTACATAGCGATGAACTACTACTTTGTTGCGAATAACGGGTAATTCCTCAGTGATTTCGTGCGTACAACGATTTACTGCTGCCCAAAAAGCAACGGCACTAGGGACGGCGATATATTCTCCCCAACCGTCTTTATTATCGGGATCACCATTCCATTTGGAAGTCATATCTTTTGTTCCATGAACCTCCATAAGAGGTATTGGGCTTTTAGGTTTTAAATTACGATACATCCATTCCATTGTGAGACCCGAAATGGGTGCAACAGCAGCAAAAACATCAGGCGCTTTGTAGGCAAGCAGATAGCTCATCTCACCACCATTTGAGTGCCCGGTTGCAAATACGTTGTGTTTGGAGAATCCATATTGTTTTTGTAGATGTTTGACAAGTCTTCTAGTAAAACCTATATCGTCACGTTCCCAGTTATTGTCGATATGGAATGAATATCCTACAGACCAACAATGTTGACCTTTGAAATCTTTAGGACCACAAGGATAGCATACAGCGAAACCGTTTTTATCAGCTACCGGGTTGATTCCATAACTTATGGCAGGAAAATTGTTGGCTCCATAACCATGAAATACCATGACTAGAGGAGCATTCTGTTTTAAATCCTTTGGCATATAAAGGAAATAGGTGTATTCTATGCCTTTATGTTTAAAAGTGTGTTCGGTAAGGTTGCCTGAACCATCTTTTTCACCTGCAGAAACGATATTCCAAGTGAAAAGCATAGAGCAAACAAAAAATAATAGTTTTTTCATAATGAAATCATATAATACAATCAATATTTACATTAACAGTTTTACTGTTGCAAAGATAAATCTTTTCTTAATATTCCTATAAATAAAATATTTCTGTATTTGTTGAAATAATAAATTTCAGGTGGATAGGAGTTTTTGGTCTCGGGTGGTGCGGAAGGAGTCGAATGTGTCGTAGATGTCGCTTAATGCGATGGTTGCATTGTCGATTTGTCGCTGGAAAGTCTCGGCTCCTATTGCAGATGATGAGAGTTTTCCTTGCAAGGCATTGTTTACACCTGAGATGTCTTCATCAAACAGTTTCATTTGAATCTGTAACATTTCGTATGCTCCTATATCGGTGGCATTGGTCGATATTTGTTTGGGTATATCCCCTGAACGATTAGGCGTGTAAGGGATAATACCGTTGGTGGCACTCCATAAACGCTTTATGTCATACCAAGTGAAGCCTTCGGGTAATCCTATGTCGGGAAACAGCAAAACGCCTTTGGCACTTGCTCCCATAATGTGGTCGATAAGAGAAATAAGCCGATTTACTTATTTCTGCTGATCTATCACGTCTTCCACAAAAGAATGAACTTCACCATCGGTAAGCGGATAGAATTTCATTACAAACGGATGCATGCCATGTGCGTGTGGTGACAGATAATCGGCAAGCACATGTCCCAGAGGTGAAAACCAGCGACATCGCCACACTTCTTCTATATCCCATTGAGTGGTAACGGTTGCCTTTCCTGCATGGCTGCGTTCACTGTTGATTTCGTCGATAGACGCTTGATCCGACAGAGGGACGGTGTAGTAGAGTGCTTTTTCCTTGTCGTGGCATTTCAGTATTTCCCTGCTCTCAAGGGTCCACACCTCGATGGCACGAAATTTACCGTTTCGCGTATGCCAAAAATCCTTATTGGCTTCATTGTTTGCGCCTATACGTGATGTGAAATCGGAAATCAAGTTCTCGGTATTTTCATTACAGTATATTTCGCGTAACCAAGCAGCACGATTGCGATTTCCTCTTGCACCTGCTCGCAAGATAAGTTCGGCAAGACTCAAATCATGAAGTTGTCCCACTATTTCACAATCCCAAGCACGCGGGTCGTTGATGGCATTAACGAAAAATCGATTGAAATTCACGTTTTCTACGCGAACCCGACTTGGATTACGGAAATCCCGGTCAACACGTTGAATACAAGTTCCTGAAATGAGAAATTCTTCAAGAGCACGACTGTCAAGTTCATCAAGCATGTTTTGTCGGCTGATATTGAGCAATGTTTCATCGTGAGTGCCGGTTGTTTCTTTGATATTATTACGAAAACGCCCCACGACACTTTTCACCATTTGTCGCATTAAATTGTTGGTTAGCGGTTCTTTCCCCATCCCGATAATCTTTTGTCCTTCGGTAATAGGATTACCCTCAATGTCGGTGGTAAGGTCGTTCCATTGTCGACCATAGGTGAAATCCTTGTTGCGATTTCTTGCCTGTCGCATGCCTGCAGCCTTATTCCAAGCATTATAAGCCGCACGAAGTATGCGTACGGCTTCAGTTTCTTTGTTTTCTTGTGTGTTTTTCATAGTATTGATTTTTTTTGCAAAGTTATTTTCCAAGAGCGAGCATGTATTACTTAAAAAAGACAGTTTTGAGGAAAAACCGACATAAGAAAAATTTGTTGTTTATTGAGAAATAATTACTAACTTAGTCCAAGTGAAATCATTTAATATCTACATGTCATGAACAAGGGAATGAAAATTTATTGCAGCAATATAAAGGAGTATGTAAAATTTCAAGGTGGAGAAACCCTGAATGAGATATATGAACGATTGAAAGATCGTATCGCAATTACTCCTATATGTGCAAGAGTAAATAATAAAACCGAAAACATGGGATATCCCGTGTTTTCTCCCAAGCAAGTTGAATTTCTCGATGCGAATGCACCATCGGGACGCAGGGTGTATGTTCACTCGTTGTGTATGGTGCTTTATAAGGCTGTTTATGATACATTTCCGGGCATGCGTTTGCGTATAGAACATTCGATTTCCAATGGTTATTATGCATTGTTCATTCAAGATGATGAAGTACTAGTTCCGGCTCCCGGTATGGTGACGGCAGTGAAACGACGTATGCGAGAGATAATAGATGCCGATATGCCTTTCGTTCGTCATGAAAAGCTTACAACCGATGTGGTAAAGATATTTGAAAAGCAAGGATTGGATGATAAGGTTAAGTTGCTCAAGTATTCACAAGACTTGTACACGGTATATTACACTCTTGATGGACTTGCCGATAGTTTCTATGGAAATCTTGCACCAACAACAGGATTTCTTAACGTGTTTGACCTTCAACCATTCAAGAAAGGTATGTTATTGGTAGGAATAGGGAAAGACGATATCACAAAGCCCGATCTGCCGGTGAGACAAGAAAAAATGTATAAGGCATTCACCGAATATCTTGACTTTAATCGTATTATCGGAATTAAAAATGTGGGCGAACTTAACGATGCGGTAACGCGTGGAGAGACCAATATACTACTGAATGTGGCAGAGGCTTTACATACCAAGAGTTTCAGCCTGATAGCCGAAGAAATAACCCGACGTTATCGCAAGGGAGGGGCACGTATTGTACTTATCGCGGGTCCTTCTTCCAGTGGAAAGACCACATCGTCAAAACGTCTTGCAATTCAACTCATGTGCAATCTGATAATGCCACAGATAATATCGCTTGATGATTATTTTGTAGATCGAGAGAAAACGCCTCGTGATGAAACAGGAGATTATGACTTTGAGTCGCTTTATGCTTTGGATTTGGAATTATTTAATCATGACTTGAATGCTTTGCTGGCAGGCGAAGAGGTGAATGTTCCAACCTATAATTTTGAAACCGGTCACCGTGAATTCAGAGGAAAAAAATTAAAATTAGGGAAAAATTCAATTCTTCTTATCGAAGGTATTCATGGACTAAATCCGGAACTTACGGCAGCAATTCCCGAGGAACAAAAATTCCGTGTGTTTGCAAGTGCTCTCACCACATTATCAATTGATGATCACAATTGGGTCCCAACTACCGACAACCGATTACTTCGCCGCATGATACGTGATCATAAATATCGTGGCATGAGTGCTCTTGATACGATTTCGCGTTGGCAAAGCGTGCGAGCAGGTGAAGAAAAATGGATTTTCCCATATCAAGAGAACGCCGATGCAACATTCAATTCATCATTGCTTTTTGAACTTGGTGTAATGAAAGAATATGCCGAACCATTGTTGAAACAAGTGCCTCACAACGTGCCTGAATATGCCGAAGCATGGCGATTGCGAGCATTGTTGAGCTATTTTGTGCCAATATGTGAAAAGGATATTCCCAGCACATCTTTACTGCGTGAATTCTTGGGAGGCAGCAGCTTCCACTATTAATAAAATTTAACTATACAGCGAAAAGTAAATACCCTCCTGATAAATAATTTTGTCCAAACAAAAGGCTTTCATTATCTTTGCAAGAGTGAAAGCCTTATAGGCAAAATATAACGAAGTGAAACAATTTAAAACATCTGCCATCAATAACAGAAGATATTTAGGTAACAAATATAAACTGTTACCTTTTATTACCGGTGTGATTAATGAAAATTGCATTGGAGTGGAGTCGATTGCCGATGTTTTTGCCGGAACGGGGGCAGTTTCATCTGCCTTTCCCGATAAAATTATAATTACCAATGACTTGATGTATAGCAACTATATATGCAATTACGCTTGGTTTGGCAGTGATGATTATAGTTATGATAAGATTGTTGATTTTGTGATAAAATATAATTCTTTAATTCCACAAGAGGATAATTATATGTCAATACATTTTGCTGACACATATTTCAGTAAAAATGATTGTCGAAGAATAGGATTTATCAGAGAAGACATAGAAGATTGCTTTAAAAAGGGAGAACTTAATGCGCGAGAAAGAGCAATCTTAGTTACATCGTTATTATATGCCATGGATAAAATTGCAAATACTTGCGGGCATTATGATGCATACCGAAAAGATGTTGCTTTTGACAAATCGTTGGAATTATATGTTCCGAATGTTCCTCAAAATAATCATTTGGAGAACAGATGTTATAACGAGGATGCCAATGATGTGGTAAAGAGAATCAAGGCTGATTTGGTATATTTAGATCCTCCTTATAATTCGCGTCAATATTGTGATGCTTATCATTTGCTTGAAAATGTGGCACGTTGGGAAAAGCCTCAATTAAAGGGCGTTGCCAGAAAAATGGATAGAAAGAACTTAAAAAGCAAATATTGTACAAAAGATGCAGAAATGGCATTTGCCGATTTAATAAATAATATTAATTCAAGATATATATTATTTTCTTATAATAATATGTCAAATAAAGGAAACGACAGGTCAAATGCCAAGATATCGGATTCTTTTATCTGTGATGTTCTGAGTAGTAAGGGAGATTTGCTTGTTTTCTCAGAAAAATATAAGCCCTTTACAACAGGGAAATCTGATATCCAAGAGAACGAAGAACGGTTATTCTTATGTAAGTGCAAATAGATATGCCTATTAATGAATATCTTCAATCACCATTGAATTATACAGGAGGCAAGTATAAGTTGTTGTCTCAAATATTGCCGAGATTTCCAAAGAAAATAAATACATTCATCGATTTGTTCTGTGGTGGAGGAAATGTCGGAGCCAATGTAGATTGCCAAAGAGTGATTTTTAATGATATCAGTAAAGAGGTAATTTATCTTTTACAAACATTCAAAAATGTTGATAGAGAATCGATATTTTCTTGGATAAATCAGATTATTTCAGAATATGGTCTTTCTGATGTGTCAAAGTATGGATATAAATATTATAAATGTGATAGTGCAATAGGTTTAGGAAGTTATAATAAGAAAAATTTCGTAAGATTAAGAAGCGATTTCAACCAAACAAAAGTATTGGATTATCATTATTATATCACGTTATTTGTTTTAATAATTTTTTCTTTCAATAATCAAATAAGATTCAATTCTAAAAAAGAATTTAATTTGCCTGTCGGAAAAAGGGATTTTAATAAATCAATGCAAAAAAAATTATCACTTTTTATAGACCGCTTGCATGAATTAAACAGTTCTTTTTCTTGCGTGGATTTCAACTTAATGTGTACAGACAATTTTACCGAAAATGATTTTGTATATGCCGATCCACCCTATTTAATTACTTGTGCTTCTTACAATGAACAAGGTAGATGGAATGAAAAGAAAGAAATAGAGTTGCTATCTTTTTTGGATAAATTAAATGAACGTAACATAAGGTTTGCATTATCTAATGTATTGGAAAATAAAGGGAAAGTCAATACTATACTAAAGGCTTGGTTGACAGAAAACAGTAACTATAAATGTCATTATTTGGATTATAATTACTCTAACTCAAATTATCATTGTAAAAACAGGGATTTACATTGTCAGGAAGTGCTAATAACGAACTATTAAAATCTATTGCAATATGGAGTCCATATCATATAAGAGTTTTTGCTGGAATATAGGAACTACAAGTTTTCGCACCAAAAATTTCAATAGAACAATTGAGATACAATTGTCGTTGCTTGATGAATTTTGGAAGAATTCTGGATTACAGCAATTAAATTGGCAAAATAATGAGCAATTACAAGAAAAATATTATTTATTTTTAAAAGCTCAAGAGTTTGTTAAAGGGGACGCACCTAATAAGGCAAAAGATGCACGGCAGAAAACATCCGGACTTGAAGATTTGGGGCTGATTGATTCTAATCGTAAATTAACAGTTGCTGGTGAAAAGTTATTGAATATAAGTCGTATAGGTGATTTCTCTATAGACAATGATTTATTTATTGCAAAAGATAGTTTCATTTATCTTAAACAGTTACTTAAGACATCATGTAAGGTTGATGAAAATACAGTTCGTCCATTAATAGTTTTGTTATATGTACTTTCAAAGTTAGAATATCTTACGAGAGAAGAATTTACTTATCTTTTACCATTATGTGTTAATAGAGATGTAACAAATAATGTAATTAAGAAGATAACGGAATTAAGGAATGGACTATGCGATGTAGATTCTGTTATAATTGGTACACTGCTTAACATGCCGAATTATCAAGCTGCCTTAAATTTATTTTTGGAAAACGATGTAACAGAAGAACTTATTATGACGATAGGATTTAACCGAAAAAGTAAAAGTTATGATAAGGCTTATTACTCATTATATAATTGCTTGTACGAGGTCTTTTGTAAAAAAGATTCCGGTAAAATTGTAGATTTATATGATGTCACCAAAGGGATCAAGTTGGGAGTTTGGTGGCGTCGTTTCCTTTTTAAATCGTTATCTCGTGGAAAAATAAAGGAATCTCCTGAAGATAGCCTTCTATATAATGAATTTAGCTCAGTATCGAGTGAGACGGAATTTAAAAGAATTTTCTTCAGTATGATGCATTTGTTTAAAGCTAAAGCAACATTGCATGATTATTATGATTTAAATAAACGATATTTGTCAACGGCTGATATTTTATTATTTGAAGAGGATACAATAAAATTGGATATTGTTCCAAAACAATATTTCAATTCTGTTATCTCTGATTTATATAATGATGCATATAAAGAAAATGAGTATTTGCCGGAAGACATAGAAATGTCGGAAATATCCTCTTGCTTGACATTTAATGCAAATACTATTATAGATAGATTAAATCAAGAACTTGGAACATCAGTTAAGACTATTGATGAAGTTTACTCCGAAGTTGATAAAAGAAAATATGAACGCTTGCATCATTTGATAGACACAAAATTCTCTGATGATAAACTGTTGAAATTACTTGACTGCTTTGATACAAGAAACGATTCCGAAATAGAAAATATGGTTACCGATAATGCCGATATTCCTACGATATTTGAGTATATATTAGGAATAATATGGTATAAAATAAGTGAATATAAAGGACATATTTTGGATTATATGAAATTATCTCTTGATGCCAACTTGTTACCTAAAACTCATGCAGCAGGAGGCGAAGCCGATATTGTATATGAATATACCAAGACCGAGAATTATCCGGCTCATACATTACTAATAGAAGCAACTTTAGCCGATAGCACAAATCAACGACGAATGGAAATGGAACCTGTTTCAAGACATTTGGGAAATCATTTATTGGCTAATGGAAACATGAACTCGTATTGTGTGTTTGTAACGAATAATCTGCATGTGAATGTGCTAAGTGATTTTAGAAGTAGAAAGAATTATCTATATTATGACCCTCAAAACGAGGAACGCTTTGTGGAGTCAATGAAAATTATACCACTGCAAATTTCCGATTTACGTAATATTATTAGTATGCGTATGCTATATAAACAATTATACAATAGATTTGATATTGCTTATAATTCCCAAGAAATGAAAGCCAGAAAATGGTATGATGATTATGTAAAGATATCGGAATCATAAGAGATTCTTTATTTCTTCATTTATTGTGTTTTTTGGTGGTGTGGGGAGATTTTGTTATTTTTGTAAGAATTTAAAAAGGAGATAAGGTGGCAAAAGATGTAGTTGAAACCCCGCTGATGAAGCAGTATTTCGAGATGAAAGCAAAGCACCCCGATGCTGTGCTTTTGTTTCGCGTAGGAGACTTTTATGAGACATATTGCGAAGACGCTATAGCATCAGCCGAAATTTTAGGTATAACTCTTACTCGACGTGCAAATGGAGCTGCAAAGAGTATAGAAATGGCTGGATTCCCACATCATGCACTTGATACTTATTTGCCTAAGTTGGTACGTGCAGGTAAACGTGTTGCCATTTGCGAGCAATTGGAAGACCCGAAACTCACAAAAAAACTTGTGAAACGCGGTATAACCGAGCTTGTGACACCGGGAGTGTCTATCAACGACAATATCCTTAATCATCGCGAGAATAATTTCCTTGCGGCAGTTCATTTCGGGAAAAAACAATGCGGTGTGGCGTTTCTTGACATTAGTACAGGTGAATTTCTTACAGCCGAAGGAAAAGCCGATTATGTGGATAAACTGTTAGCCAATTTCTCCCCCAAAGAGGTTCTTATCGAAAGAAGTAATCGCCAATTGTTCAATTCGTCGTTTACATCAAAGTATCTCACATTTGAGCTTGAAGATTGGGTATTTACTTATGATTCGGCTTCAGACAGATTGTTAAAGCACTTTGAAACGAAAAATCTAAAAGGTTTCGGAATACATCAAATGAGTGACGCGATAACAGCTTCGGGTGCAATCCTTCATTATCTTGATATTACGCAACACACGCAGATAGGTCACATCACAACCCTTTCCCGCATTGAAGAAGAACGATATGTGCGCCTTGATCGTTTCACTGTGCGTAATTTGGAACTTATCGACCCTATGTGCGATGATGGAAAGAGCTTGCTTTCGGTTATAGATCGCACAATGTCACCTATGGGGGCACGACTTCTTCGTCGATGGATTCTTTTCCCGCTTAAAGATGTAACGCAAATCACCAATCGTCTTGATGTGGTAGAATATTTCTTTAAAGACCGTGAAGGTCGTGATATTTTAAAAGACCAACTAGAGATGATAGGAGATATGGAACGACTTATTTCCAAAGTTGCAGTAGGTCGCATTACTCCGCGTGAATTAGTGCAACTCAAGAATGCGTTGGGTGCAATTGTTCCTATCAAGCAATTATGCATGGATGCCGATAATGTGGTTCTTAATGCTTTCGGCGAGCAATTCAACCCCTGCAAAACTATTTATGATCGCATTGAACGAGAAATAAATCCCGATGCACCTAATATGCTTAATCGCGGAAATGTTATAAATAGCGGGGTAAATGATGAACTTGATGAGTTACGCGAACTTTCCATGTCAAGTAAAGATTACTTGATGAAGATTCAACAACGCGAAAGTGAACGTACCAATATTCCAAGTCTTAAGATAAGTTATAACAACGTTTTCGGGTATTACATCGAAGTGCGTAACACCCATAAAGATAAAGTCCCGGCGGAGTGGATTCGCAAGCAAACTCTGGTTAATGCTGAACGATATGTTACCCAAGAGCTTAAAGAGTATGAAGAAAAGATTTTGGGAGCCGAAGAGAAAATACAATCCATTGAAATGCGCCTGTTTAATGAACTTGTCGCTGCTGTGGGCGAGTTTATTCCTGCCATTCAGGTTGACTCCAATCTTGTAGCACGCCTTGACTGTCTATGTGCATTCACGCGTGCCGCTATAGAAAATAAATATAATCGTCCCGAAGTGAATGATACATTGGAAATAGATATTACCGAAGGACGTCACCCTGTGATAGAAAAGGAACTTCCTATAGGGGAGAAATATATATCCAACAGTGTGCGGTTGAGCAATGACAATCAGCAAATCATTATGATTACCGGACCGAATATGGCAGGTAAATCTGCTTTACTGCGTCAAACAGCTCTTATCGTACTTATGGCACAAATAGGTTGTTTTGTTCCTGCCGAAGCCGCAAAAATAGGTATAGTGGATAAGATTTTTACTCGCGTGGGAGCAAGTGACAATATTTCACTGGGAGAATCAACTTTCATGGTGGAAATGACCGAAGCCGCGTCGATTCTTAACAATATAAGCGAACGCAGTCTTATCCTGTTTGACGAACTTGGTCGTGGAACAAGTACCTACGATGGAATTTCTATTGCTTGGGCTATTGTGGAATACATTCACGAGAATTCTCGTGCAAGAGCAAAAACGCTTTTCGCCACACACTACCATGAATTGAACGAAATGGAAAAGACATTTAAGCGCATTGCCAATTACAATGTATCGGTAAAGGAAATAGCCGGTAAAGTTGTGTTTGTACGTAAACTTGTGCGTGGTGGCAGTCAACATAGTTTCGGTATTCATGTGGCAAAGATTGCCGGAATGCCGCAAACAATAGTTTCTCGTGCCAACGAGGTTCTTAAAATTCTCGAAGACAACAATAGTGGAAGTAATGAGAATATGCACAAAAATCTTGCCGAAGTAGGAAGTTCTACTCCGGGAATGCAATTATCGTTCTTCCAACTCGAAGATCCGGTGCTTTGCCAAGTGCGTGACGAGATTCTTCATGTAGATATCAATAATCTTACACCGGTAGAGGCTCTTAATAAGCTCAACGAAATCAAGAAAATCATTACCGGCAAAGACTGAAAATAGCACTTTCAAAGACAAAATAAAAGAGGTTATATCAATCGATGTAACCTCCTTGTTTATCTATTCTTTTATACTATTATTTCTTATGAAACCATTAAAAAATAAGAAGGAATGTGAAACCTCCGTTTATCAGTGCGGTTACAATCAGAGAGTAAGCACAATAAATCTACTCATTGAGTTTTAGGATAGGGAGATCTATTCGCTTATAAGCATATTTCGAAAAACAGTAGGACCATATTCAGTATATTTATAGAATTCATATATGAATAATCTATCAGATAAGTATAGTATTTTGTCTTGAAAAGATTTCTTTTCGGAGAAAATTGTCGGACTTCTATAATTGAAATATTTCCCATTTTTACGTTTTTTAGCTTGTTGGTCATAACTGAAATTATAGTCCGGAAAGTCTGCCAAATAATAGTCGTATGTATATATTTTCGAGATATATCCTCCATCAACTTTGTAAATAAATGGACTGATCATTTGTGTCTCTGTGAAATAACGAATATTTGCTATTACTTTTCTTCCATTTCTCACTTTTAGCCATTGCTTACCCACAAGCATATCCATCATGGTTTTCTTCTCTATACTATCTGTTTTTATAGTATCATGAACCGTAGAAATATTGTCACGTTCATATGCATACAAAGTAGTATCATTATCAATTTCTTTTAGTGTTATCATATTACAGTCTTCCATCATCACTATTCTGTAATTCATGGTTGTCCATACACCTCTTTTGTCAGGTTCTTTTATTACAATATAATCGCCCTCTGTTATCTTACCTTTTTTTGTCCAATCAAATTCTGTTTCAGGTTGGTTAGACATATAATATTCGTAGATTTTTTTTACATGTATTGTATCGTTTCCTGTTTTAATAGGGATAGTTCTTGTTACAAGTGTTTTATTGTAGCGTTCTATAATATTGTCTCTCTTCCATGTGATGGTATCTATTCTATACCATTCCTTTTCCATAAGTGTTTTTTGTTGAGGTTTACGTTTTGCATGTTCTGCATTTTGAGAGTAAAGTGTACTTTCAAAGACTTGGGTTGCATATCCCTTGGGGTAGATACACTCTAAAACAAGACGATTTTCCGATAAGGTGGTAATATCGTATGTAGCAGTTTGCCATTCTCCATTATCGCCTAATTCATTTACAACTAAATAAACTCCATTTATTTTTTTAGCAACCATAGAACGGTCGAATTCTGTTACAATGGTGTCCGAAAGAAAAAATTCTCGAAACATCCATTGCGGACTTTGTGTTTTTCTGTTTTCCGGCATAATACATCTTACAAACAAGCTATAACCATAAGTATGCTCTATGTTTAAGCGTTCACCTGTTTCAGGATTGATTTGATACCATATCTTGTCGGCTAATAAATCAATGGTAGATATTATTTCACCTTCTTTTTTTAATTGTTTTGGATCGGAAAAATAAATTCTTCGAGATAGTGATGGATTACTAACTTCAATCAAATTGCAACTTTCTTCGTTTAGGTTTTCTATTTTATGACAGATGGCATTGTTTGCATTACTATTAAATATTATATAATTTCCAAATTTGTTTTTTCCTATTTTTGTTGAATCAAATTTATCTTCATACTTATTGGATAAATAATATTGTTGAACACGTGCCTTTATGTTGTCAGTAGAATCGATTCCTATAATCAAACGTTGTGTGCCGGTGAAACGGATATAGAAATTCTCGTGTGCTTTCATCGTTTTGAGATTCAACTCATACCAATCTTTATTTATTAATTTTTCCATTGTAGATTTGTCTTGTGCCATAATAGGCACAAGACAAATAAATATCAAAATTATTGTATATATCGTTCTTTGAATCATAAATTGAAAGGTTTTAGATTAATCAAATATACAACAATAATTTTATAAATCTTCCAAATTATTTAATTTAAGTGATTTAGAACCATTACCATATATAACAATGTTTTCACAGCCGGAGAAATAGCTTTCATTTACAACATATAACCCTCCATTATGTGGGTCGGCATAAATCAAATCACCGTCGTATTGTACACCAACTACAAGAACATAATGTCTATCTTTTTAATGAACATAGATCGAAGAACAGCATACTAACAAGACTAAGCCTACCGTG
>CAZTFX010000028.1:0-27097 GCA_964613095.1 uncultured Muribaculaceae bacterium | reverse complement strand
TTTTCATTCACTTTGGCGAGATTTTTTTATCTCATGGGCATTTCATATTATTTTTTGTTATTTGTTGTTTTTTCGATTTGTCTCTCTTTTGTTTATCTTGTTCCGACTCTTTCTTTTATTAACAGCTACTTTAGAACTCAAAGCCTACAGAGAAACTGTATTCATAATAAAATTTATCGGAATTATCCTGTGAGGAGTCTATATAATAGATTCTCTCTTGATTCAGGTCGCAACCCAACTCGGCTCCCAAATATAACTTGCCGTATTTAAATCCAAGTCCCGCGTGTACACCCGGATTAAAGCTTTCCTCTTCCATGTCGGTAGTCATGTCGTAAACAACGCTTCGCTGTGAGTCTTTATAACACAACTTCGAATACAGATATTTCCTTGTATATACTCCAACGTATGGAGAAATCATCAAATTATTAAGTGATACATTGTACACCACATTGGCAAATACCGATAAGGAGTGATGTTTGGAATGTTTGTGAAAATATTCCGTATCTTTGACATCATAAGTATAGTTGTATTTTACTCCGAGTTCAAGACCAAATTTATCACTTAAATTATATCCATGAAGAACAGACGCCGAGAAACCGGTCACTCCATAGGAATCGTAAAACATCTTTTGATGACTGCATATTGTTGGTATCAACTGTGGATTATAGGACAACGATAATCGATTGTAATGGCGAGACCTTTCCGGTTTCATTTTGATTATACCCAAGTCCAACTCCGGATTATCTTCAGATACCGTGACTGCTTGAATGTATTCGTTGAATCCGATACTTTTAATATGGAGCTTGTCTGTTCCTAGCTGTACGTCTTTCAAGACAAAACAACCGTCGAAATCGGTGTGAACGCCGATGTTTTGATTCAACAATGTTACAATAGCACCGATTATAGGCTCGTTGGTTTTCTTGTCATATACATATCCCTTGATACTTGCAGCATTAGCATTAATGGTAATAATTATTCCGATAATTAACAATATTATCGGCGTAGTAGGTTTTCTCATATCCGTTTGCACTCGTTTTTAGAAAGCGTTTAAACTTTAAACACCCTCATGGTTAAAATATGTGCAAATTTAATAATTGGGGGCGGTTTTACCCCCCAATTATTAAAATACGTTAATAACGTTGAAATTATTTTTTCAACAAAGATAAATCCACACCTGTCGGACTTTGGAAGATTCTCAATCCGAATTCGGGCATTACTGCTATCAAATGTTCTACCACTCGCGATTTTGTATGTTCAAAATGCTTCCAAGCCACATTATCGATATAGCAATATATCTCCAACGGCAGACCGGTGGATACAGGTTGCTTTACACGAACAAGGAAGAATTTGTCTTTACGAACATAAGGCTGTTCGCTTAAAAATTTCTCAACATATCGAGAGAAAAGGGTAAGGTTAACCTTGCGTGTTTCTTGCACATCACATTCCACTTCATCTATTGTGGCATAAAGCCCTTTTTCTTTTAGTGATTGTTCCTCATCGGGTGTACATAGATGCACAGAATTAAAGTCAATAAAAAGTTCCAATGAGATACGACGAGCTTTATCGGTAAAAATCTTGCTATAGTTCTTGAATGACTCCGACATAAGCAAATGCGGTGGGATAGTTGCCACCGTATTGTCCCAATTACGCACTTTTATTACGTTCAATGTTACGCTTTCCACTGTGCCGTCAATACCATATTTACCCATTTCAATCCAATCCCCCACATGAATCATATCATACACAGCAAGTTGCACTCCCGCCACCAGTCCTTTAATGGTATCTTGAAACACCAACATCATTAACGCTGCAGCCCCTCCAAGTCCTGCCAATAGTTTCCAAGGATCTCTATCTATCAATATCGAAATAACAACTATTACCGATAGACACCACACAACAAGTGAAATCATCTGGAAAATGCCTGCCGTTGGGCGATTTGTTTTGTCGGAAGCTTGAATCTTATCATTTACTCCACCAATCAACCTACTGAGTACAAATGCGATTTGGAAAACCAGTCCGGAAGCCAAGATGCGCCGTGTCACCACATAGAAAAAGGTGTCATTTTCCACACAATATGGTAAAGCCAGAAAGACTATTGATGTAGGTATAAAATAGCCCAACGCACGCATTACCTTATCACTGAAGACATAATCGTCCCATGTATTACGTGAACGCCATATAAACTTTTCAACAGCTACACGTATCCATTTTTCATATATCATCATCAATAGTAATGCAAATGTTACAACACTTGCCGTAACAATTACCTGAGTTCCTATTTCAGCCTTTCCACTCCCAAGCAGAGCCACCCATTCGCCTAAAGACAACATATTTTATTACTTCTATTAAAAAATAGGCAATTATTCAATTTTGATTATTACTCCTTTAATTCTTCATCTCGTAATCCCATATCTATATCCGCCAAAATCTTGCGCATATCCTCTAATAGTGGATGTAACCTTTTTTTAACGGTTTCTAAAACAATCTCCGGGTCTATTGAAAAATATTCATGGGAAAGTATATTTCTCATTCCTATCACTCGTTTCCATGGAGTTTCAGGATAAAGAGCAAATAGTTTATGTTTCGTTTTATCATCTACTTGTTTTATTGTTTCTCCAATAGATTGCAAACACATACATGTGGAATTAAACAATATTGTGGCTTGCATAGAATCCATAAAATCCATATAAGTTTTCACATCCTTAGTAGATTCTATCGTGAAAACTATTTGCCGCTCAACGAAACGTAGTAAATCGATTAATTCATATTTCTTATACATAAATCGCATCTCTATCTATTGTAAAACGAAAAAAACGTCGCATATTCCCATGAAAAGTCAACAAATCAACTTTTCTATTAAACAGGATTTCCAATTCTTCTTGGATATCCTGTAAAACAAAAAAATCAATTGGTCTGTTTGGCTTCACACACACATCAATATCGCTATCCTCACGCTGTTCTCCACGAGCAACCGAGCCGAATAAAGCCAACTTCTCTATTCCGTATTTTTCACCTGATGTACGCTTAAACTCACGCAATAGGTTAAGAACTTCTTGTGTAGATTTCATATTGCGCTAATATCTAGTTGTTTATATTAACAACAAAGATAATGTAATTTCGCTATTATAACAAAACTTATGCAACTTTTTCTTACACATTGAAGCGGAAGTGCATTATATCTCCATCTTGCACTACATATTCCTTACCTTCAACGTTCATCTTTCCGGCTTCCTTGACAGCAGCTTCACTACCTAAGGTAACATAATCTTCATATTTTATTACTTCGGCACGAATAAACCCTTTTTCAAAATCGGTGTGAATAACACCTGCACATTGCGGAGCTTTACTACCTTTACGATAAGTCCAAGCACGAACCTCTTGAGGTCCGGCTGTTAAGAATGTTTCAAGATCCAGCAACTTATAAGCAGCACGAATAAGACGGTTCACACCCGATTCTTCAAGCCCCATTTCATCAAGGAACATTTGGCGTTCTTCATACGTTTCAAATTCGGCAATTTCGCTTTCTGTCTTTGCTGCAAGAATTAAAATTTCTGCACCCTCATCTTTTACGGCTTCTCGAACTTGTTCCACATATTTATTGCCTTTAACAGCACTATTTTCATCAACGTTACATACATAAAGAACCGGTTTAGCCGTAAGCAAAAACAGTTCACGGAAACATTTTTGCTCATCTTTTGATTCAAATTCTATAGTACGCGCAGATTTACCTTGTTCCAAAGCTTCTTTCACACGAACAAGTACACCATAAGCGAGCTTCGCATTCTTATCCCCTCCGGTTTGAGCCTGTTTTTGAACTTTCGCAATGCGACTATCCACCGTTTCAAGGTCCTTTAACTGAAGTTCATAATCTATAATCTCTTTATCACGAACAGGGTCAACCGAACCATCAACGTGAGTAATATTATCATCATCAAAACAACGAAGTACATGGATAATTGCATCTGTCTCACGGATATTGGCAAGGAATTTATTTCCAAGTCCTTCACCTTTAGAGGCTCCTTTTACGAGACCGGCAATATCAACGATTTCAACAGTAGTAGGAACTATCTTTTGAGGATTTACAAGCTCGGCAAGTTTATTTAAACGTTCATCGGGAACAGTTATTACACCAACATTTGGTTCAATTGTACAAAAAGGGAAATTAGCCGATTGTGCTTTTGCATTCGACAAACAGTTGAAAAGAGTTGACTTACCCACATTAGGAAGTCCTACAATACCACATTGAAGTGCCATAATATTTTATTGTTTTTTCTTTATTAATCAATACATTTTAACCGTACAAAGGTACGACAAAAAGCCATATTCTCCAAAAGATTGAATTCGGGCAACTCCAAGAAAACCTTCACACATAATAAAAGCGACCTATTTGTAGTAAAAAAATGTTAAACTATAAATATATTCAATAATTAAACAATATCTTTGCAAAGATTATGTACCTACCATAGGTGGGATTGTAAATTTGATACAAACATTTAAATAAAATAAGAAATGAACAGAAAATTTTTCATCGCATTATCTTTTTGCACAGCAGTTATATTAGGAACTAGCTGTAGCAAGCAATTGACACAATTGTCTAGCGACAACTTTAATGTTAACCCTTCTCCTCTTGAAGTAGAAGGTTCTGTAGTTCCTGCAACCATTACAGGACAAATCCCTGCAAAGTATTTCCAAAAGAATGCAGAAGTAACCGTAACTCCATATTTGGTATATGGAGATAAAGAAGCCGCAGGAACACCTCTAGTTCTTCAAGGAGAAAAGGTAAGAGGCAACAATCAAGTTGTTCCTTACGAAACAGGAGCAACAGTAACTCTTCCTGTAAGCTATGTTTACGAACCGGAAATGATAAAAAGTAACCTTTGGCTTGATTTCAATGTAAAACAAGGAAACAAAACTTATGTTTTACCACGTGTTAAAGTTGCAGAAGGTGTAATTGCAACATCAACTCTTGCAAGTGTAGCAACAGTTCAACCGGCTCTTACTACAGATGATTTCCAAAAGGTAATCGAAGAAAAGATCGAAGCAGACATTATGTTCCTTATCAACCAAACTAATGTACGTGCAGATCAAATCAATACTGCAGCAATGAAAGAATTCAATGGAGCTGTTCAAGAAGCTAGCGAGGATGCACATCGCCAAATTCGTGAAATTAACATTTCATCTTATGCTTCTCCTGACGGTGGTGTAAAATTAAATACTCGTATTGCTGAAGGTCGTGAGAAAAACACAAAAAAATATCTTGACAAAACATTACAAGATAATGATATCGAAGAATATGGTAATTTAACATCTGATTTCACAGCCCAAGATTGGGAAGGTTTCAAGAAACTTGTATCAGAAAGTAACATTCAAGACAAAGATCTAATCTTAAGCGTTCTTTCTATGTATAAAGATCCTGAAGAACGTGAACGTGAAATTCGTAACCTATCTTCTGTATTCGATCAATTAGCACAACAAATTCTTCCACAACTTCGTTATTCTCGCTTAACAGCAACAATTGAAGTTATTGGTAAGAGTGACAAAGAAATTCAAGAAGCATACGCAAGCGATCCTAAGAGTTTATCGGTAGATGAACTACTTTATGCAGCTACTCTTACAGAAGACAATAATAAGCGTGCTGAAATCTATTCAACTGCAGCAAGTCAATATCCAAATGATTATCGTACATTCAACAATCTAGGTATGTGTCAATTTATTGATGGAGACTATGATGCTGCAAAAAATAATTTCAACAAAGCTGCAAGTTTAAATCCTAACAGTAAGCAGGTTCAAATGAATCAAGGTCTAATTGCTCTTCTTGATAAGGATTATGATAAAGCTAATGAAAAATTCGGCAACGCTGCAGGTGTAGATGAACTTAACGACGCACTTGGTGTTCTATACATCAACAAGGGTGATATCAACGCTGCTAAGAGCACAATGACCGGCTCTAACAGCAACAATGCTGCTCTTGCTTACATTCTTAAGAAAGACTACAACGCTGCTAAGACAGCTCTTGCTTCTGTTGAAAAGCCAGACGCAACAACTTACTATTTGATGGCTATTCTTGGTGCTCGCACTAACAACGAACAAATGGTTACATCAAACCTTCGTCAAGCAATTAAGTTGGATAACAATTATGCAGAACGTGCTAAGAACGATAAAGAATTCTCTAAATTCAATCTTTCAAGCGTATTATAATATAGAATATTAAACATATTATAAGAAAACATGAAACACTCCGATAAGCAAAACTTATCGGAGTGTTTCATTTAGTATAAATAATCAATATTAGATTATTGCATATTAAATCTTATTTCAACGTTTTGTTATACACCTCCAATGTTTGGAGAGCTATCATATCCCAATTATATGGAGTTAAATCATAAATACGATTATTCTGTACATGTGCAATTTTTGTTTGTATTTTTTCAGTTAAATCACAGATATCTCCACATTTAAAAAAATCATTATCATTTAGGGCAGACAATTTATTCGCCGGAATATCACTTACGAGTGTATCTATATTATAACTCATAGCTTCCAATAACGATATAGGAAGACCTTCATGAGAAGATGGTAAAACAAAGAGACCGGCATGTGTTAATATTTCATTTAATTTAGAGCCTTTTATAAATCCAGTTAAAATTACATCATTATCAACAGCTAAAGATTTCAAATAACGTGAATATTCATCTTCGTGATCTGCATCACCTGCTATTACTAACTTAAAATTATTCTTTTCACCAACATGCTTCCATGCCTCTATAAGATGATGAAACCCTTTCTCCTCAACAAATCGTCCTAACGCAAGTATATATTTTTGAGATTTTAAACCTAAGGATTGTATATAATTATCCGTATTTGCCTTTGTTGGAATTGGTACTCCATTAAAAATCAGATTTGTATCTTTTCTTGAATAATTAGAGGACAGAATATTTTCAATCACATGAGATATTACTATCACTTCATTACTAAAATGCGCTTGACACCATTCTCCTAAGCGGAGCATGATTTTAGCCGGTCTGCCCCATTTTTTACGATCATAGTCAGGACCATGATTTGTACTCACGACCTTCAATCCCAACAAACGAGCAAAAGGAATACATAAACCGGGACCTATCGCATGAACATGTACTATATCCGGATTAAGCAACCTTGCTTTCATCACACACAACAACGAATGCACTATTGCTTCAAGAGATTTTTTATGAGGAGCAAAAACGTCCATTAATTTTACTCCCTTATAATCTATTATTTTATTTTCTTGTGATATATAACAAGAACGACGCATTATGGTTATGTCACACCCTAACCGAACTAAACGAGGATATAATTCTTCACAATGAGTTTCCACACCTCCTTGAATATTTGGAATACCTCGAGTTCCGATAACCACAACTTTCATAAATAATATTTTTATGTTATAAAACGTCCCTCAAATCACCTTGACAAGGATCTTGCCCAACGTCACACCATTTTTTATCTATACAAATTGATTTACCTAATAAACTGCGTAATTTATTTTTTAGCGCCCATTTTGCAGGATGCATAATATACTTTTTCATTACCGGTGAAGCAGTTCCAACCATCCAACAATTTTTTGGACATTTACGCACATTTGCACGAACCTTTTCAGCTTGTTCGCTATTCCATAATATCATAAAATCATCATAATCATGTATATTACCCATAGAACCTTTCCAAAATTTTTCTTCCATTCCATTACATGGATATACTTCACCCCATGGATCAATAAAGAAATTCACAGTACCCGCTTCACAAGGTAACATTCTACGATTACCTTCAATATAGTTTATCAATCCCATATTGAAATAAGCCCTAAACCATGACTTCGGATGATTCTCTTGTAATTGCCATTCAATGAGGGTTTTAAAATTATTACACACTTCATCTTTATTGGTTATAATATTATCTTCTTTATGAAAATAATAAGAATTGTGAAATGAAGCCGTTGCAAACTCCATACCAAGTGATTTAGACAATTGATAAAGCGATAACATATCATGACTATTATTATTACTTACAGTACAGCCAAAACCAATGTCTTTCAAACCCATTTCCTTCAACCTCAACAATGTACGAAGACCTTTATCAAAACCTCCTTCACGACCACGCAATTCATCATTTTTCTGAGACAATCCCTCTATTGATATACGAATCCCAATTTTAGGGTATTTCTTAGCTAACTTGATAACTCTATCTTCATACCAACCTGAAGTAGAAATCACGATACGTGGACTTTTTGTATAACAAACGCGTACAATTTCATCTAAGTCTTCACGTATAAACGGTTCACCACCAGTTAAATTTATAAATTTTAATTGGGGTAAACACTGTAAATCTTCAGGTTTTATCTCACACTTTATATCAGTAGGATTCTTCCATATATTACACATCTTACATTGCATCGGACAACGGTAAGTCAATATTATGGAAGCATCCGTTGGTAAAATTCTTGCCATTCCTATACTTTTTGTCTTATTTTATAACGAATGACAAAACATATTATTATATCATTTCGATATTTATTTATAAATATCTTCTATTAACAGAAAATATTTTTCAGGAGAAAAACGTTCAATTGATTTTTTCTTTATTTCGGAGTTTTTCCATTTATTTTGGAAGGCTTTCTTTATTGCAACTTTCATCTCAATTTTATTACCCGACTCAAATATGAATCCGGTCGTTCCGTTCTCGATCAATTCGGGTATTCCACCAATATTTGCTCCTAAAACAGGCGTTCCTGCACATAAAGATTCTATCACACTCAACGGATTGTTTTCATACCACTCAGATGGTACGACAGAAAAACTTGCCTCCGACAACACTTCCACCACTTGTTGTGCATTACAATGACCTAAAAATTCTATATTTGAACAATCTTTGTATTTAGCTTCTAATTCCTCTTTTAGCGGTCCTCCTCCGGCTATTTTCAATTTATAAGGCAAACTTGCGGCAACATCTAAAAGCGTTTCAACACCTTTTTCAGGAGATAATCTACCTACATACAAAGAATAATCTTTCCTTTCATTTTTACTTGAACAATTCAATACATCAAGTTTCACCGGGTCAACAAAATTACAAATCACATGTAGTTTTGACTTATTGAAGCCTCCTTGTTCCATCTTCTGTGCCATAAAACTACTCGGACATACAAATGCATCTACATAACGTTCCAACCAATCTCTATTCCAACGTAAAGCCTCAAGATATGCAAGTACACTAGCCACTAGGCTATCTTTCATACAACGTTTCTTTAGAACTTGAGTTTTATCCGTATAACATAATTCGCAAGGTTTTCCGTCACGCAAACAAGAATAAGACGGACATAATAGTTTATAATCATGTAACGTCCAAACGACCTTTGCACCACCTTCTTTTGACATTTTAGCTACTATTGGAGACAAATAGCTGTGAATATTTTGCAAATGCACTACATCAGGATGAAAATCATCAAGAATTTTCTTAAATGACTTTATTATATCACCACAGCCCAACAAACGCTTAGCTGCTGTCATTTTATTACCGATTCCACCCGAAAAGTTCACTTCAGAAGCAAAATACCCTTCCCACTTACTCTGAAAATTTTCTGAATACTTCATGGCATATATAGCCACCTCATAACCATGAGATTTCAACAAAGACTCAAGATTAAGAGTACAAATGCAGTCTCCACCACGAGCATAATAGAACTTATTAACAAGTAAAACACGTTTCTTCATGTAATTATAACGTAGTTTTTCTATGTTTCGCATATTTTTCTTAAATTTAATTTGCCCAGAATAACATTTGTCGTATTTTTGCATATATGGAAAATAAACAACTTAAAATACTATTTATTCCTAATTGGAATATCATTCATTTAACAAATGATATTCCTACAATTCAAGCTCCGGATAAATATATAAAAGGACAAAGCTATTGGTTTTTCAAATATTTCCCAAAAGGAACTCATGTTGACATTATTGATATTGGTAAAAAATCATGGTTCCAATTTTTAGAAAAAAAATTACATATCTATTTACTTCAGCCATTTAAAGCATTTCTTAAACGCAACAATTATGACATTGTCATTTCGCATGGCGCACAGAGTGGTCTATTCTATGAACTACTCGTTTCTTTTTGCAAAAAGAAACCAACACATTTAATGTTTGACATAGGAGGACTTAATAGTTCTCGCATAAATTATATAGAAATTCCTATATTACGTTTTATATTACGAAAATGTCCTAATATTATTGTTCATTCATCAAGACAGATAAACTTTTACAATAAGTATTATCCTCAACAAGCAAGAAATGTAAAATTTATTCCATTTGGAACTGATGTCAGCTATTTCAATTCATTTAGCTCTAATAAAAACATAAATAAAACGATCATCAGTTTCGGTAAAATAAAACGTGATTATAAGACATTATGTCAAGCTTTTTGCCAAATAAAGAATACAGATTTCAAGTTACATATAATAGGAGACACCAAATTAGCTAAAGAGTTTTCATCTGTAAAAAATATTATATTTGAGGATGCTATACCGTTAAATGAATTAATTGAACGTATTAACAAATGTTCTTTTGTTGTTGTACCATTACCTGAATATATGTATTCCTATGGACAAATGACAATTCTACAATCTATGGCATTAAAAAAACCTCTTATCGTTTCGGAAACGACAAGTACAATTGATTATATTTCAGAAGCAACAGGTATAATAAAAATCAAACCTTACGACATAGACGATATGAGAAACGCATTAACCACAATGATTAACACAAACAAACAAACTCTCATAAACATGGGTAATGAGAACTCATCTTATGTTAAAGAAAAACTCAACGAGAAAGAAATGGGACAAAACATATATAATATAATCACCCAAATCCTCAAATAAAAAACAATAATTTTAACCAATTAATTTCCCATTATCACGATTTTTTAAGACCTATAATCAATGATAGAGAAAGACCTAAAAGCAACGATATAACAAAACCTACCCCAAGCACTACATAAGTTTTTGTCATACTTGGTTTTATTGCAGAATAAGCAGGTTCAAAAACGAACCCTAATTCTTGGCTATTGTTTAACTTCAACATTGCACTTTCACGCTTTTCAAGCAAGAACATATATAAAGCATTTTTCAATTCTTTATCACGCATTAAATCAACATATTCTTGTTCGTATTTAGGCAAAGTATTTAATCGTCCTTTATATTTACTATTTTCCTTAATAGCACTTGCATATTTTATTTGTAAATTATCAAGAGTTCTATGAACGTGTTCAATTGCAGTTTTACGCAAAGCATCAATTTGCTCTGTAAGGCTTTTCAGCACTATATTATCAGATTTGGCAGATTTACTCACTTCCAAACGTTTTAATATCAAAGCATTATAATTACCTATAACTGCAGCAGCTCCACCATCACCGAGAGTTTCAGCCATCGGTATCAACGAATATTTCTTTTCTGGATTAGTTAATTGTTTCATGATATCTTCTAACATAGTTCTTTGGATATTCATTGACAATATTTCATCATCAGTTTTCTTATCTTGATGAATCAACAATGAAGCCTCAGTTCCTATATCAATTAAATTATTTCCACTCTTAAAAGAAGCGACTTTATCCTCAGCTATATTTAATTGTACCCCTAATTGAGATATACGTTCATCAAGAAATTCAACTTCTGCAGTTGCAGTCTCGTTTCTTCTTCCTTTTCTTTTTTCATTATATAGAGACATCAAAGCATTCAAGATATCACGCCCTCTTTCTTTACTAACATCAAGTATTTTCAATTCAACTATATCTGCTTTTTTATTTCTATAATCAACACTTAAAATCTTATCATCCAAACCAGCAGAAACAATATCATCACCGGAAATCATCACATCAATAGTTCGATTTTCTCCAGACTTATAAAAGTCTGTTTTTATTATTTGAAACGTACCATAAGGTGTTTCAAATGAACACGGCAACTCTGTACCTTCTTTTGAAGCTAGAGAACCTCCAAAACGACCTTTTGATGCTGAAATATCAGCTTTATCACCTTTCATCTCCACTCTTATTTTAAATGAAGTCTGTAATGTATCAAACAATTGATTTGGAGCTTCCACTAATACAGGAGAATTTTTATATAAAAATTCTTTTTTCAACCCTTTTTTCTCTACATAAGTACGATTTAAACCTAATCTAGATGAAACAGCTCTTTTAACAGCATTTGATTTAACTATAACAAGTTCATTATCTATTGAAGAACTTCCAAATCCACCAATAGAGAACGTTCTCATTAAACTTGCCATACCACCACCCATTGAACGACTTGAATTATCACTATCATTCTCAATGAGCATCATCGCTGTAGAATCATATTGAGGCATTTTAATAATACAATATGTCACAGCTAATCCAAATATTACGACAAAGAAAATCAGCCCCCAAATCCATCCTCGTTTTAGCGCAACTATATACTTTCTCAAATCAATTTTATCATTTTCCATATTCCAGATTTTTTATTCTCTTATATAATCCAAAGCACCTTTTTCTTTATAAGGCATTTTTTTCATCTCTGTTTCTTGTTCTTTTGTTATATCTTTATATTTCGATACTAAACATCCTAGAATCATCATACACATTGCACCAGCACCTTGATTAAAGGTTGTCGCAGCAATATTTTCTATAATTATTACGACAATAGCCACCATTCCAACCGTATATAGAATCTTACCATCAAGATATAATGTTAATTCTAATCTTCTATAAATCCAAATAAAAAAAGCAACAAATATTATTATTCCAATCACACCAAACTGTGCTAAACTTGGGTAAAATGCATCACAAATAAAAGCATCATAATAATCAGATAACCCCCATACTTTATCTATACCTAATGTAGCATACGTTCCTGCATAATTAACAGATGTAGATGATGCATACGTTCCAAACGAAGCGAGTCCACTTCCAAAAAACGGATGTATTCCTAGCAACACAAACATACTAACATATAATACCGGTCGTGCAAAAGAAGACATCATATCCTCATCAAACATCTGAAAATCTTGCCCACCACTAATGAAATAATAATCAATTTTATTCCATGCAACAACTATAACTAATACAACTACTGAAATTAATGAAAGTATATGTTTCATCTTTATTTCTTTCATTATACCAGGTCGATATACAAACAATAAATATAAAGCTATTATAAACTCTCCATAAAATTTTGTTCTAGTTCCTGCTAAACCTATCGTTAAAAGAAGAAGTAATATGATAATATCATTTCTTGATATTTGACCATTTCGATCTACAGAACTATACAAATATGCTAAAAATGATACCACAGCAATAAGTCCTATATATAATACATGAAATAACACATCAGGTACCAACCCAGTTACTATACAAAATAATACAACTAAAACATTTAAGATACATATTTTCTTAATAATAAACCTTATCTTATAATCAAACTTTGGTACCAAAGCATAACTCACAAAGAAATAACAAAATGGTTTTAGTTGCACAATAAAATCCTGTAATATAGCCCTTGGTGTATTATATGACACCCAAATCAAAGAATATACCGCATAAAAAGTCATTATACCAATTACAATCCACAACAACTTATATTTCTTGTATTGCTTGTTTATAATGACGTCAAGAAACACCAAGCACATCATAAAAAAAGCAAGTAATTCATCTAAAAATTTCATTAGATGAATACTAGGTATCTGTATCAATAAGGCAAAAACAAATAACCAACAATATATTTTATTGATACTCAGCACCTGATATTATTTAACTGTTAAAGCTATTATTAACGAAGCTATTACCGAAACAGCACTCACTACCGTAGAAATAGCGCTTAATTTATAACTATTCTGTTGATTGTACTTTGAATTATCCTTTTTTATCTTATTTGGTTCAATATAAACAATGTCATTCTGTTGAAGATAAAAATATGGAGATTCCAGCAATTTAGCATCATTCAAATTCAATCTGACTTGTTTTTTAACCCCATCAATCTCTCGAATTAACAAAACATTCTCACGTTTCCCATATTCTGTTAAATCTCCCGCATCGGCTATTGCATCTAGGATTGAATAGCGTTCCTTTGTTGAGGTTTTAGCTCCCGGTTCTAAAACTTCTCCTAAAACATTTACTCTAAACCCACATAGTTTTACCGTAACATAAGGGTCCTTAACATCTTTTTCCACCAATGACTTTATTTGTTCTGATATTTCATCGGTTGTTTTTCCTTTCACATTTATTTTACCCAAAACAGGTAAAATTATATTACCCGTTTTATCTACTGTATAAGTTTGTATAGCAGGAGATGTGGTAGAAGATAATTCCGTTGCTGTAGCATAGTTAGCCAAAGGCAAATTATACGGTGCTGTAGCTTCAGGTACTTGTGATGTTATCACAATTTTCAATTCATCATCGGGAACAACCTTAACACTATACTCATTACTTCCAATACCCTCATTAATTGAAATACTATCGATATTTTGGAAATAAGTAAGACTCCCTTTTGAAGATGTACATGCCACACCACATACACTTAATACCCCTATTATTAGGACAACATATACTGATCTAATATTCATCGCATTAAATTCTTTAATAATAATAACGTATAATTTAAAGGTTTATTACAAAGGATAAATATTATTTTACCCTGTTAATAAATTTCATAAGATTTCTTTACCTTGTTTATATTAACTTTCGTAAATTTGTATGCTTTGAAGGTATTATCTTCATTCTACAAACATTATTTATTATCTCAGTGCAAAGATACGACTTTTATGTATATTTCATTCAATATTACTCCTACCATTCTCATCCTGTCCGGGATTTCTCTACTATTTTCAATAATTTTAATTCTATGGAAATATTATAATCTATATAGTTTAAGAAAATCCATAAAAGAGTCAGAGAGCTTAAGTCAACTCAATAAAGAATCTAATTATAGCGAATCCGATGGTGTTTCTGTTATTGTTTTTTCCGATAACAACACACGCGATTTGATTCAGAATCTTCCATTTATAATAGATCAAGACTATCCATTATTTGAAATAATCGTAGTAAACGATGGAAAGAATGAAGCCATAAACGATTTTATCGATCGCCTATCACTAGAGCATAAAAGCTTGCGTTACACTTACATACCCACCGATGCACGAAATCTATCTCGCAAAAAATTAGCATTAACGATAGGCCTTAAAGCTGCAAAATATAATATAATTATAATAACTAATTCAAATTGTCGTCCACAATCCAATAAATGGATTTCTTCAATTGCCAGACACTTCCGAGCAGGAGCCGATGTTGTTATAGGATATTCTCACATAGCAGAAAATGCCGACACAAAAAAATGGAATTTATTACGTTCCTATTTAACTCTATGTAGTTCAGTTAAATATTTAGTACAAGCCATCTGTCGTAAGCCTTATCGTGGGACAAGTGATAATCTAGCTTATCGCAAAGAGATATTTTTCATGAATAAAGGATTCTCTCATTCCATGCATTTACATTATGGAGAAGACGATATTTTTGTTAATGAAATCGCTACTCATAACAATACAAAAGTTGAAATCACTCCGGAAAGTACAATGCTCACCCATTATGAAAATCCGGATAGAATGTTTGAGACACTTAAACTACGTCATTTATTTACTGAACGTAAAATTCATTCCTCTGCATTCGCATTAGATGCAGTCAAGAGTACTATATCTTTCCTTAACGTAGCTATTATGGGCAGTATTATTATACTGGATTATACGAATTTGATTGCTTTAGCTATTCCTATAATAACAGCTATAATTTTCAGCATTTCACAGATTATATTATACCGAAAAACGGCAGCTTTATTATCTTCTCGCAAACTTTTGTTTACGATTCCTATATTTGCCCTTATCAGCCCTATTGTAAACCTTTATTATAGGTTTAAAAGTCGACGCCACACTTCATACAACTACACTTGGCAACCACTAAAAAAATAAACCATAAAAAAAGCCGAGAAAAAACTCTCGGCTTTTTATCTTTCTTAAAATGTTTAATCAATAATCAACATCGCATCTCCGTATGCACCAAAGCGATATTTTTCCTTTACCGCCACATTATAGGCATTCATTACTTGTTCGTAATCTCCAAATGCAGCAACCATCATAAGCATTACCGAATACGGCATATGGAAATTACTTACCATTGCATTACATACGGTAAAATCATACGGCGGGAATATAAATTTATTGGTCCATCCTGTATATGGCTTAATATGACCATTCATCGCCACAGTACTTTCAATAGCGCGCATTGTCGATGTACCGATTGCACATACTTTCTTTTCAGCGTCTTTAGTCTTATTCACAAGTTCTACCAACTCCTCACTAACATCCATTTGTTCTGAGTCCATACGATGTTTGGTTAAATCTTCCACATCTATTTCACGATAATTACCCAAACCGGAGTGAAGAGTCAAGAATCCCGAATTAACCCCTCTTATTTCCATTCGTTTCAACAACTCACGACTAAAATGCAATCCTGCGGCAGGAGCAACAACGGCTCCCTCATTTTTTGCAAAAATACATTGATAGCGTTCTGCATCATCTTCTTCCGGCTCTCGCTTGATATAATATGGCAATGGAGTATTTCCCAATGCGAACAAATTTGCCTTAAATTCGTCATGATCTCCATCATACAAAAATCTCAATGTACGACCTCTGGAGGTTGTATTATCAATAACTTCAGCAACCATCGAGTCATCTAGACCAAAATACAATTTGTTACCGATTCTTATCTTTCGAGCCGGTTCAACAAGCACATCCCATAATTTATGTTCGCTATTAAGTTCACGCAACATGAATACTTCTATTTTTGCACCGGTTTTTTCTTTGTTTCCATAAAGTTTTGCAGGAAAAACACGAGTGTCATTGAACACAAATAAATCGTTTTCATCAAAATACTCAAGAATTTCTTTAAAAACTTTATGTTCAATACTACCATCCTTTTTGTGCAAAACCATCAATCTGGATTCGTCTCTTACCGGTGCAGGATGTGTTGCTATCAATTCCTCCGGCAATTTGAATTTAAATTCCGATAACTTCATCTTATATCTGTATTTATATTATTTCCAATCTCTTAATCTCCAAGTTTCTCAGGTAAAACGACTTCTGTCGTTTTTATTATATTTATAGCATCTTCAACAGTCATGCAATTCTCCACTCTCACATTACCTACTTGAGTGCGACGTAAACCGGTTAGATGAGCTCCACTACCTAAAGCCAAACCTATATCTCGTGCCAACGCCCTTATATATGTACCTTTACCACACACCACTCGCGCCACAAGTTTCGGTCCATCAAGTTCAAGCACCTCAATCTCGTTAATAATAAGTGTTTTGGCTTTAAGTTCTACGTCATCTCCTTTACGAGCCATTTTATATGCTCGTTTCCCATTGATTTTACATGCAGAATATGCAGGAGGAACCTGTTCTATACATCCAACGAATTGAGTTTGCAAAACCTCCTCTACTTTCTCTCTTGTTATATGTTCCCATTCGTAAGTAGCATCAATCTCGGTTTCAAGATCAAATGACGGAGTTGTTGCTCCCAATTTTATTTCAGCAATATATTCTTTAACTCCAGCTTGCAGTTCATCAATACGTTTCGTTGCTTTTCCGGTACAAATCACCAAAACGCCACTCGCCAGAGGGTCTAGTGTTCCGGCATGTCCCACTTTTATTTTTTTCACACCGATACGTTTACTTATGTGATAACGTAATTTACCTACCACAGCAAACGAAGTCCAACCATAAGGTTTATCGATATAGAAAATTTCGCCTTTTAGGAAATCCATTACATAATTGTTAAGTTATGACCGGTCATCAACATTATAAGTATAATACCGCCTACTATAATGCGATACCAACCAAAAGCCTTGAATCCATACTTTGTAACGAAACTTATAAAGAATTTAATGGCAAGCAATGCTACTATAAATGCTACAACATTTCCCACGATAAGCGTCGTCATATTATCCATAATAATCGCAGTTCCGCCATCACTCAACAATTTATATAATTTATAAACAGTCGCTGCAAACATTGTCGGTACTGCCAAGAAAAATGAAAATTCTGCTGCAGCTTTACGTGTCATTTTTTGTGACATACCTCCCACTATCGTTGCCATTGAACGAGACACTCCGGGTATCATTGAGATACACTGGAATAATCCCACCATAAAGGCACGTTTTTCGGTAAGTTCGGTTTTCTCACTTCCTTTATTAAATATTTTGTCACAAAACAGCATAAAAACACCACCTACGATAAGCGTAATTGCGACCACCTCCACTTTTTCAAGCATTGCATCAATCATATCACTGAATAACAAGCCCAATACGGCGGCAGGGATAAATGCCACAAATAATTTCCAATAAAAATCATATTTATGAAGAAATTTCTTTAAACCTGAAGCACTGTCTGAAACAGGTTCTCTGTTTAATTGAAAAAAACGTTTCCAATATAATACCACAACCGATAATATAGCTCCAAACTGTATTATAAAAGTAAATGCTTTTACAAAATCGGTGCTTTCCACTCCCAATAAATTTTGGGCAATAATCATGTGTCCTGTAGAGGACACCGGAAGGAATTCGGTTAATCCCTCCACAATAGCAATAATGATTGTTTCAAAAATATTCATATTTCCCAATACCCTTATTATTCTTCTTTATTTTCTGTTTTTCTCTTTTTATAATTTATTGCAAATGCCATATACACGAAACCGACAAAAGCTATAGTCGGTCCCACTATAATTCGACGTGTACTGAAAATGTCTGGGTTAAACACATCTCCTTCATTGGCGCCTCCCGCCATAAGCAGAAAACCTACAACAATGAGGACACCGGCAATTGCCATACGTATAAAATTAGCAGGAGCCAATGGAAACGAATTATAATCAATTGTCGTTTTTTTCTCTTTATTTCCGTTTGCAGTATTACTTTTTATTGCCATAATTTATTTATTTTTCTTATTTCGTAAACAATTCATCATAGTTTAGGCTGATAAAGCGATTGGTTGCAAGAGTGGCAGCAATCGCACACATCAATACACCTAATACAATCAATGCTCCAAATACAGTCCATATATGAATCATATCAACAAGCCCGATATAATCAGGATTGGTATTAAACACATAATATACACATCCTGCAAGGACTGCCACCGCTATAAAAGAAGCTATTATTCCGTTAAGAACGTTTGTCAGCACAAATGGTCGACGAATAAATCCGGGTGTAGCACCAACCAATTTCATCGTATGAATGATAAAACGTCGTGAATACACGGCAAGACGCACTGTATTATTTATAAGAACAAATGATATTATTACCAACATCAACAAAATAACCACAAGAACCAGCATAACACGCTGAACATTATTATTTATCTGCTCAACCACGTCTTTATGCATTTGTATGCTTTCTATTGCCGAATTATTTTTCAATTCATATTCTATCTTATTCAAGCTGTCAACACTCACATATTGTGCTTTCACTCTTATTTCAAATTCAGCACTTAACGGATTCACTCCGATGACTTCCATTAGATTTTCACCGGTATCCTGTTCCCATGAACGCAAAGCGTCTTCTTTTGAAATATATTTCACACTATTTACATATGGAGCTTTCAACCAATACTGCTTCAACTCATCTATTTCTTGCTGTGAAGCATTGTTATCAACAACCACATCAAAACCAATATTCTCTTTTACGTATGTAGTAAGCGTATTTGTCGCTATTCCAAGTAATGCAACAACACCAAGAAGCAATAAGACAAGCGACACACTTATAATAGGTGTGATATTGGCACTGAAATATGATATTTTCGATTTTTTTTCTTCCATTTACAACACAGAAACGCCTACAAAGCCTATTTTACTGCAAAAATACAACCTCAAAAAGCGTTTGTCAACAGTTTTTTACTTCTTTTTTCAGAAAAAAGGATTTTTTGCAATGTTTCGTAACTTTTTTACCGTTAAAGTCGTTATATTTGTACTATAACATAAGTCGAATTGATAAAATTACAATTATGAAAGATAAAGAAGATTTAGTTGTATTAGGAGAATATGAAAATACAATTGAAGCAAGTATGATAAAAGGCGTACTAGAGACTAACGGTATCCAAGCAATGCTTACCAATGAGATTATGTCCAATGTATTGAGTTTGGCACCCATTAATTATGGTATGGTACGAGTATTGGTGTTTCGCAGCGACTTAGAACAAGCAAAACAAGTACTAAATTCAGCACCCATAAAATAATAAAACTACATTACACCTTCAAGGTATATTTCAAAGATAAGAGTTGAACCTCCGGGAATATTACCTTCTTTTCGGTCTCCGTATCCCATTTCAGAAGGAATATACACCATAACCTTATCACCGACAACCATTTGTGTAAGTACTATTTGCCAACCTGTAATCAAGTCTTTCAATCGGAATGCCGCAGGATATCCATCATTCATGTTGGAATCAAATTCGGTGCCATCAATCAGCGTACCGCAATATTTAACCATAACTACATTATTGGAACGTGGCTTCACATTTCCTGTGCCATGTTCAAGATATTTCATCATCACACCTTGACTCACCTTTATCACATCCGGTTGTGTAGCAATACCGGCTAAAAAATTGCGACACTCAGCCACATACTTTACATCTGCTTTTTTCGCCATAATTATCGTCTTATATTCTTCACAAAAATACAAAATCCCCTTAACAACACAAATTGTTTTCTTATCTTTGTGTTAAGAATGAAGGATAAGAAATTTCACATATTTACAGATGAAGAAATGAAAGGAATTGAGTTACCACAGCAATTCACATTTCCGTTTCATTATACCCCTCACCCATTATGCATAAAAGCTGCCGAATATGTTCAAAATCATCTTCATTTGCATGAGGAATGGCAAAAAGAGCTAAAACGAGGCAAAATGATAGGGGTACTCGTGGTTGAGAAAGAAAATGAGATAGGTTTTCTTGCTGCATTTTCGGGAAATCTAGCGCATAGCAACAACCATCCATACTTTGTGCCTGCTGTATATGATTTACTCTCCGAAAAAGGCTTTTTCCGCTTAGAAGAAGATGCGATATCGGCAATCAACAATGAGATTAACAACGAGTTGGACAGCAGTGAACGCAAAGCCATAATGGAGCATCTATTCATAATGCAATGCGACGCAAAAAAAGCCATAGACAGCTACAAGAGTTTCATGAAAGAGGCGAAGGCTAAACGCGATAATGCTCGCCTTCAAGGACTTGACGACACAACCCTTATTGCCGAAAGCCAATTCCAAAAGGCTGAACTTAAACGAATTCAAAACCGTTGGAACAAGAACTTGGATTTTCTGAAGAACAAACTAGTATCTCACGATCGACACATCAATGAGCTAAAAGCTGAACGCCAAAATCGCAGTACTAAACTTCAAGAACGCATTTTCCGACATTTCAAAATGCTTAATGCACATGGTGAGTGTCGCGACTTATGCGAAATTTTTGCCGACACGCCACAACACACTCCGCCTGCAGGTACTGGAGAATGTGCAGCCCCGAAGCTACTTCAATATGCCTATACCAACAGCTACCGACCTATTGCAATGGCTGAATTCTGGGTAGGCAACTCACCAAAAGAAGAAATACGCCGTCACGGCTGCTTTTATCCTTCATGCAAAGCCAAATGTGAACCGATTCTTGGTTGGATGTTACAAGGCGTTGATGTAGAGCCGAATCCACTAGAAAAGCAAATCAACGAGTTCCCATTGGATGTGATTTTTGAAGATGATTGGCTTATTGTGGTAAACAAACCTGCCGGAATGCTTTCCGTTCCGGGTAAACTATCCTCTGGCTCTCTTCAAGAACGTGTACAACGCTTACGCCCATGCAAAGAGCCTCCTATGATTGTTCATCGTCTTGACATGGCAACATCGGGATTACTTATTTTTGCCAAAACAAAGACCGTTCACAAACGCATGCAAGCTATGTTTAAAACGCATGACATCAAGAAACAATACACAGCGATTCTTGATGGAGAAATACAGATTAATAGTGGAGAAATAAGGTTACCCCTTATCCTCAATCCAAAAGAAAGACCGTTGCAAATGGTAAGTTTCGCACATGGAAAACCGGCAATAACGCAATTTGAAGTGGTTTCTCGTTCCGAAGGAAAAACGCGAGTACATTTTTATCCGATAACCGGGCGTACTCATCAATTACGCATACATGCGGCACATCCCGACGGGCTTAACACTCCAATTTTAGGCGATACACTCTACGGCACACCTGCCGACAGGCTCTACCTCCATGCCGAAACTCTAGACTTCACCCACCCCATAAGCGGAGAAAAAATCCACATCACCACCCCATGCCCTTTCTAAACCCAACTCTTGAGAATTTTGTAAATGTGGAATTACTAAGAATTAGACAATTAAGAGTAATTAGGCTCTTTTAATTAGTATTTATTATTTAACTTTGCAATAAAATAAAACCGACAAACAGAAAAAGGTTATGAATAAAGCCATTACTAATTTTCTGACACATTACCTACTATACAAGAGATTGAGAATGAGCTCAAAGATAAATAATAGACTAAAACAAATTAACAGAAATATTTTATGCTTGAGAATAATTTTGGAGATGAACTTTTCATCTCAAATCTTCAGAAAGAATTGGTGAAAATTTGCACCGAAAACCAACTTTTAAACCGCCAACTCTATGACATTGAGGAGTTGATGGAAAAATGGCACGAAAGCGCACCTCAATACATGGCAGATGTGGTACCGGAATTTGCACGTTATCCTATGGTGGCAATAGCATGGGCTTGTTATTATGGAATAGGTGCCGCTGTATATTGGGATGCATGTTGGGACAAAGTAAAAAATAGTCCCGATCTATACGTAGAAATTCGCGACAAGCGAGGATTTGACTATATGGACGACTATGTAATGGAAACCATGATGGGATTAAACCAAGAATCACTAAAAGAGAAAGAAGCTAAAGAAGCAAAAAAATGGATTTCCACTATACAGGAATGTGCCGAATATGCTCTTAATGCCGTTACTCATCAAGGTATTGAGTCGGGAACAAAACATGCATATCTCATTTTTGCCAAAGTAGCTCGCCAATTCTTCCTTCTCGGAGTTTCGCTTGCGTTATACTCTATGGGATATAAATATGAAAAGTCTCTTACCAACTAACTATCACAGTGGCACCGCCACAAGGCATATCACATTTAAATGGTGGATGTAGTTTGGTTATGGATAATTCCCCTGCAGTAGCAGTGGGAATTTCTTTTTTTATGGCTGTGATGATTCTTCCTGCCACATGTTCGAGCAACTGCGAAGACACTGCCATTTCTCGCGTAACTATACCATAAAGCGTTGCATAGTTCAAGGTATCTTCCAATTTATCGCTATATAAAGCCTTTTCAAAAGGATACCACACTTCAACGCTTACTTCGAAGTCATTGCCTACTCTACGTTCTTGCTCCATCACTCCGTGAAAAGCACGGAAACGCATACGTTCCAGTTTTATACTCGTTTTCATCAGTTACTCTTTTTCGTCTTCTACCTGTTCAACCCACACGTATGCTCCAATATCCACACTATCATATTCGAAGCGATTAACACCATATCGATCGAGTGCGGCACTCGGTGGACACAGGTTTATATCCCCCTTACCGATAGCCATACTTTCATTTTTCAAGCGATAATCAAAAATATAGTCTTCTCTCACAGTGAAGAACATCGGATCTCCTTCCCACACACAATTAATGAAATTATCATCATCTTCACCTGCCGATTTCAGCAAACAATTACGCAAAAAGACATTGGAACGTGTTAAATCGCCTATATTTATATCACCGGCAATTCCATAAATAATACAATTATCAAATTGTGCGTCCATCAGAGGAACACCTTGCTGTTCGTCCTCCGGTAATACATATCCCAATCCTAATATTGCTCCATCTATTGCAGCAAACAAATAATAATTGGCAAGCGTGCAATTTACAAATCGATGTTTTCCTCCTATTAATGCAACAACATTGCCACCAGCGTCACTGAATTCTGTTCCTTCAGCTTCAACCCATGAATGAATCGAAGTTAATACAGAATTTGTGGCATTGTGAAGTACACTATTAAACAAGTGTAATTTTTTACGTCCCAAAACTCCACAAGAATCGGCATATACACCGTATATCGAACCGCGCATAAGCACATACTGCATTTCATTATCAAAACTTTCCGGAGCTAATATCACACCACCCCATTGTCCCGACATAATATCGAAATCAATATCACCTACCACGTTATCGGTGCGGTCACCTCGCAAAGTTATCGGAGCCTCTTGTGTACCTATGGCATCAAGAGTTCCTCGCACTTCTATAAAAGCTTTATCATGAAAACACAATGTTGCACCCGGTTCTATGGTAAGTTTTACTCCCGAATCCACAACAAGCGAATCAAATATAACATACGGTTTTTCGGCTGTAAAACGAGTATCAATGGTTAACGCCTCACCATATTTACGAATCACATCTTGCCCCCATGCTGAAACAAGGACTTTTTGAGTTACTCCATTTGTAACAAATTGCACATTATCCTTAATTTCTATTGGATTATTTTTATTAGTAGAGTCAATATAAGCCTCAACAAACACAAAGATACTGTCTCCGCCACGAATCTCCACATTATGGAATTCCTCACCGGTTCTTCCATCTACATTTAGATAAAATTTACCTCCACTTGTTCCATCCAGCTTAACCGATGATATGTTTATCATCTTCTTGTGACGATTATAAACAGTAAATTTCTTTGTCGGAGTTCCAAGCTCTGTAAAAACAGTATCAAAAGCGAGTGTATCGCAAGAAAACTCAAGCACTTCACTACTGTTTGTAGTGAAATCGTCCTCGATGCAAGCCGTAGTCATCATCACCACCCCTGCTATTATAGCATATAATATCTTTCGCAATTGTTCCATAATCCATTATTATCTGCACAATGAAATAACGTAAAACCCTATTGAATATTATTCCATTGCGATAAAAAATAGAAAGACGAGGAACATAGACTATGGTCGTTCCTCGACATCCACATTTTACCATTTTGAGACTTTTACAGCTTAATCGCAAATAATTTTCGTCATTTGTCTATTTCAAATTGTTCTATTTTTCATTTTATATTTTTATAATCTCAATTTTCTTCATAAATTTGCATTTGGATTTCGAGCTCAATCCAAGACATATTTTAAGAAGCGTTATGCTTTTTCTTGTTGTAGAAAACGTAGGAAATTTTCTAAAGATGCAAGTAAGCATAGTGATTCTCGCTATAAGCGTGGACTACTATTCCTATATCTTCATCTTTGGGTATCCTACGACCTTCTACGAAAGTGCGGCATAGTTGACCCACGCTTTCTTTTCGTAGGATTAATAACATACTGAAAGGGTCATAAAGTATACAAAAAACTTTATTTATAATGAAAAAAACTTTTTCAGTTATTATGGCTATAATAATGTTAGCCATTTTACCTTTTGAATCTTTTGCACAAGCAAGTGCAAATAAGAACTTAAACAGAGGTACTCAAGTTCAAATTCGTTTATCAAGCACGATTGAATCAGACTCAACAAATAGTGTAATTAATGGCGTTGTTGACCAAGATGTTTACACTGCAGACGGTCGATCTATTGCAATTAGTGCAGGAACCCCAGTTACCATACAAGGGAACTTCCAAGAAAACGGAAGTTGTGGAAAAGCTGGAAAAATAACAATAAATAGTGCAACAACATACACTATTGACAACAAACCTGTAAATTTAACTCTAAATTATGTAAAAAAAGGTGGTGGCAAAGGTGGTTTAGCATGGGCTATTGCAATTCTATTTTTCCCTATAGGTCTTGCCGGGCTTTTAATAAAAGGAGGTAATGCAACCATTGAAAGTGGAACTGTTTTTACCGCTACAGTTTCAAACAATGTAACTTTAGATTAATCTACGAGAAACTGTGCCAGATATATTTTGGCACAGTTTCTCGTGTTATATTTTTATTTTTGTTTTAGGCTAGTTTACCTGTTTTCAATTCGGTCTCAAGATACTCATAGACATACGCAGTGCTTTGCGTATATAACCCTGTTTTCAAATCACATAATTTTGCAAATGTATCAGAAGTATAAACTGTTCGCAATGCTTCACGCATATTCTGTCCTTGTTCATCCATAAGAAGTAGCACCATTTCTTTGGTAATCTCTTCTATCATAAACTGTACCTTTCCCATCACACAACTTTTAAACATTTTATAGCTTTTTCGGTTCCAAAGAAGTACTGATAACTTACCCCTTTCATATATTTCAATTCTTCAATAAATTTATCCATATCTATCAAACCCGACACATAACGACGTATCTGAAAACCAACAGTATCATTTGCAATCGGTCCTATTACAATATCATAATCATGAACTGTTTCTCTTGTCCTATTACGCCTGTTTAATAGCACAAATTCTGCCCACTCCTTTGTATATCCATCAAACTTCAATACAGACAGTTTCTCTTGTTCTATAATTGATTCATCAAAATCAAATTCATTTACAATGGGGTTTCCATAACCTAATTGTTCGGTTTTCTTTTCTGCCAACTCCATTGCTTGTTGTTCATCTTTTGAGAGATAAAATCCACAACCAAAATCTTTTCCAACTTTTGATTTACTTAAATCAATTATCTTTACTTCAACATTTGAGCCATGATAAAGTTTCATACCAAAGAACCTCCCTTCCGAGCACAATAAACGGTTAAATCTTCTATTACATCTTCAAATGATAGAGTATGTTCAATATTATAGAATTTATCCACAAAATCTATACCTTGAAAACGATCCAAATATCTATATGCCTGCATTGTGGTTAAAGAATGAGCCTTAGCAAAATCATTTATTATTGCCACTATATATTCCACTTTATTTTTTAATTCTATGCTCATATCAAATCAAGCTTATTTTCTTGTTACAAATATACTGATAATCCTTTTATATAAAACATTTTCT
>CAZTFX010000027.1:0-27324 GCA_964613095.1 uncultured Muribaculaceae bacterium | reverse complement strand
CTACAACCTGCTGCCCTTGCTTCGGTCAAGACCTGGGGGAGTTGACAAGGAGCTGACCGTATAGGACTTACCCGACTGCAAAGGTACGCATTTTTTCAAAATCTGCAAACATTTTTACTATAAAAAATACCCGACTAAATGCCGGGTATTTGCAAAGTCTTGTATCTTAGAAAGATAGGCTTAGTTTTTTGAAATTATTTTGATAGAGCTTCGTGCATATTCAATGCGGCACGGCGACCATCGCCCATCGCAAGGATAACAGTGGCTCCGCCACGCACTATATCACCTCCTGCATAAAGGTCTTCAAGAGATGATTTCATTGTGTTTTCATCCACAACAATAGTATTACGCTTACTCACTTCCAATCCTTCAATTGAACGAGGTACAAGGGGATTGGGAGATACCCCTACGCTTACTATAACCAAATCTACAGGAATTTCTTCGATTGCACCTTCTACCGGTACGGGTGAACGACGACCGGAAGCGTCGGGCTCACCTAATTCCATACGTTGAACGCGCATAGCACGTACACGTCCTTTTTCGTCACCAAGATATTCCACAGGATTGTGCAGAGTCATAAATTCCACTCCTTCTTCTTTGGCATGCTTTATTTCTTCGGCGCGCGCAGGCATTTCATCTTCGCTACGACGATAAATGAGCATGGCACGTTTAGCTCCGGTACGTAATGCGGTACGTACCGAGTCCATAGCAGTATTTCCTCCGCCAATAATAGCTACATTTTCTCCTTTTAGTACAGGTGTGTCCCAACCGTCGGAACCGGCACCCATAAGGTTGATACGTGTAAGATATTCGTTGCTTGACATTATACCGTTGAGATTTTCTCCCGGAATACCCATAAATCGTGGCAAGCCTGCTCCGGAAGCCACAAAAATACCTTTGAAACCTTCTTCGTGAAGATTGTCGTATGTTATGGTTTTGCCTACGATACAGTCTTTAATGAATTTTACTCCTAAAGCTCGAAGACCGTCAATTTCGGTATCGACAATGGCGTTGGGCAAACGAAATTCAGGAATACCATATTTTAAAACTCCTCCAATCTCATGTAGAGCTTCAAAAACTGTAACGTCATATCCTCGTTTAGCCATATCTCCTGCAAAAGACAATCCGGCAGGACCACTACCTACTACTGCAACCTTTATTCCGTTAGAAGAGTCGCTTGTTACTTTCTCGGTTGTTGCATGAGTGCGACCATAATCGGCTGCGAAGCGTTCAAGGTAACCAATGGCAACGGGTTGTTTTCCCATTTTGTGGTACATACATTTACTTTCACATTGCTTTTCTTGCGGACACACACGACCACACACTGCAGGAAGTGCGCTGGTTTCTTTGATTGTGCTTAATGCTTCATCAAAACGACCGCGTTCAATGTTTTTGATAAATCCCGGTATGTTGATGTTGACCGGGCAACCTGTTACGCATTGAGGATTAGGGCAGTCGAGGCAACGACTAGCTTCTACAAGAGCCATTTCCTCTGTTATGCCTTGATTTACTTCTTCTTTGCATGTAATACGAAAAGCCGGAGATAGTTCAGGCATTTTTACTCTTTCAATGGATGTACGTTCTTTTGCGGTTTTTGATTTTCTCAATGCTTCACGCCATTCTTCATTGCGTGATTGAGTCAATATGTCGTTATTTTCCATTATTTCAGCTTTTATAGTTAGTTATAAGATTTCAATCTCATAAGCATTTCATCGAAATTCACTTTGTGTGCATCAAATTCGGGACCGTCAACACAAACAAACTTTGTTTTACCATCTACAGTAATGCGACATGCTCCGCACATACCTGTGCCATCTACCATTATGGTGTTTAATGAACATTCGGTAGGTACTTCATATTTCTTGGTAAGCAGAGCTACGAATTTCATCATGATGGCAGGTCCTATAGTGACAACTTTATCCACTTTTTCACGTTGGATGACTTCTTCCACACCTGCGGTTACAAGTCCTTTCTTTCCATAAGAACCATCATCTGTCATAATGATTACTTCATCGCTGTGACGGCGAATTTCATCTTCTAGAATGATAAGCTCTTTAGTACGTCCTGCAAGTACGCTTACCACTCTGTTGCCTGCAGCTTTGAGGGCAACAACAATGGGAAGAAGGGGGGCAACACCTACACCTCCACCGCAACACACAACTGTTCCGTAGTTTTCGATATGAGTGGCTTGCCCAAGCGGACCTACAACATCGGTTAAATAGTCGCCTTCATTCAGTGCGCATATTTTACGTGTTGATTCTCCTATGGCTTGTATTACTAATGTGATTGTTCCGCGTTCAATATCGGAATCGGAAATTGTCAATGGGATTCTTTCTCCTTTCTCTCCACAGCGAACAATTACAAAGTGTCCTGCTTTGCGGGCTTTTGCAATAAGTGGAGCTTCTACAACCAGCTTCACTACATTCTCTGAAAAGTGAGATTTACTTATAATCTTATTCATAATGTGAGATTTGGTTTCTGTTCTGATTTTGCAAAATTAAATAAAAATACGCTAGAAATCTAACAAAATGCGATAAAAACACATTATAGTCTTACAAAAGATAAAAAATATAAATGAAAAGCCTGATAAGAAAAAAGACTGAAATATGTTGTTCAGTCTTTAATAGGTTCACCTGTATAGATGTCTTTGGGCTTTTCTTGGGATGTTTTTTGTTTGAAAGGTAAGGTGTAATATACCGATAATGCTCCTGTAATATTACTATCTCTTGTTCCAAATCCCGGAATATACCACACCGTAGCATTAGGATTCTTTTTCTCGGATAGAATGAAATGATATATAAATGACCAGCCCATTGATATATTTCCCATAAGTTTTACTCTGAGGGAGAAAGATAATTCACCCCATGTGGCATGAGATTTTTGATTGGGTATAGATGTGATTATGGGCTGTCCCCAATAGTCGGAATTGATTGTGATGTTTTCTATATCATATTTGAAATTGGAATATCCTAAATTAAGTCCGAATAACGCTTGATAATCGGAATTGTTATTATATAGAAAATTATATTTTGCTCCTATCTTACCATACAAAGAACATTTCCCTTTATAGGTGAAATTCATGTCCTCAGGAGTGTTGTTTGCAGTACCTATACCTAATTCAACGTGTGGAAAAAGTCTATTCCACATGCTTAGTTCAGCCGAAAAACCTATACCTCCGTATTTTTGTCCCATAACTCTCATCAAAGGATCCCATAGATTTGCTCCTATGATGATACTATTGAGCTTAGGGTACTCGATATGTTTTTTTGTGGTGTCGATTGCAATAAACAGAGTGTCTCGTATTATGGTGTCGGCTTTAAGACCCGGAACTTCTTTGGTAAAAGGTGGCTTTTTCTGATTTTTGATGTCGGCAGGTAATATTGTGTTGTAGTTTTCTTTCACCGGATTGGCACGACGCGTTTGAGCTTCAATCACATTGGTTGAAAACAATAAAAACAGCAATATTATAAAGATAAATTTTTTCATTCGCTTTCGGTTCTGAAATAGATTTTAATAACTTCAATATCAATATTATTAAACTCCATTGTCGGCAATGAAATGGAATCTATAAGATGTTTGGTGTATTTGAAATCTTTTATATCATATTTATAGATTGCACCACATTCATTTGATACGAATTGCGGATAACTATCATAATTAATTGTTAGAGTATCGTTTAATTCAATATAGTCAAGTGCTTTGCTGTTGTAATGGAAAACAAAATCGGCTTTACTTCCCGATATAGGCATGGGCATGTATAGAGTAGAAGCTTTTCCATTGTCAAGCAATAAAGAATCTCCGGGTACTCCCACCCCATATACGGTAAGAGAGTCCACGGTAATGGAACTCTTGGTTTGCATTGAATAAAATCCGGCAAGAGGTATTGTACTTTGATTATTAAAGCACTCGTTATTATTGCAAGATGTATTACAAAATGCAATTAGTAGTGTGATAAAAATAATTGTTTTTAGAATCTTCTTCATTTCTTTGTGTGATTTCTAAAATTCTTCTTCTATCTCATAGTGATTACGTTCAGGTGCATTACGCGCAATCAGTTCACCCACAAAACCGGTTAAGAACAATTGTGTTCCGAGTATCATTGCTGTAAGTGACAGATAAAAATAGGGTGAATCGGTAACCAATATATAATGATTGCCGGCATACATATTATATAGCTTTGTTGCTCCAACTGCAATTACAGCTATTAAACCAAGCAAAAACATCACGCTGCCTAACAAACCGAAAAAGTGCATTGGTTTAATGCCAAACTTCGTTTGAAACCATAGTGTTGCTAAGTCAAGATAGCCGTTTACAAAACGGTTTAATCCAAATTTTGTTACGCCATATTTGCGAGCTTGATGGTGTACCACTTTTTCTCCTATATTTTTAAAACCTGCAGCTTTGGCAAGGAACGGTATATATCGGTGCATGTCGCCATACACCTCGATGTGTTTTACCACTTTCTTTCGGTAAGCTTTCAGCCCGCAGTTGAAATCATGCAGATAAATACCGCTTACAGCACGAGCCGTTGCATTGAATAGTTTGGTAGGAATGGTTTTTGATAGCGGATCATAGCGTTTCTTTTTCCACCCACTCACTAGGTCATACCCCTCTTGAGTAATCATTCGGTATAATTCCGGAATCTCATCAGGGCTGTCTTGAAGATCGGCATCCATTGTTATAACAACATCGCCTTGTGCTCGTTGAAAACCTGTATTCAGAGCAGGGGATTTTCCGTAATTTCTACGGAAACAAACGCCTTTCACACACTCGTTTTTCTTTTGTAAATCCTTGATTACATCCCATGATTCGTCGGTACTACCATCATTGATGAATAGTATTTCATAGGTATATTTATTTTCACGCATAACGCGCTCTATCCATTCTGTAAGTTCAGGCAATGATTCTGCCTCATTATATAAAGGAACTATTACCGATATATCCATATATAAATGATATTTAATTACTTGTTTTGAATGATTATAGTTTACGCTTTGGCTTTCTTAACTTGGCAAGGGGTGCAAGTAATAGTGATAATATTACACCTGCCGAGAAAGAAAACCACAGCATTTGTACTACAAGTTCTATCGGACTTGGTAAAGTCTTATTTTCTACTGCTGTGCGAAGAACTTGTGTTAGTTCATGATTTTTTAGTTCCGGTACTTGCTCATAAACTACAAGTGTGCTTTGAGCTTGTTCATAGATAAAACCGGGTGTGATATATTCAATCCATATATAAGTAACTATGCTGCAAATTAATGATCCACAAAGAAAAGTCAGTGTTCCGAGTGTCCACAATGAACTGAAATTGGATGTGTCGGGATGAGAAATATGGAATTTTCCCATATAACGAAATAATACAATGGGTATTGCAAATATTAAAACAAATCCTATCAGACTCAGGATTGTAGCATTTCCACCATATATAACAGAGAAGAAAATGGCAGAAAGATATAATCCGAATGATATACCATTCTCAGCACTGCATTTAAATACCGATTTTTCTTTTTCCATAGTTCCTCTTTTTAGAAGTTGTTTATCTTGCAAAGATACTAATAAAAACTTAGAAGCTGTTTTAATTTATTGGAAATTGTGTTTTATTCGGCAGTTACGGCTATTTTTTTTGCTTTAGTTGTTTCTTGCACACCATCGGTGGAAATTCCGGCTTTATATACGTAAATGCCGCGAGGAACACGACGACCCGACATGTCGGTAAGATTCCATGTAATAGGGAATGATGTGAACATATCGCTTTTACCGCTTTCTTGAGAGCTCCACACTAAGCGACCCATTAGATCATAAACGAAAAGAGATACGGTGATGAGTGCGTCGGGACGATTATGCTTAATGTAAAATTTAGTATCGACCGAAGCCGGATTGCCTACAGCATAAACATCATACATTTCCGGTTTAAGTCCGTTTACAACGTTAAAATTGATTGCCTGTTCAGATGAATTGTTGAAAGTATCCCACACTTTGAGCCTTAAAGAGTGTTCTCCTTCCGATAGATTGCTTAGACTGTAATTGATAGTTCCTTGATTACCAACAGATGTGAAATCCGGTGTATAATATGATGAAACATCCGAATAAGTGGTAACATCATCAAGAAGAAGTGTCATTTGATGTCCTATACCGCTATTGGATAAGTTAATACCGTTCTCGTCGGCAATACTTGCTATTACGAGTGGCGATTCATTTACATCATCTCCGTTTTTGAATATTTCGGAGTTAAGAACAAATAATTTGATTTCCGGTCCTATTGTGTCGGATGTTAATTCACTATCGTAACCATAGATATAAAATTGCTCGTTGTTGCCATTTGCTTCTATTCCGTCGCTACTATTTGCATAGAAATTCAGCATGGCAGGCGTATAATTGTCAAATGATGATGGTGCATTTATTTCGGAAGGAATAGCAATGTTAACCGTAAATTCTCCATTGATTACCGAATCTTTAGCTATTGAAAGTTTGTTTGATCGGTCTAAGAAAATATATTCTTCTCCGTCGTCACCGTAGCCGTGTGTGGTAATTTCAAGTTCTGTATCATATAATGTTGGTATAACAGAACCGTTGAATGAGGTTGCTTTTTTTCCTTGTCTGTCAATGATATGTCCTTTTATTGACATTGATTGACGTGCTTTGAATACAGGCATGTTTCCCTCATTGATAGGAGTTCCGTTGATTGATTCCAAATTTACCCCATATGTAGGATAGGAAAGTCTTAAGGCTGGATCTCCAATCAAGAAAAATTTTAATTTATTATTGTTACTGCCTATTGCATTCTTTCCCATGCGTAAAATATCACCGAGTCGGTAATGCTTTCCATTTTCATCGTTAGCGAACATGTATTTGGCGATACTTTCATTAAGAGTTCCATTGTCGCTTATGTAAACTTGGCGAGCTGTGCTGATTAATGCTATGGCTCCGCCTCGCGGATTGAGAAATAAGGCTTCCCCTCCGGTTACACTTGCTTTATCAAGACGAGTAAATTCGCAAGAAGCAGTAAGAAATAACGGGTAATGCTTCAAGTACATATTGTTTATATCGTTTATGTTCAATAAACCGTCTCCGGTCCATGCGACATTTCCCGAGTGACCTATGTAATTTAAATAAAGTACACCCTCGTTTAATTTTTGGAACATCTTTTTACGAGCTTCAGGGAAAGAACGTCCGGCTCCTGAGCCTTCTACTTCAAAAGCATCAAGATATACACGATTATACACATAACTTTCTCCACCGTTTTTCTTGTGAGTTGAAATCACGTTGTCGGCTTGTTTCATGTGTATTGCATTGTTCATGTCATCGGCAATAACCATGATGTTGTTTTTCCATGTGCCGAAGTCTTGTTTTGTAGTGTATGAATACAGCTTATCGACAACATCGCGAGCTTCGGTTGCACTCTTTACAGGCATGCGACCTATGGCTATATCCATTTTATCGGAATCGAGATTAGCTCCCGAGCCATCAGCCATCATTCCTAAAATATCATCGGTAAAATAGGATGATATTTCATCGGTCCCGTTATCCGTTTGCCATGTAAGCAACATAGGATACTGAAGAGCTTTAACTGTAGATGTCAATTTACGATTGTCATAAGAACCTCGTCCGAACAATAGTATATATCCCAATTTATGTCCATCATTACCCTTACCTCTGTCATAGAACATTTTAGCCATTTTGCGGTATGCCATGAAATCGGGAGTCCCCGAAGAAAATTCGTTAAATACCATTTTTTGTTCCACAACGAGTACTCGCATTGAATCAAGTTGAAGATGAAGATTGGCAATGCGTTGAGCCTGATCTTTAAATTCTGTAGGAGTTATTATTATCATATCGGGAGTAGGTTCCCCATGTATGTTTTGGTTGTTTGTTTTCTCTATAATTTTTGCTTGAGAATAGGAATTTTCATTGAAAGCGATATACTTTCTGGCACCTGATTCAATTGGAGAAAATGAATATTCATCACCATTCAGAGTTCCCTTTAATTCAATAGGGTTATAATGTGTTGTGATGTCCCACACATGAGTGTTGCCATTGGCACCTGAAATAATGATATTGTTCTGTGGATTGGAGCTTGATGAGGTGGTGAATGTACATGAAGCGGTGATTTGTGCTGTATAATTCACTGTTATGTAGTCGAGGTTTGCGCTGTTTACTGTTCCGCTTGGGGTAAATTTTACCGTGAAAATCAAATCCTTTGAATCGGGCGTAAATTCTTTAACCGTTTGTGCTGTTTTAATCATTGAGTTTCCAGATGTTGCTGTAGGCTCTATATTATCTTTTGATGTAGCTTCAAGTTGAATCCCATTTGCTGTAAAAGAGAGTACCCCTCCATTGCCTCCGGTCATTTTTGCAGCAAAGGCTGTTTGCACCTTTATCGGTGTACCTGCCACGTAGTTGTCGAGTGAGAATTTATAATCGCGTGATGTCGTGAAGCGAAAATCATCGCCCACTAAATAGTGTCCGGATTCACAAGGGGAAATACTTTCTTTTTCATAAAAGTCACATTCTGTATAAGTCGTTATTGCAGTACCGCCACTCACAGGATTGGCTGAAACCTCACTTATGGTAAGTTGTTCTGTATCATCTATATCGGTAACAAAATAGTATGCTTCGGTGGCGTATGGGTGTTGATATTGTACATATTCTATACCGGAACCTGTTTTCCACGTAGTTACGTCTTGAGCATAAAAAAGTATATTTTGACCTGTGTTGAGTATAGGTATTTGTATAAGGTCATCGATTTGTTTGTTGTCAAGAATAGTGGAGATGGGAGCTCCTCCATATCCAAATACTTTGACTTTGTTTAAGTCCTTGAATCCCCATTTACTTAAATCACTTTTTGAGAGTGCATGAATAGAACTGCCGTTTACCTTAATTTTTACCCAATTACCCTTAGCTAATACCGATTCAGATGTGTATTTATCTGCCGGCAATGCGTATGAATGTAGTGGAACTGATAGCAAACATCCTATTATTATGCCTATTATGTGTATATATTGTTTATTGAGAAACATAACATTCTGATAAAATCATTATTATAACTAAACGCAAAAAAAAAAGTTTTATTATATAGTATGTAACCTATTGTGAAATAGAATGTGTTATGATGGTGCAAATGTGTGATAAATAGTGATAAAAATGAATGACTGATAAAAAAATGATAGGTAAATTCGTTTATTCATGGGAATAATTGCTAAATTTGCAATCCGTATTGATTAATTTTACAATTAATATGGAAACAAAGTATATTTTTGTGACGGGAGGTGTCGTTTCTTCACTTGGTAAAGGAATTATATCTTCTTCATTAGCTAGATTGCTATTGTCATGTGGTTTTAGTGTTACTATTCAGAAGTTTGACCCTTACATCAACATCGATTCGGGTACGCTTAATCCTTATGAGCACGGAGAATGTTATGTAACAACAGACGGGCATGAAGCCGATTTGGATTTGGGGCATTACGAACGATTTACTGACATTGAAACAACCAGAGCCAATAATATAACTGCCGGACGTATTTATCAAAGTGTGATAAATAAGGAAAGAAGAGGTGATTATTTGGGTAAAACAATACAAGTTATACCACACATTACCGATGAAATAAAGCGAAATGTGAAAGCTCTCGGCTCAACCGGAAAATATGACTTTGTTATTACCGAAATTGGGGGTACGGTGGGTGATATGGAGTCTCATCCTTTTCTTGAGGCTGTGCGTCAGCTCAAGTGGGAATTGAAACAAAATTGTGTGTGCGTACATCTCACATACGTTCCATTCATTAAGGCGACTCAGGAACAGAAGACCAAGCCGACACAACACTCGGTGAAGCTGTTGCAGGAAATCGGTATTCAACCCGATATTCTTGTGCTTCGTACAGAACACGATGTGCCAATGGCAATGAGAGAAAAAATTGCGTTATTTTGCAATGTGGAAGAAGACGCTGTGATACAATCAATAGATGTACCTACAATATATGAGGTGCCGTTGAAACTCCACGAACAGCATTTCGAAGAAATCGTGTTACGTAAGACCGATACTCCGTTTAGAGGTGAACCCGATTTGGCTGAATGGAATAAATTCCTAAGCCATTTATATAATGCGACAGGCGAAGTGAAAATAGGGTTGGTAGGAAAGTATGTGGAATTGCAAGACGCATACAAGTCAATAAGTGAGGCGCTTTTACATGCTACTATTTATCACGACCAAAAGCTGGATTTACGTTATATCAGTTCCGAAAGGTTGAACGACGGTAACGTGGAGGATACATTGAAAGAACTGGATGGAGTAATTATTGCTCCGGGTTTTGGTATTCGCGGTGTTGAGGGGAAATTTGTGGCGTTGAAATGGTGTCGTGAACACGATATGCCCACTTTGGGTATTTGTTTGGGTATGCAGAGCATGGTAATAGAGTTTGCTCGCAATGTATTAGGCTTAAAAGAGGCAAATAGTACCGAAATGGACCCGAAAACGCCATATAATGTCGTCGATATAATGGAAGAACAAAAGAGTATTTCCAATATGGGCGGTACAATGCGATTAGGAGCATATAAATGTGACTTGATGGAAGGCTCGATTGCGGCTAAAGCGTATGGTAAATTAGCGATTAGTGAACGTCATCGACATCGCTTTGAGTTTAATAATGACTATCGTGAGCAATATGAAGCAGCGGGCATGAGATGTGTGGGAATGAATCCTGATACAAATCTTGTAGAAGTCGTGGAAATTCCTGCCAATACATGGTATGTGGGAACGCAATATCATCCGGAATATAATAGTACGGTGCTTCATCCTAATCCGTTGTTTATGGATTTTATAACTGCGGTGTTAAATAAGAAAAAGAATAATAATTACTAAAAATAAGAAAAAGCAAATTCCCTAAGAATGGATAAAAACACAATTACTGGAATGTTACTTATGGCAGCCATAATCTTTGGATTTATGTGGCTGCAACAACCTTCTGAAGAAGAATTGGCTGCTCGTCGCCAAGAAGCCGAGGCGCAAAGAATTGAAGCCGAAAAACAAGCTGAAGCCGATGAAGCTATGCGAATGCTTGGCAATGTTGACACAATTTCGAGTGCCGAGAAAAATATGCTGCATGCGGCAGTATTGCAATATGGTGTAGCCGATTCAACCAACGTTTTGACTCTAAAAGGTGATGGCGTGGAAGTTGTCGTTAATGGTGAAGACTTAAACGGAACAATTGCTGTAGATGGAACTGTGGTAACTGTTGCCGAAGCATTGAATAATACATCAAAGAATCCGGTTCTTCACAATCGAGCATTGGCAAAATTGCGTACCGAAGTCAATAAATATGTGAAAAACGGAGCTTTTGCCAAGTGTTTGTCAGGTAGTGATGATGTGGTGGTATTGCAGAACGACTCTTTGAAAGTGGAAATTTCCACTAAGGGAGGTATGATTACAAGTGCCACTTTGAAAAAATATAAGGCATACAATGCACCCGAAGTTGTATTGTTCGACGCTGAAACCAATTCTTACAGTTTCGGACTAAATACAAATTCACAGCATTTTGACACAAAGAATTTCTATTTTACTCCGATAACTCTTGGTGATACGGCTGTGGTAATGCAACTTGACCTTGGAAATGGAAGCAAGTGGGGTATAAAATACACTTTGGCACCGGATAGCTACATTGTGGATATGGACGTTGTTCAGGAAAATATGCAAGGCGTTATTCCTTCCAATATTCCTACAATGGACTTTACTTGGACACAACGTATCAATCGTCATGAAGAAGGTAAGATGTTTGAAGAACAAAACAGCGGTGTGTATTATAAGTTCTTGGGTGGTGATGTCGACTATTTGAGTGAAACAACAAAGGATAAAGAAGATTTCAGCGATAAATTCAAGTGGGTAAGTTTCAAAAATCAATTCTTCTCAAGTGTATTGATTGCTGATAAGCATTTTACCGGTGCAAAGATGAGTAGTGTACCGTTTGAAAAGGGTACATCATTGTATCAAGACTATTTAAAAGACGTTTCTTTGGCGAGTGAACTTGATTATAGTTCAGCCGATTCTAATCCTGCGTCATTTAAATTCTTCTTTGGACCTAATCTATACGAATTACTTGAACATTATGATGATACACTTTATCCCGATGACGATTTGGAATTGACTCGATTACTTCCACTTGGTTGGTCGTTGTTCCGTTGGATAAATGAGTACTTCGTAATTCCTATATTTGACTTTTTGAGTAAGTATATCAGCAACGCAGGTGTTGTAATCCTATTGCTTACGCTTATTATCAAGTTGGTATTGGCTCCGTTCCAGTTCAAGAGTTTTATTTCGCAAGCTAAAATGCGTGTATTGGCACCGGATATCAAAGCCATCAACGATAAATATCCCGGTCAGGAAAATGCAATGGTGCGTAGCCAAAAGACTATGGAATTATACAGCCGAGCCGGTGCTAATCCTATGAGTGGCTGTCTTCCTATGTTGTTCATGATGCCTATTTTGTTTGCAATGTTCAAGTTCTTCCCATCTTGCATTCAATTGCGTGGAGAATCATTCTTGTGGGCGCATGATTTGTCGGCTCCCGACGCCATCGTGTCGTGGACTGCACAAATTCCGTTTATTACCAACTATTTCGGTAATCACATCAGTTTATTCTGTCTGTTAATGACTGTAACAAATATCTTATATACCAAAATAACAATGGCTTCATCAAGCAATCAAATGCCCGGAATGAAGTGGATGATGTACTTGATGCCATTAATGTTCTTGGTATTCTTTAATAACTATGCTTCCGGTTTGAGCTACTATTACTTCTTGTCTTTACTTATCACAATCATTGAATCTTATGTATGTAGATTGTTTGTGAAAGAAGAAAAAGTGCGGGCAATGATGGCTGAGAAAGCAAAACAACCTAAGAAAAAAGGATGGTGGGCTAAAAAGCTTGAAGAAGCACAACGTCAACAAAAGGCTATGATGGAAGAACAACAACGTCGTGGTCGTAATAGTAAGGGACGTAACTAAAAAAATGATTTTTATTCTTAGAAGATAAAATCGTGAGAGCTAATTTCGGGTGGCATCGAAGTGATTGTATCCTTCGGTGCTACTTCTTTTTTATGATTTCATCAACAAATTTTGACGTTATACATGTTTACCCATTTCGAATGCTTGTTGCGTTGCAGAATGGTAGATAATTTCACCCTTTTCGTAAATACCTTTACCGTTGATTACACCTTTCTCTATAGAGCCTCCCTCGGTGGTGTTTTTATCATGATCCCTAAATTTTGCTTGACCCCTTGGGCAACCATCAAGGTCTCGAAGTTGATTTCATAATGTTTATGGTTGGTAAGAATCTGCATTCGTTCTCATGTAGTGTAATCTTTATTCCAATGTTACTGATATTGTCGTCGCATTGCATTAATAATAATTAACATATAAAAGACTTGATATTTGCAAATATTGATATACATTTGCACTGCACTACATATCTAGTGCAGTAGAGTTAATATAATGAATATGCTTAAACTTAGAGATTTATCGGTCGGATATGGACATCGTGCTGTTGTATCGGACATCAATATGGATTTGGATCAAGGAGGAGTTTATGGTCTTCTTGGATCAAATGGATGTGGTAAAACTACTTTGATGAAGACTATTGCCGGAGGGATTGAACCGGTTCGAGGTAATATATATGCTTCTAATTATATTCCATTCCAAAAGCATAAAGAATTCTTGGAGTCCATGGTATATATGCCGGAAGATTTTAGATTGCCCTGTTGCTCCGTCAAAAAGTTCATCCAGTTGTACGGCAATATTCGCCCCCAATTTTCTGTACAAGATTTTTATGATAATCTTGACAGTCTGAATTTTCATTCAAATGAACGGCTCGATCGACTCTCGCTTGGCAACAAGAAAAAGCTTTTTATAGCTTACTCTCTCGCTTGTCATCCTAAATTACTTCTTATGGATGAACCAACAAATGGTTTGGATATGGAAGCAAAAAAGAGTTTCTCAAAGTTGATGGTAACAACTGATTTCAGTAACTCGATAGTACTTGTTTCGACACATCTATTGCCGGATTTGCGTAATCTTCTTTCAGGGGTAATTATTGTATGCGATGGGAAAATAGCTCTGGATTCATCAATTGATAAAATAGCAAGTCTTTTGCAATTTAATAACGGAGAAAATGAATCGCTGTTATATTGCGACGGCTTAAATACGGTTTCGGCAAACATAAGTGGTGAATATACAGATGTTGATATCGAGCTCCTGTATTATGCCGTAAGAGAAAGCAATAGTGTAAGAGAGTATCTTTTAAAAAACATAAATCATGATTAAAGACGTATATTACAATCTTCAACGTTATTATACAGAACATGGTTATCGCGATATTTGTGCTTTTGCTGTTCTTGTCGCGGTAACTATAAGTGTCTATGTCTTTGTTAGTAACGTAGATTTAGCTGAATATTTAAAAATTAAATATTCTAGATACACAGTATTGTGCATATGGATTGTGTTTTGTGGGGCAATTACATATTTTACAGCTTTTCATCATTACTGTGATTCGCGCACATCGTATTCTGAATTGTTATATCCGACTGCTCCATTTGCAAAGTATATGTCTGCATTTATACGTTGTTTCATAAACTTGCCTTTAATATCTATGGCGTTATTGTGGATTGTTGATTCCGTATGGATGTGTAATGTATTCGTTGATAGCGAAGTTGAAAGTTTAATGAAGTTTCTTATGGCTTCAGGCGAACCGCTAAATTACTTGCCTCTATTTCCTTTTTACATGTTATGGATAAGTTCAGCAGCATTTATGGTAGCCTTATACCCGCGGCTTATATCAGTGTCGTTACTGATAATAGCCATATTTTCTTTGATAATATTACCGGGTTTCAATTCAAGCGAATACTATCCTTTTGTTAATATGCAAGTGGTTTATAACACTGAAAGTATTCGGTGGTCTTCAATATATAGCTGTTTAGGCTCAAGAATGACAATCGGATACTTGATAAGTTACTTGTGGCTGATAGGTATGCCAATCTCCATTTTAGTATTATCTTATTATAGATTTAAAGAATCCAAATTATCTTGAATACAATAACCGACGGAAAACCTGTCTATATTCAGGTTAAGGAATGGATTGAGAATCGAATAATAAAGGGAGTGTGGAAAACAGGCGACCAACTTCCTTCATTGCGCGAACTCAGTGCCGAATTTAGGATAAATCAGAATACCATAGTGCGCACTTATGAAGCAATAGTTCACGATGGTACAGCCTACAGTGTGCGAGGAATGGGCTACTATGTTTCGGATTGTGCTTTAGAGAGTATCCTTCAGAGAAGGAGACAGGAGTTTTACAATTCTACTCTCCCTCGATTTTTAAATCAAATATCTGCACTGGGAATTGACCCGGTTGAGATTGCTAAAGATTATTTACTTAAACTTAAAGATAATGAAAGCGAGCCATAAAGTCATAGTATTCATAATTGTGGTATTCCTGATACTACCGGTATGCCTTTATATTCTTAATTATATAGGCACTAAAAATGAAGTTGCACGCATTGCTTCTGTATTCAGCAGTGAGAGTTGTTTGAACCGGCTACCCACTCTTGTTATGCGTGGCAAGAAAGCAAATCGCGGTATGTCATTTGCTTCTGACTCAAGATACAATGGTCATTCTGTAGAGTTGAATATTATGCCGGGTTCTGTTTCATTACAAAATGACACCTTAATAATAGACTTGGCGGACGAGAGTGATGTTTATCAAGGGCGGATTCTTCTCAACGGCTTAACGACTGTAATACGAAATGAACACCGTTATTTAATTGATAACGGACGGATAACATGGCCAATAGATACGACATCGCTAAATGTGAATGTTCTTCAGGAAGATAAATTATCCCTTAAAATAAAAGTGAAGAATTCCACAGAAGTCATTGCTCCGACAAGTGGGGTAATTGATGGATTATTTTATGAATATCCTATCAATGGAATGATTGTGACAAAAACATTTGATAGAGAGGATGATATCGATAGTGTAGCACGTGCTTTGTCAGATTATGCAGGAAGCAAAATTATGCCTGATGAATTGCGCTTATCCGTGTCGTTGGTGGACAATAAGGGCTATAAAGTAAACATTAGTGGTTTGCGACCTAAATCACAACTGTGTACAGGTGAAAAAATTGTAAAAGGTGAGGTTTTGGGAGTTGTTTCTGATTCTGAAATAAGTATTTATACTGATCGTAATGGAGTACAATTCTCCGCAAAAGACTATCTCAATAATTTGTTGCCAAAAGGTAAAAAAGGAAAAGAACATACCATGAATCCGGCGACATGTAATCTCATGGCATCCCAAATGGAAGAGGATATAAAGGTTCTCATCGAGTCATATAAGGAATGTTCCCCATTCTGGAATGAACATGTAACACCTGAAGCTATTGAGAATACCGTGACAGAAATAATAACAAATCTTCCGGATACCTTATCATCCACTGATATAGCTATAACTATGGCTAGATTAAACGCGTTATTGCATGATTCTCATTTATTTTATGAAAATAATGACAATAAGCAGGATATGTATTATCATGATATTGAATTTGGACTGGAGCGTAACAAGTTAATTGTAACATTAGCAACCAATAAATACTCTGAGTATCTGAAATCGGAAATTAAAGCAGTAGATGGAATTTCCTCTGATTCAATAGTACGTTTTGCGGAAAAGTTTATTGGCGGATATGATATGAATGTGCAGGATTATCCACGGAATTTACTTTTCGGGATTCTTACTCAGTTGTATTGTAGATATCATCCTTCAAAAAGGAATGGAAAAAATTTTGAACTAACCCTTGTTACAGGAGAAAAAATACAAGTTGAAAGCCATAAAGGCATGCCTGATTTAAAGGACTTTCTGCCAGACAGATCACAGTATTTCAATATCAACAGATACAATAATCAAAGATATAAAGTTGAAATACTGCGTGATTCAGTTGCTTTCATAGGATTGTCAACTTTTGATCTTTACGATACAGATCTGGATTCAATCATAGGCTTAATGTGCGATAATCGTTTTTCAACTATGATATTCGATTTGCGGAACAACCCTGGTGGCTCGTCAAAGATCGCAGATAAATTAATAAAAACAGCTTGCGGGGATATATTTCCTTGGTGCAACCAACAAAGTGTCATAAATAAACGAAGTGGTTTCAATGCGTTTAAATACTCTTTAAATTATACAATGGATACACCTGTTGTCGGTAAAGAGTTTATAAAAGATCAAAATAGTGATAAATTCGTTTGCAAACGTGAGGTTTCTGTATCTCCATCGGATACATTAAAATGTCATATTAACTCATTTTTTATTATTCTGAATGAGTGGTCCGGATCAGCAGCGAGTTATTTTGCCTCTGCATTACATAGAGCCGAGCGAGCATTAATAATTGGTCGTGAACCACGTACCGCATATCACCATATGACAGCACTAAAAAATTGCAAACTACGGTTGCCAAACTCCGGAGTAATATGGCATATTCCTTTAGTACGAGAAATATTTGACACCGATACAATCGGTGATATTCCATATGGACGCGGTGTAATGCCTGACATTTATATCCCTTTGACATTTGATGAAGTGGCTTTCAATAATGGTGATGAGTTAAGGAATAAGGCAATAGAAAAGGCTCTCGAAAAAGTTAGCTCTAAGATAGCCCCCAAATGTACCTTTTTAAAATGGACATTATTGCTATTGTTCCTAAGCTGCATTCTTTTAGTAATAATCTGGAAAAATAGTAATCGGCGAAATTAGTATTATAGACGATGTTATTATACCGGAGATTATATTGAATAGCTATGTTTTTGACACCCTCAGCGTGGTGACTCGGCGAAAATTTTCCCAAATGAGCCATTACGCAAAATATGTCGAAACATTGCATAAGAAACGGTAACTGAGGAATTTCAACTTTAACCCATCATTTTTATAGGAACTATTAGCAAAAGTCGCTATAATGCAATAGTTTACATTGCTAATATTTTTTTTATTTGCAACCGAAAGAGCCTGTTTTTACGTCTAATTCATTGAAAAGTTGTAATAATTGTGATTACACGATAAAAAAGATTTATATTTGTATCATTAAATTATAAAAGATATAGAATATGTCAGCATTAAATGTTTATGAATGTCCTAATTGTGGAAATATAAAATATTCTTCACAGAAAATGGGTTTGGTTGTGTGTTCAAAGTGTGGTCATGAATATTCAACAGGTGATAGGGAAGATAGCAAAGGCACCATTAATATAGAAGAGGATAACTCTTCTCAATCGCAATATCGTGCTACAGGCGCACAATATCATGATTCAAGTAATGTGTTTTCTACAGGACCGTCAGGAAAAAGTCGAGGTGTAGCCGCTTTGTTTGCGATTTTACTTGGTTCTTTAGGAATTCATTATTTCTATGTAGGAAAAAACACAGCAGGAATCATTTGCTTGGTTTTAACATTGTGCTCATGTGGTTGGGCTGCAACATTGCTATCTATTATGGGGATAATTCAGGGAATATTGATGTTTACAATGAGTGAAGACGATTTTGAACGTCGATATGTCAATACACCCTCAACGTTCCCGTTCTAAAATCAGATTTCGATTTTGTGCGGTCGTTAAATTATACCTATCTTTGTGAAAAATAAGAACAATTTTTAGTGAAACTAATGAATTCTAATATGCCGGAGCAACAGGTTATCGTATCTTTGACTTCTTTTCCTGCAGCAATACCCTATGCCGGTAAGGCGGTTAAATCCATTTTGGATGGTTCTGTGCTTCCCGATAAAGTGGTGCTTTATCTCACTTTTTCGCAGTTTGGAGAAACCGGTGTTCCGCAAGAACTGAAGAAATTGGCTCAAGATAATCCGCGTTTTGAAATACGAGACTATGCTCGGGATATACGTTCATATAGGAAACTTATTCCTGCATTGAATGATTTCCCCGACGCAGTGATTGTTACGATTGATGACGATGTGAAGTATCATAGGCACATGTTGCGTGATTTGCTTCGCTTGCATGATAGGATTCCTAACGCAATATTGGCACATCGAGCAAAAAGGATAAAACCGGGAAAACCGTACCGTAAATGGAGTAAGTACAGATGGTATCATTTCTTGTTTAACCGAATTCACTTGGGATTCAATAATATACAGACCGGTGTAGGAGGAGTATTATATCCGCCACATTCATTGAAAAAGGAAATGCTTGACGTGGAATTGTTTACCGAATTGGCTCCTACTACCGATGATATTTGGTTTTGGGCGGCAGGTGTGGCTAATGGTTATCCGGTTGTACCTGTTCCATTCGGTTACAATAAGCCAAAAGGCTTGGGCAAGCCTCGTAATCTATCGCTGAAAACAACCAATTTTAAATTGGGAATAGACCGAAATTCGGCGGCTCTGAAAGCTGTTCTCGAAAGATTCCCGCTTGTTAAACAAAGACTTGAAAATGAATAAGAATAACGACAAAAAGAAGATTATTGTATCATTGACATCATTTCCGGAGGCAATTCCTTATGCAGTGCAAGCTGTACGTTCTGTCTTAAATGGCTCAGTACTTCCCGATAAGATTGTACTTTATCTTGACACTCAAAAATATCCTGATGGAATACTTCCTTCGGAATTGGAGGAGCTTAAAGCAGAGTATCCTATCTTTGAAGTGAGATTTGATTCGGCAGATATACGTTCGTATAAAAAATTGATACCGGCGTTAAGAGATTTCCCCGAAGATATTATAGTGACGATTGATGATGACATTCTGTATCATGCGGATATGTTACGCGATTTATTGCGCACTCACAAGCAGATTCCTAATGCCGTAATATCTCACAGAGTGAGACGTATCAATCCGGATAAACCGTATCGCAAATGGCATAAGTATAGATGGTTTAACTTCTTGTTTAAACGAATACATGCCGGCTACCGAAATTTACAAACGGGTGTTGGTGGTTGTTTATATCCTCCTCATTGCTTGAAATCGGAAATGTTGGATGAAAAATTGTTTACCGAAATTGCTCCTACTGCCGATGATATTTGGTTTTGGGCTGCCGCTGTAGCTAATGATACACCTATAGTGCCGGTACCCTTCGGATGTTACAAACCTACAGATATCGAGAAGCCGAGTGAATTGTCTCTTAAGATGGTAAACTACATGTCGGGGATAGATCGAAATGCAGCCATAATGAAAGCTATTCTTGAAAAGTATCCCGAAATAAGCCAAAAGATTGGTTATAGAAACTGTAGTACTAATAAATAGATAAGACCTATTTACTCTTTGATGTCGTTTAAGTCGTATCTTTCAAAATAGCCCATATCGCGTAAGGATGTAACACGAGCACGTCCGCGAGCACGTTTTGCGAGAAACTCCTCGTAAGACTTTATTGCATAATGGTTGATACGTATCACATCTTGTTGTGGCATTCTTTGATTGCGAGCCTTTTTTAATGGTTTACCGTGAGAATCTGCCACTTGCCCTGATATACGTGCCGCTTCATGGCAACCTATCATGCTACATACCCGGCGTGGATCTACAATACTTTTTACATGCCTGTTTAATTGATGTTCGGGGTGAGAATGTTGACGGAAACGTTCCATTACTCCGCCCGGTTCTTTCTTTTGTGCGCCACTGCTGCCATAGCATAACCAATTTATTTCCACCGCCGAAAATTTCTCCATTCTACGCAAGAAATCAGTAATATTTTTATCTTTTATTGGTACAATGAATTCGTCCAAATCGATTATTGCAAGCCAACGAGTTTCCAACCGATGGCGGTTGAAACAATCGTCGTATGTAGCAAGTTGTTGCTTTTGTCCGGACCAATAATTATATTCTACTACTCCCGATTCTATGTATGGCATAAGTACCTCTTTAGTACAATCGGTACTTTCATTATCATAAATGTAAAATTTATCCACGCCCTGTTGGAGGTGCCATTCTATCCACTCTTTAAAATAAGGTCCTTCATTTTTTGCGATGGCACACACTGCCAAATAATACTGTGGTTGTGTATGATCGTTTTTAAGCCTGTGTCGCAGTTTTATGGCGTTCCAAAGTCCGAAACGCAGAATACCACGCCATCGGTTACGTTCCATTTTGCATGGAATCACTCCCGCTATGATTTCTGCAAGTACCTTATTCATATCATCTGTGGGTTATTATAATTCAAAACTTGATTTTTCCGGAAGAATTGACTCAAAAGCCTTTTTGATTTCCCCCATGACCTGTTCGTAATTACGTATGTGTACGTTATCATTCAAGCATATCAGTGAATAAGACTGATTGTATATGGCATTGATAGCCTGCTTGGATTTTATCATTAGAGGAAACATTTTAGTGTCCTTATATGTGTTGTATGGCTCAAAATTACCTCGACAGATTTGCCATGTGCGAAACAGTTCCGGCGTGTAGTCATTAAGGGCACGGAACTTGTTGACCGATGTTTCGGTCAATTCCTTTTCGGCGACAGCCCACACCTCTTCAAAGGTACTTTTCAGGTATGGTTGGGCGTTGTGAGGCGTGCGTAATGTAATGAATTTATCGTAATGTTTTAATAAATAATTCCATTTTGCTCTTGAACCATAGCTCTTGTGGAACCATTTATCGTGGTCGCGTGCCATTACCTCCTTTTTATCAAAGTGGCGGTTGATGATTTTAAGATTGTTTTTAATTCTTATATACCATTGCGACCATGATGGGTTGTATTGAAATACTGCGATGTCGCATGGCAATCCGTTCTTGAAGAAACGTTCTTTATCCAAAGCGTTTATTATATAGAAATCGTCATTGAAATAAACGAAATGTTCAGCCAAATCGGGAATCTTATGGATATAGCGTTCAATTACCACCGAATTATAAGTAGGTAAGAATTCTTCAGGAATATAATCTTTGTGATTTACGAGATTGATTTTAGGATTATTTTCATCGAGCCATTCAGGTTTTTGTCCGCTGGTGACAAAATGAATTTTGCGTACCCACGGCGCGAATTTTTCAACTCCGCGAAACCAATATTTTAGAAAACCATAATCACGGAAGCGAGCTTTGGAAACACCGTTTTTTGTGTTTTCCTTTTTTGTGGAATATTTTGAAAACTCAGCTTGCCATTTCGGGTCATCCATATTAACCCACGTGATTACGAAATCAATATCCATCTGTCAGTATTATAATTATTCAACATTTGCAAAGTTAAGACAATTTCCGAATATAAACAGAATCTATTCCGAATATAAACAAAGAATCCGTCCCGATTTTACATAAACCAACCGAAACGGATTCTATATCGTAAAAATTATACGGTTTTATTCGAGGATGAAGAGGGCGCGGGGGGAGAATTTCATTTTTTGTGTTACTGTGAATGATTCTCCGGTTACGATATCTTTTAAGGTTGTACCGTCTGGCAGTATTTCACTGTAAATACTCATGTCGATTGACAATTCTTTGTCGGTTCCGTTCATTATTATGACAGCACGTTTATCTCCTAATCGACGTTCGTAAACGTACATGCCGTTTTCGGGCATGAAATGTTTCAATGAGCCTTCTGAAATCACTTTGTTGCCTTTACGCCATTTTGCCACTTTACTCAAGAAATCGATTGCCTCATTTTGTATTTGGTTGCGACCTTCACGAGTAAATTCATTGGTTTGGTCGCCCGGAAATCCGCCGGGAACGTCTTTACGCACATCTCCATCGGTTTTTTTCTTGTCACCATGCATAAGCAATTCTGTTCCGTAATAAATTTGCGGAATACCGCGAGTAGTGAGCAGGAATGCTATACCTTGTTTCCATGCTCCAAGATTCTTTGGTTCTGTGAGAAGGAAACGGTCGGTGTCGTGGTTGTCTAGGAATGTAAGTAGATTCTTGGGGTTTTCATACAGATAGTCCAAAGAAAGACGATTGTAAATCTTGTTTAATCCTTTGCCATATTCAAGCGTGTTTTCGTGGAATGCCTGAGTAGCTATAATCATGGTAGGGAAATCCATTACGGTTGGCAGATTAGGGTTTCCTTGTTTGTTTAGGCGACTTCCGCGTTGCCAATAAGCCGTACCAGCCACATCTCCATACCATGCTTCACCCACGATGTTGTAACCGGGATATTCCTTTTGCACGTCGGCAATCCACTGTGCCATTGGTTCCATGTCGGCGTATGGATAGGTATCCATACGAATACCGTCGATTTTGCTGTATTCTATCCACCATATCGAGTTTTGGATAAGATATCGCATAAGGTGTGGGTTTTGTTGGTTCAAATCGGGCATTGATGGAACAAACCATCCTTTTACTGAACGAGTACGGTCGTAATCGCTTGCGTATGGGTCGTTGATGGTTGAAAGTCGGAAGTTTGTCAACTTGCTGCCATCGGGATAGTTTAACCAATCCTTACTTGGAAGATCTTCAAGCCATGGGTGTGAACTGCCTGAGTGGTTGAAAATCATATCCATAACCACTTTAATGCCACGTTTATGAGAATTGGTTATAAGTGTGCGGTATTCTTCATTGGTTCCGAATCGTGGATCTACACGATAGTAGTTGGTAGTTGCATAACCGTGATAAGTTCCACCCGGCATGTCGTTTTCAAGAACCGGATTAAGCCATATAGCAGTCATACCAAGCGATTCTATATAATCGAGATTCTTCTCGATACCTTTAAGGTCGCCTCCGTGTCGTGCATTAGGGTCTTTACGATTAACTTCCACGGGGAAATTCATTTCTTTTAATGTGTTGTTGCTTGGGTCTCCGTCGGCGAAACGATCCGGCATAATCAGATATAGAACATCTTCCGAAGTGAACGCATTGGGTTTAATTCCGTCGCGTTGTTTCAATTCAAATGGTACATTGATTTTCTTTTTGCCATTCTTGAATGAGATATTCAATGTACCGGGTTTTGCTTGTGGAGAAACGTTCAAATAGATGATTTGATAGTTCTTGCTGTCAAGTCGCACAACACTGTCGATACTTACGCCTGTATAGTCAATACTTGGCACAGCGTCGCGAATGTCTTTTCCGTGCAACATTAATTGTACTTGCGGATTATTCATTCCGGTCCACCAGAATGGAGGTTCCACACTCGGGGTAGCAGTTTTGGCACATAGTGTTGCGGTTATAACACCGAACACTATGGCAAATAAGAATCTTAGGTTAGTTTTCATATTTTTTCTTTGTTATTTTTGATATTACTTTTTGATTACGCGCATGTAGTCAAGCAGGGCAGTGTTTACTTCACCGTTCATGTTGATGTTTTGAGGTGTAACATATTTGATTTGAATCATGTTTTTTCCTCTTAGCAACTCCACTTGCAACATGTTACTGAAACCTGTGCTTAGCCATTCGCCTATACCGCGTTGCGGCATAACGATTGCACCCGCTTCGTGATTGTTGACAATGAGAGTACGTATAGCACACTTGTTGTCGGTGTTGATAGGTCCGTTTCCGTTGGCATAACGTACGTCAATCAAGTAAGTACCGGCTTTGTCGATGTTTACGGCAAAAGTTATATCGGTGTTTTTATCGACGGTTGTTTCTACGAAGTTTTTGCGATGTACGGCAGGTACGAAATCGGTTCCTGACGGAGTAACCTTTTCAAATTGATAGATGTTCATTACGCCTTCGGGAATTATTTCTTGAGTGCGTGACATGAATCCTGTAAATTCTTTACCTGCCGGAACTACATTCACGGTAGTGTATTTATCCACGTTCTTTATATCAAATTTACCGTCTTTAGCAGTACCCGATTTAACTCCGTTGATATAGATGTCATAGTTTACATCCTTTTCGGTTGACGAGATTGTAGCTTCATTTCCATTCCACACAGTCCATGGAGTGGCTGGCATAAATTCGGGCTTCTTCACTGTAGCCTTAGCCTGTTTTATGGCATTGTTTGCCATGGTGATGACTATGTTGTGCTCACCTTCCATGTCGGCAGGAATGAAGTTGTCTTTACGCACTTCACCATCCACAGTAAATTCAGCAATTTTATTACCTGTGCCGTTTATGGTAATGTTTAGTACAGCCTTGCGATAACGGAAACCTTTCAAATTCTTGGTTCCCGAAATAACGGAAGGAATAAACGGTTTAAACTTGATACCGTTTGACAAGAAAGTCATACCGGCAAATACGCGGTACACCATGGCAAGGTTACCTGCCGCACTCCACAATTGCTTATCGCTGTTGGTTGCAGCTCCGCGATAATCGCCTGTAGTGGAAACGAATAATTCTTTGTGTGTGCCGAATAATGCTGCTGCACGATAAATTGCACCGAGTCCGTGACATAAAGCAGTTTCATTGCCAGCCATAGCTGCCGCCCAGTTCCAATAACCTTGAACGAAAGGCCACACAGCGTCGTTATGGTAAGGCTTGATATTGCGTATTTTAGGATATATGGAAGATATACCGAATGGAGTGGCGGGAGTGTTTGCTATAAGTTTATCCTCACGTCCGTCATCGGCAATGTCAAAGATTACGCATAGAGATTGTCCCAAAGCGTCGGTCATAGGAGATTTAACGGGATAAACACCGCCATAGATATATCCGCTGTAATATCCTTTATCTTCCATCCATAGATTTTGATTGATGGCGTTCTTTAATTCATCGGCAATTTTTTCATATTTTTCACCGTCAACACCAAGTTCTTCACTCATTCGTGCAAGGATTGCGTATGTTTCGGCAAATACGGCATTGGTTCCCAAACACATTGATTCATAAATGTCTTTAGGTGTCATCCATTTTGGATAAGATTGCTCGCGCCAGTCAAGATAAGATTGCTCGCCGTGCATAAGTCGGAATTTATTGTCCCAAATGGTTGGAATATCGTCGGCAACAGAGTTTTTAATCACGTTGTAGGCATATTCAAGCCATTCTTTATCGCCGGTAATTTTATAGATTTCCCATGCTGCAATGCTCCACACCTCGCGGTCGCTTGAAACCGGCCATGAACCTCCTGTTCCCGTATCCTGAATAATACGGTCATTTTTTACCTTTATTTTAAGGCTGTTCATAGAACGTTCGGGGTCGATAAGTCCTATGCCCAAGTGAATGGCATAACTTGCGTCGCGTGTCCACACGCCTTCCCAATTTTCACCTGCTCGGAAAGCGTTATCTTTGTTTACAACGGCGAGCATGTTTTCTATTGCCATGTTGTAAAGAGCATTGATAAGAGTTTGCTCCGATGTATAGACGGGATAATCGGGATTGGGTGCGTCAATCTTCCAATTTTTGGGAAGATCGGTCTTTTGTACATTAGGATTGAGCGCAATTTTTACGCCATAAATGGTATCGCCTTCAACAGGAGCCAATTTTTGTAAATCTTTTCCATATAGGTTGTCGAAGTCCCACGTTAGCGGGTCGATGTTTCCTGCTACCCAAATGCCTTTGAAGTCGTCGGCATAAATGGTGTCATTAGTATTGGTAACGTAAAGTCCTTTTTCTTTAAAACTCTTAATGAGAGGCGAAACGTTTACTTTTAGAGTCCATTCGGCATTCTTTTCAAGAGGTTTTGTGCCTGCGGGCAGAATGGGTTTCGTCGCAGCAGGAACGCCAAGAGGTATTATGGTGTCGCTTCCCACGATTGAATAGTGTGTCTCACCCGGAATAAGCTCGTTATCTCGCGAATTAAGCGATAAACGGAATTCAATCAACGGTGAAGGAGCCTCATCGGCAGGAGAAGAGTAGTTGGTTACAACTTCGGTGTCGCTTATGGCTTTTGCTACAAAATTACCTTGTACAACACTGTCGCCGGTTACGTAATAAAACTCATTACTTTCGATGTAACCTTCTTTAAGGTCTTTTTTACTTTCGCAACTAACAAAAAGGGACGCTATAAGGAAAGTCCCCAGAATCATTTTAATTTTCATTGAATTATTTAGTATGGTTTATTGGTACAAAATAAGTACATTTTTTTGAAAAAGACAACTTCGATACTTAAAAGATGTTTATTGGTGGATTATTTGGACCAAATTGGCGATTGAACTTTTTGAATTTTAAATAAAAGATGTATCTTTGCATTGTAAAACTATGGGAGGAAGTAAATGGTTTTACACTTGGAACGGTCGGGCGGTTTTGAAAGATAAAACAAGAAGACATGATTCCTGATAGGGTTTTACCTGAGTAAATGAATGGAAAAGTGAAAAGGGTGGAATAATAGAAATGTGATAAATCCCATTTTTGAAAAAACATATTCATAATAGCAAAAGGTAAAACAGAATATCAAGTTGTATGCAAAATGCATGCGGCTTGTATAAAGTGAAAGTTAACCCTAATACCACATTTTATTCATACTATTTTTTTCCTAGGGCACCTCGAAGTGATTTCGCGGTGCTTTTTTT
>CAZTFX010000026.1:0-27722 GCA_964613095.1 uncultured Muribaculaceae bacterium | reverse complement strand
CCGCCACAACTTCATTGTGTTGTGACAACAATGTGGCTATGCTCAATCCCACATAGCCCGTTCCTGCTACTGCTATTTTCATAAAACTTGATTTACACCGAATTATCGCACCAAAACGTTTGTTGAAGCGTCTTCGTATTTTGGCAACAATATTCCATATTTATTTGAAAGAAAAACCGGAAGTTGCAGAATAAATCACTAAACAACTTCCACGACAGAAACACTGTCAATCTTTTAAAACTTGGATAAGTTCAGGTTCGATTTCGGCAACCGACAGAGCAACGACATTTTTAATGCTTATCACCACGCGTTTGCTTCGTTTGCCTTTCACCTTCAAAAGAGTGCCTTCCACACCGTTAAACGTCCCCCCAATCACACGCACACGTGTACCTTTCTCCAACTGAATTTCATCGGGAGAATAATACGTCAAATCTTCTTCATAGTGGATTGCTGCTTTTATAAAATTCTCCATTTGCACATCGGGAACCTTAAGAATTTTATTCACGCCATCAATACGGCATGTAGCATATCTCAGAAAAGGACATTTTTGCTTGAAATTTTCAAGAACATGATATTGCGCATGAACAAACACCAGATTTGGTATAACCGGAACAAGTACGCGCTTCATTTCACCTTGATACTTTCGCGCAACATAGCGTTTAGGAATGAAATATTCTAATCCATTCTCGCCATTCAGCATGTCTTCTGCCTTTTTTTCGCTTTTATAGGCATTCATAACAAACCATTTCGGCATTTCACCAGCTATGTCCTCACTTTTTATCATAAGATTTCAGATATCCACACGTTCCATTATTATTCATACAAGCAATATCAACAGTTCACCCCAAATTAAACAAACAACTCTATTTCAGTTGTTTACGCGATTTTTATTTAGGATTCACACTACTTTTAGTGTTTTAGACACACTTAAAAGTTTCATTTTACTTTACAAAAGTAATATATATTTCCCATTCAAACAAACATTTATTCAAGAAACTCAAGGTCAAAAAAAAAAAAATAGCTAAATTTTACTAAAATCGACTTTTTTCTATTCTCAAAATAAGAAAGCCCTTACCATCACGGCAAAGGCTTCATATCAATATAATAATAGAAACAAGTTTACTGTTTCATAATGGTTCTACCATCTTTTGTCTTATAGTATTTCTCACCACAAATTCCGGTTCCTTCTTCTTCTACTTCCTCGCTAGTTCCATCACTATAAGTAACAGTAGCACTACCTTTCTTTCGCGAAGAACCTCCAGAGCTAAAGAACAGTTTCCACACAAAATAAACAATCAAACCGAATATTGCCAACATCGCCAAATATATACCAATAGCAAATGCAATCCATGCTAACAACAAAGCCATCGCAACATATCCAACTTTCTTTCCGGTTCCTTCCACACTCTTCACAAATGGAATCATGCATTTAATCATATAACCAAAATACAATAGCATCAATACAGATACTACAATATCTATTGTATCCATATTCATGAATAATTGCAGTATTGCTCCCACAATACCTAAAACCAGACCGGCTCCTATACTATACAAAGTAAAGCCACCCATAAATTCACCTCTTTCAGGAGCAAATAATTTAGCTTCCCAGTTGTTAATAAATTCCAACGACATAATTACATATAATTTAAGTTATTTACAATAATTGTACAAATTTACACATAAAGCGCAGCTTTTCACCCCCCGAAGTTAATTTTTTGTTAATATCGTCATATGCAATAAAAAATAAGCGAAACTCCAAAGAGTTTCGCTTATGAGGGTGGAATATGGGGCTCGAACCCACGACCTTCGGAACCACAATCCGACGCTCTAACCAACTGAGCTAAATCCACCGTGTTGTTTTAACGAGTGCAAAGGTAAGACAAATTATTTACACATGCAAGCACAAACAACAATTTTCTTTCATTTTTTCTTTCAACAAACTGTTATGTAGAGCCCAAACAGTTAAACCGTACTTACGCAAAACAAAAAAATCACATAAACAAACCGAATCCGATTGTAAACGTTTTGAATTGCGGTCCTTTTCCGGCTTTAAACAACGTTTGAGGACTATATTTCACATACACACCCAAGCAATTCCAATTCAACGACCCCATCAAATCCCATGAAACCTTGCGTACCGGTACACCACTGAACGATTCCTCCACTTTCACATCATCTTCTCGAAGATAACAATTCTTAATCGACGCATGAGTATTCACATTCATCACCACTCCGGCATTTAATTTGAAATCGTACACAAGTTTTTGACTTACCATAAACGGAACACGCAAACTAAACACTTTCAACCTAGACGACTGAGGTATTTGTTCCCCTTCATACTTTCCTATATAAATTTCATTCCGATTACCTGCAAAATAGTTATTACGGTCTTTAAATCCATAGTTTTTCCAACCCACACCAAAGCCCAATGAAAAGGCAGGACCTTTTGCCATAGGTTTATACTGCAACCCGATAATCCTATCCCAAGCAATCTCCATCGAAGACGTAGTTTTCTCACCTATTGTTTTTTCTATCGTATTATTGTACCCAAAGTACAAGCTCCCTGATATTATATCCCACTTGTTACGTTTTTTTCTACTCGGAACAGTATCCGATTTAGAAAAAGGCAATCGTAAATTCCAATCTTGAGTGATACTTATTTTACTATTAGGTTTCGCCTCATGTTTATAAGAATAAACATAATCCTTATCACCTCCAGTTCCTTTAATTTCCACTTTCACACCACCACCGGTTTCGGTAATAATCACGTTTCCCACATTGCTCACATTGGTTACAGTATCGCACACAACTTTTTCTTGAGCATTTACACAAAATGGAATCACCAGCAACCATAAAATTGATAACTTTTTCATAATCTTATATTTCTATATTTAAATTTTAATTTCTAATCAGACTTTTTATATAATCGGCATTCTCTTCACTTTCCATATAAATAACAGTAACTTTATTCATTGGATTCTTACCTGCCATCGCTTGATTTAAGTAAAACAAATAGGCATTCATACTACGACTCTTTGTCTTAATACTTTTAAGCCTATAAAAGCCATAATACAGTTTACCACCCCTATATTCGGTCTCCTTTTCAATAGCTGTTGCACCATCTTTCACTACCAGACTTTCAATTGTCCTTACAGCAGTATTATCGTCCGAAACGGTAAGACTGTGAAACGTATTTAATTTCAATTTATTCGCAGTTTTTCCCGTCACAACTATTTCTACTGCATTCGGCGACTTACGATAACGTCCATCAAAAAGTTCGTTCACATGGGTTCTCTCCTGAGCAAAAACAGGCAACATAACCACCAAGCTTATAATAATAAAATAAAACTTCCGTATCATAACCTTATCATTTAATTTCATCTATTGACATAATACTGCGTATCGCCGACAATTGCGACTCCATGGAATTTGATTCCATTTCGGTTGCCAAATTTACATCATTCAAATTATTTTTCATCAGAGCCAAAACTTCATCGCTATCATCGACTTTCAATCCATTAACGTATGCAACACAGGACTCTTCTGCTTTATACTGTTCATCGTTCAAAAAATTCACAGAAAACGTAATTATCAAAGCAAGCATTGCCGAAACCGAAACCACACGCAACACTAAGGAGACCGTTTTACCCGAACTCTTTTCCGCCTCCAACTTTCGTCCTATTGCATAAAATCCCATCGCCACGAGAGCTTCTTCTATAATTGGGCTGTAAAACCTACATTTTGACAAAGCTCGTTTCAGCTCGACTTCCTCTTCTTCAGTAGTCTCACAGTCAAAATATTTCTCTACAAGAGCTTCAAGTTCGGCTTGCGTCATATTTTTTTCTTGTTCTCTGTTCATTTTCATTATAAATTTCGATTTCGATATATTTCTCTCACTATTTTCCTTGCTCTGCTCAATTGCATTCTCACTGCAGCAGGTTGCATTCCAAGAGTTTTTGCAATTTCCTCGTATGAAAGTTCTTCATATTCACGCATTCTCACTATAGTAAGTTGAACTTCACTTAATTCACGTTCCATGATAACATTCAATTCATCATAAGCCTCTCTTCGTTCCAATTCATCATAGCTGTCATTTTCCAATCTTTCAGTAATGGCACGATTTTCGTCCAGACCAATTTCCGAAGTTACCGTTTTATGACGTTTTGAATCAATACACAAGTTTCTTACCGTAACCATACTCACACCTTCCACCTCCTGCGAAGACTCAAAAGATTCACGACGTTGCCACAACCTACAGAACGCATCTTGCACCATATCGGCAGCGTCCTCCTCATTTCCAAGAAAACGCCACGCCATATTCATCAATCGCTGACGTATCCCGGTAAATATAATTGTGATCTTATCGTTATCCATTCTCTCGCTTTCAAATTTCAAGTGTCACTCATTATAGAATACGTAAAACTACATTATTTGTAACACTTTCCATAAACTTTTTTCAAAAAAAATTGGCGATATGTCGTTTTTCAACACATCGCCAATAGCCATATTAACAAGAACAATCGTTCTAAACTTCTAATTTACTGCAAAATTCATACCACTTTCTTGCCATATGCTATAACGGCTTTCAAATTCAAATCGGCATCATAGATACATAAATCAGCATCTTTACCTGCCTTGATAGAACCCTTGCGGTCAAACACACCCATAATACGTGCAGGCGTTTCGCTTGACATACGCACTGCGTCAAACAATGTCACACCGGCTTCATTTACCATAGTTCTTATCAGGCGATCCATAGTGGCAACACTGCCTGCAAGAGCCGAGCGGTCAGCAAGTTTGCACACACCGTTTTCTATAATGAAACGAGGATCCAGATACATGTTTTCATCACCGGCAGAGCAAGAAAGACCATCAGTACATAGCGCAGTACCTTCTACCCCCTTAATCTTATAAACAAGTTTCAACAATGGAATTGGAACATGAATACCATCGGCAATTACTTCTACAGTCATTCCATCAATCAAATATACACTTTCCACAGTTCCTTCCTGCTTATATTCACGCACATTATGGAATCCACTCATAGCATTATAGAAATGAGTCACATGACGATAACCCACTTCATAACCCTTCACAACATCCTCATATACCGCAGCAGTGTGGGCTATTGAAGGAAGTACACCCTTACTTGTCAAGTAAGCACCAAGTTCTAACGCGCCATCTAGTTCCGGAGCTATATCCCAACGCTTGATACAAGGAAAATCTTCAATCAATGGTTTATATTCGGCTGGATCCGGATTCTTTATAGCATCAGGAAGCTGAGCTCCCGCCTTTTTAGGACTCAAATAGTGTCCTTCAAGGTGTAAACCAAGAATAGGACTGCCTTCTTCAGCCATCAACTTTGTACAAATTTCAGCAGTACGTCTGATATTATCTGCTGTAGTCGACATCAATGTAGGATATATACTTGTTGTACCATGAATCAAGTGTGCATGTACAGCCTTGCGATAATCTTCTTCATCACCCTCAGTAAAATCGTGTCCGCCACCGCCGTGTACATGTAATTCCACTCCTCCGGGAACCACATATCCGCCTTGTGCATCAATCACTTCGGCTCCGTCCACTACTTCACTGTCATTTTTCACTTCCACTATCTTACCATCGGCATAGACAACAGAACCACCATTCACCCATCCTAAAGACGTGTGAACAACACCATTAATAATTTGTGTTAGTTTTTTCATCGTTATATAGTTGTTAATCAATATTTTTATTATACTTCTTAAATAAATTATCGGCATTCAACATAAACTGTTCAAATGTCCTTTTTGAATCAACACGCACCGAGTCCTTTAAGTTCTGCGGTATCAATGTGTAATTACCTTTACCATATAATGGCTTTTGGCAGAAAATCAATTCGGGTTCAACATCCAAAACCACAGGAACACCGTCATATCTCGCAAGTTTCACGGTAACCATTGCTCCCCCTCGACTGTTCAAATCATTTTGATTTGAAATAAAGTTGCCTAACGAATACACCGTTGCCATTCCCGAACCGTTATGCGCTTCATAGTTCATTTCCATAGGTTGAACCACATGCGGATGACTTCCTATCACCATTTCCACACCAAGTTCTCTCATATATTGTGCAAGATTCCGTTGATACCTGCTTGGCAACTGTTCATATTCATTTCCCCAGTGCATACACACACATATCATTTCCGCACCGGCATCCCTAGCTCGCTTCACATCAGCCTTAATCAAGTCTCGATTAATCATATCCACCACTACAGGTTTTGTGACAGGAAAACCATTCGTACCATAAGTATATGTCAAAAACGCTACTTTCAAACCGTTTATGTCTTTTACCATAGGTAATCTATCACGTCGTTCCGCTTCACTCAAATATGTACCGATATGAGCAACCCCCATTTCATCCAATACCGATATTGTTCTCTTCAATCCATCGGCACCCGAATCCATACAATGATTATTAGCTGTGAGGAGCAAATCAAAACCGGACAATTGTAATTGTTTTGCAAACTCATCAGGAGAGCTGAACACAGGATAACCCTTATAAGGTTTACCGCCCAACGGACATTCAAGGTTCACAACTGCATAATGAGCTTTTTTTATATCGCCTTCAAGCGACGTAAAACACTCACTATAATCATAAGAGCCATCGACTTGTGCCGCAGCATTTATTTGCGGACCATGCTGCATTGCATCGCCGGCAAAAACCAATTCTGTGGTGTCGTTCATTTGTAACAAGCCTATCAACGACAAAAGAAATATCGATAGCATTTCCATATTCAAACAATTTGGGTGCAACTATAAAAGTTGCACCCAAAATTAATCATATAAGCCGTAAAAAACAACTTTTATATTCTATTAATACATAGTTTTTTTCGATTAATAAATACTTTTCTTTGCTGCCAATAAGGTATTTTTCATCAATGAAACGATTGTCATAGGACCCACACCTCCCGGAACGGGGGTTATATAAGAGCATTTTGGCGCAACATGTTCAAAATCGACATCACCTTTCAACTTCCATCCACTCTTTGTAACCGTTGAAGGAACCCTGGTTGTACCTACATCTATAATCACTGCTCCTTCTTTTACCATATCCTCCTTGACAAATTCAGGAGAACCCAATGCAGCAATGATTATATCCGCTTCACGACATATTTCCTTCAAATTCTTGGTTGCACTATGACACACAGTAACAGTTGCATTTCCGGGATTTCCCTTTTGCATCATTAACGAAGCTACCGGTTTTCCTACTATATTGCTTCGTCCCAGAACCACGCAATTAGCACCTTTTGTATCTATTTCATAACGACGCAACAACTCTACAATACCAGCAGGTGTTGCCGATACAAAGCATGGCAAGCCTATCGACATACGTCCCACATTAATAGGGTGAAAACCATCCACGTCCTTGCGATAATCGATTGCTTCAATCACTTTTTGTTCCGAAATATGCTTTGGTAGTGGTAATTGAACGATAAATCCGTCAATATCATCGTCCTTATTCAATTTATCTACGGTATCAAGCAATTCAGCTTCGGTCACATCGGCTTCAAAGCGAATAAGGGTTGATTTAAAGCCACATTCCTCACAAGCCTTAACTTTTGCAGCCACATAAGTTTCACTGCCACCATCATGCCCCACAAGCACAGCGGCAAGATGTGGTTGTTTCTTTCCTGCAGTCATCATTTCAGCCACTTCGGTGGCTATTTCCTTTTTTATATCACTTGATACTTTTTTCCCGTCAATAAGTTCCATATAACAAACCATTACCTTATTAGCGACGACGCATATTACGCATCATCTTCATTGGATTCTTCATTTGAGTTGCCATGCGCATCATTTTGCGAGTTTCTTCAAACTGCTTCAACAAGCGATTTACATCTTGAAGAGTCGTACCACTACCTTTGGCTATACGTTGGCGACGACTGCCATTGATTATCTCAGGATTTGCACGTTCTTGAGGTGTCATTGAGTAAATAATGGCTTCAATACCCTTAAATGCGTCATCATCAATGTCAACATCTTTAATAGCCTTTCCCACACCCGGAATCATTGAAGCAAGGTCTTTCAAGTTACCCATTTTCTTGATTTGATTGATTTGGGATAGGAAATCATTGAAGTCAAACTGATTTTTAGCAATCTTCTTTTGAAGTTCCATTGCTTTCTTCTCGTCATACTCACGCTGCATGCGTTCCACAAGAGAAACAACGTCACCCATGCCCAAAATACGGTCAGCCATACCTTTTGGACGGAATGCGTCAATCGCTTCAAGTTTTTCTCCTGTACCCACAAACTTGATAGGCTTGTTAACAACCGAACGAATTGATAACGCAGCACCACCACGAGTATCCCCATCAAGTTTTGTCAATACTACGCCATCAAAATCAAGTCGGTCATTAAATTCTTTGGCAGTATTTACCGCATCTTGACCGGTCATTGCGTCAACTACAAAAAGTGTTTCAGTAGGATTGATAGCTTTCTTAACAGCTTCAATTTCATTCATCATTTCTTCATCGACTGCAAGACGACCAGCTGTATCGACTATGACCAAATCATTTCCGTTAGCCTTGGCATGAGCTATCGCATTCTTGGCTATTTCAACAGGATTTTTGCTATCCGGTTCCGAATAAACAGGTACACCTATTTGACCTCCTAAAACCTTCAACTGCTCTATCGCAGCAGGACGATACACGTCACAAGCCACAAGCAGCGGTTTCTTATGCTTATCAGCTTTTAAACGATTCGCAAGTTTTCCCGAGAATGTTGTCTTACCCGAACCTTGAAGACCCGACATCAAAATAACGGCAGGTTTTCCTTCAATATTGAATGGAGCTTGTTCCCCACCCATCATTTCAGTAAGCTCGTCATGAACAATCTTAATCATCAATTGTTTAGGTTCAAGAGAATTGATTACATCTTGACCCATAGCCTTTGCTTTTACAGTATCGGTAAACTGTTTAGCCACTTTATAATTAACATCGGCATCTAGCAATGCACGACGTACATCTTTCAGCGTTTCGGCTACATTTATTTCGGTGATTTTTCCCTGACCTTTTAGAATTTTAAAAGAATGCTCTAATTTTTCAACTAAACTTTCAAACATTGTATATATCTTTTTTATTATTTTTCTTTATAGTACACACTTTATTTACAAGAATCATGCCATTCTCGCAAAAACAATGCAAAATAAACATTAAATTATCACATACACAAATCAAAACACATCTTATCACACTCATTACAAGAAGTTGTGTAACTTTATTTCTATAAATTCTATAGAATACACATTTGATGAATTATCACCATGAAACTTATTGTTTTTTGTTAAATTCATAACAAATATTCTATTATTTCTTTAAATCGGAGACATTCATAGTATCGACATAATCGGAGTGTGAATTATTTTTACTACCTTTGCATATAAATTTTTTACTATGGATGTAAATAAAGTACTTTTTATTTCTCAAGAAATTTCTCCATATTTGCCCGAATCGCCAATAGCGACCACCGGACGAGATCTGTCTCAAGGTATTCTGGAGTTAGGTATGGAAGTGCGCACTTTCATGCCAAAATATGGATATATCAACGAGCGCAGAAACCAACTTCACGAGGTGATTAGACTTTCAGGAATGAACATTATCATCGACAATTCCGATCACCCTCTTATTATTAAAGTTGCAACTTTGCAGCCTACACGTATGCAAGTGTATTTTATCTACAACGATGATTATTTCTTGCATAACGTAACAAAAGATATCGAAACCGATATTTCTCCCGAAGACAATGACGAAAGAAGCATTTTCTTCGTGCGAGGCGTAATGGAAACAGTAAAAAAACTACGTTGGGAACCCGATATCATACATTGCCATGGATGGATATCGGCACTCACTCCATTATATTTGAAACGCATGTATAATGAAGACCCAATCTACAATGGAGCTAAGATTGTTTACTCGCTATATGACGATACCTTCCCGGTACCATTCGACGCTAGACTGGCTGAAAAGCTAAAGCAGGATGGAATAATGCCCGAAGATGTTGAGGCAATCGAGGGCAAACCGGTAGACCACACAGCTCTAACAAAGCTTGCAATAGCTAATTGCCATGGGGTAATACAATATAGCCCTAACGTAAACCCTGAAATCATTGAATACGTAAAAGAACTCGGTATTCCATTCTTGCCCTATCAAGAAGATAACAGCAATTATATAGAACGATATGCCGAATTCTATAAATCAATTTAATATGACCTTTATTCCATAATAGATTATGAAAAAAGTTTTCTACTTGCTACTAGGAATATTGCTAATGAATGGTGTTTGCTCTTGTTCGGACAACACAATAGGAACATCTGTTACCGATTCAAAACTGACAATCGTAGCAGATTCAACTTTCACAGTCTCCGGTTCTTCGGTTAGGACAGAGAAAATCCTTACACGCACCATGACTCAGCTTCTAGGAGCTATCAATGCAACCAATTTTGGAGAACTTTCATCCGATTTCGTATGTCAGTTTCTTCCGTCAACCGCAATAGATACTACCGGAGTTTCCGCCGATATGGTTGACTCTATCAGATTGATTCTACGTTCTCCTATTGGCGGATATACAGGTGACTCCATTATACCGATGAGAGTAAATGTATATCAATTGAATCAACAGTTAAAAGCACCTATCAACAGCACATTTAATCCTGAAGGATTTTACAACGAGTCCGACCTTATTGGTTCAAGTGCATATACAGCAACTCAGAGTGCGTCACCAAACCTATTGCATTCAACAATTGAGAAAAGTACATATCGCACAATCGTTATGACTTTACCGAAAGAATTGGCGGTAAAAATGTTCAAGGAATATAAAACGAATCCTGCTACATTCAAATCAATTGAGAAATTCAACCAATTCTTCCCCGGTATTTATGCATCCAATTCATACGGTAGCGGACGTATCATGAAGATTGATAAAACTTTTATGCTTATCAACTTCCGTCGTAAATCAAAAACCGACACCGGTAATGATACAATAATTCGCGATAGTGCAAGTTATGCCACTGCTGCTCCCGAAGTTATTTCCAACAATAACATAAAGATGAAAGTGGCAGACAACATCATCAACAGAGTAAATCAGGGAGATGTTATACTTCAAGCACCTATCGGTTATGAAGTAAAAATAAAATTCCCTATCGAAGAAATTGTAAGCATGTATAAAAATGACCCCGATAAACTTAAGGTTATAAACTCGCTTTATTTTTCGGTGCCTGTTGAAGAAATTGAAAACGAATATAATATTGCTCCTCCAAAGCACTTACTATTAATAAGAAGTTCCAAGAAAGACAGTTTTTTTGCCAACAATGAGTTAACCGACAACAAAACCAATTTCTATGCAACATATAACGCTGAAACCAAGTCTTACACATTCGGAAATATGCGTCAATTCTTATTGGATCTTATTGATGCCGATTATGCCGAATTACAAGATGCAGCCGACTTGACTTTGGTTCCGGTAGATGTGGAAAGTGAAACCAATTACGATTCTTATTACTACTATTACAACACAACCACAACCGTTACAGCCATGACACCGGCTGTTTCAGGTCCGATGATTGCAAAAGTAAATCTTGACAAAGCTAAAGTAACATTCGTTTATAGTAAGCAAGAACAAGATTAAGAATACTCGGAGGCAAACCCATTTAGGTTTGCCTCTTTAACTGCCACAATAGCTCAGTCGGTTAGAGCATTTCATTCGTAACGAAAAGGTCGTGGGTTCGAATCCCACCTGTGGCTCAAAAAATCAATTAAAAAACAAAGACCCGACTCCACCAATGCAGAATCGGACCTTTTATATAATACACCGTTATAAAGTCTTTATTTCAATCCTAAGCGAGTTTTTACATCCTCTGTTATATCTTTTGTATCTGCTCCCTTAAAAGCAACAGGAGTAACCGAAACATCTAAAATCAAGGAATATCCACTTTCAAATCCTATACTATCAATTACACTTTGTATTTTATTTTTAATAGGATCCAGCAATTCAGCTTGTTTCAACTTCATATCTTGATCAACCATTTGTTGATAATCGGCAATCTTTTGCTGATTCTCCTGTATTTCTTGTACTCTACGCGCTTTTATCGACTTGGGTGTTGTTGCATCTAGAGATTGATATTCAGAATACTTTTGATTAAATTCTCTTTCCAACTTGGAATTTTCTTCATTGTACTTAGCCAATAAACTGTTCAACTGATTCTCTGCAGCCACTTTTTCCGGCATTAATTCAAAGATTGCTTTAGAATTCACAACAGCTATTTTTTGAGCTGAAACAAATATAGGAGCAACCAATGCAGCTATCAATAATATTTTCTTTACCATAATTCTGATATTATTTATTAATGGCACAAAAATAACACTTTATTTTGGATAATACACAAAAAAGGGTCGCTACTTTCATGGCGACCCTTTAACTTAATATCGTTTATACCAACTTATTTTATACCCAACTTAGCTTTTACTAGCGGTGATACATCTTGCACTCCATTTCCATTATAAAGCATAGATGTACTATCATAAATAAATGTAAAACCACCCTCAGCACCTACAGCCTTGATTGCATTTTGCAATTTGTCCATAATAGGAGCCATTAGGCTTTCTTGAGTACGTTGCAAATCTTGGCTTGCATTTTGTTGGAAGTTTTGAATCTTTTGGTAAGATTCTTGCAATTCCTGTAAACGACGATCTTTAATTGCCTTTGGTGTAGTTGTATCGTTTTCTAATTTCGCAACTTCTTCTTGTTGCTTTGTAAATGCTTCTTGAAGTTTCTTTCCTTCAGCATCATATTTTGCTGCAGTTTCTCTCAAAGTAGCTTCTGCTGTAGCCTTTTCAGGCATTACATTAAAGATTTCTTGAGTATTTACCATACCAAACTTCATAGTTTGAGCCGAAAGGCACATAGGAGCTGCCAAAAGTACAGCCAATAATAATTTCTTTATCATCTCTTTATATTGTTTGATTTATTAATTGCTTAGTTTTAAACACAAGCACAAAGATAGTGCAAATGAGCACAATAACAAAATATCTATGCTTGTTTTTAGTGGTTATTACACATTACAACATGCTTTTATTTTCCATAACCCAATTTTTCTAGTACTAAATTACTCACATCTATTCTAGGTGAAGCAAATATAATACTTTGAGAAGAAGCTCTGTCAAAAATAGCTTGATAACCGCGTTCCTCACTCACTTTTTTTATCGCATTATACACATCATCTTGTATTGGTTGTATTAGCGATTCACGTTTCTTGAAAAGCTCACCTTGAGGACCAAAATATTTATACTTTAAATCGGAAGCTTCTTTTTCTTTTGCTAAAATTTCTTGTTCCTTCTTCTTCTTCTGTTCATCGGTCAAGAAAACCATGTCACCTTGATAGTTACGATATAAAGTTTCTGCCTCCTTCGCCAAATCATCAACTTCCTTTTCCCATCTTAATGACACTTGATTAAGCTGTTCATTTGCCATTTCATATGCCGGAATATTTTTCAATATATATTCCATATCTACTAATGCAAACTTTTGTGCATTCGCACTTAATACCATCGCTACTACTGCGATTAATGATAATATCACTTTTTTCATATCTTCACAGTTTATTAAATTCGTTACTTTGACTCTTTTATTCATCAATAGTTTAATCCAATTTCTTTTTTTAGCCGAATATTTCCTTAATTTAAAAGTCCTTAACGTCAATGACATTAAGGACTTCAATTATTATGTCAACTTCATTAGAATTCCTGACCCAGTACAAAATGGAAGTGACTGCCACCCTTTGTACCATAGACCTTATCAAAACCATAAGCCCAGTCAATACCCATCATACCTACCATTGGCAAGAAGATACGTACTCCGGCGCCGGCCGAACGTTTCAGATTAAATGGCTGAAATTCGCCAACACTCGTCCATGCATTACCTCCTTCAACAAAGGCTAGACCATAAATGGTTGTACTTGCTTGCAACATGAATGGAAAGTGCAATTCAAAGCAATAACGTGTATAAGCATAACCTTCCTTTGTATATGGAGTAAATACACCATTGTCATAACCACGTAACGCAATCGTTTCGGTTGCATATGTATAACTTCCCGACATACCGTCACCACCTACATAGAATGTTTCAAACGGAGATTTCAAATACTTGTTGTAGCTTCCCAACAAACCGATGTCGGCACGAGTCATCAACACAAGTGTCCATTTTCCATCCACATCGGTAAGCGGAGTATAAGTACGAGCCTTGAATTTCAATTTCCAATACTCAATCCACTTGTACATTTCTTTCTTTGAGTCAACTGTATTAGCTTCTGCCAAAGCCTTCCAGTTCTTCTTTCCGAACAAAGCTGCAGGAGGTGTCAAGTGCAAGCTCAAAGAGAAATCACTACCGCTACGAGTATATAACGGATTATCGATACTGTTTCGAGCAAGTGTCAATCCTAAAATAATAGAATTTGACACTCCATTATTCATATAATACAAATAATCCCAATTCTTTAAGCTATACCATTGATAACTCAATTCAGCAGTAAATGTAAAATAGTCATCCGGCCATTTCAAACGCTTACCGAATCCCACTGATATACCTGCCATTTGCAAGAATTTATTGGGGTCATAAGCATTTTCATAATAATTATTATAATTATTTCCATATCCACCATATCCATAACCATAGTAATTATTATATAAGTAATTGGTATAATTGCTATTATAGAATGATGAATTGATACCGGTTTGGCGTGAATAGAATGCCGATACCGACAATGAGTTAGGACGTTTCCCACCAAACCAAGGATCCAAGAATGACAAGCTGTAAGCCTGATAATACTTCGCATTGGTTTGCGCACTGATTGTAAATGTCTGACCTTCTCCTTGAGGTATGATACCTTTATAAGAAGATGGCTGGAATAAGTTCTTAATTGAGAAGTTTGTAAACTTCAAGCTCAACTTACCGATTACACCGGTTTGTCCCCAACCTGCCGAGAACTCGATTTGGTCATTTGCTTTTGATTCCAAATTGAACAAAATATCTACAGTACCGTTCTCCTCATTGGGTTCAGGGCGTATATCCATTTTTTCAGGATCAAAGTGACCGGTTTGCGCAATTTCACGAGCAGAACGCATTAAGTCCGATTTTGAGAACAATTGTCCCGGCTTCACACGCAATTCACGACGCACGACCTTTTCATAAAGACGGTCATTACCATTAATCTTAACTTTATTGATTCTGGCTTGAGGACCTTCCATGACACGCATAACCAATTCTACAGAGTCATTCTGTACATTGTTTTCGATAGGAACAAGGTTGAAGAATAAATAACCACGATTCATATACAGATTAGACACTGCGTCATCATCTTCAATCACACGTTTATTCAACAACTTTTGATTGTACACATCACCTTTTTTCATGCCTAGTACCTCTCCCAAGAATGCCGAATTAAACAAGGTATTTCCCACCCATTTAATATCTGATATATGATATTGCGTTCCTTCATCTATCTTTAAATGCACATCTACAGTCTTTTCATTGTAATTAACAACGCTATCGGCAACGATTCTTGCATCACGATATCCCATTTCATTATACTTATCGATAATGCGCTGTTTATCGTCTTCAAAATCAGAAGGAACAAACTTCTTTTGACTGAAAATCTTAACAAGGCTACCTTTTTCATTGGTTTTCTTCATTGTACGTTTCAATTTACCATCGCTAAGCACTTCATTGCCTTCTATGTAAATTTTATGTACTTTCACCTTATCGTGACGATCCACCTTTATATCAACGATGACTTCATTTTCATTGCTCAAATCCTCTTTTTGAGTTACCGATACCTCAGCATTCTTAAAGCCCTTGTCATCATAGTATTTTTCTATGATTTGTTTTGCTCGTGCAGCAATATTTGGCGTAATTTGGTTTCCTTTCATCAAGCCCAAACGTTCCTTTATATCATCGCGTTCACCTTTTTTCATACCGATATAATTAATATCGGATATTCTGGGTTGTTGACGCAAATTAAATTCCAACCATGCCTTGTCACCATAGATTTTTTCTACATTTATCTGCACTTTGGAAAACAAGCCTTGACGCCAAAAACGTTTTGCAGCCGATTTTATATCATCACCCGGGATTTCAATACGTTGTCCCACTGATAATCCTGAATAACCTATGATTATATAATCTTCATAGTTATCCACACCGGTCACCTTTATACCCGCAATTTCATATTTTTGAGGCATACCGGTGTAAACGATTTTAGGATTATAGATTGTATCGTTTTGCATTTGTGCTGTTGCCATAGGAGCAAAAGCACCTGTCATTATAGCAACTAATACAAGAAATAACTTATATCGCATATCTGTTATATATTTCAATATCTAATTTTTCTTATTTATCACTCACTTGTTCACTTGTTTTGCCAAAACGTCTTTCTCTGGACTGATAATCTATAACTGCAGCATAGAAATCTTCCTTAGAAAAATCAGGCCAATAAACTTGTGTAAAATACAACTCCGAATAAGCAATTTGCCACAATAAATAATTACTTATTCTATAGTCACCGGCTGTTCGTATCAACAAATCCGGATCCGGTATATCTTTTGTTGCCAAGTTCTTACTAAACAATTCATCCGTAATGTCTTCTACCGCTATTTCACCCGATTTTACTTGTGACGCTATGCTTTTACATGCCTCTATTATTTCCCATCTTGATGAATAGCTCAAAGCAAGAATAAGCGTAAGCCCTGTACAATGAGATGTTTCATCCATGCATTTTCGCAATCGAGTAGCCGCAAACTCAGGCATTCTGGATATATCACCCACCATTGTAAGACGCACATTGTTTTTTATCAAATCGGGGGTCTCTCTTTCAATAGCAACCACAATAAGATTCATCAAAGCGTCAACTTCCTCTTTTGGGCGATTCCAATTTTCGGTAGAAAAAGTATATAAAGTCAAATATTTCACGCCAAGTTCAGATGCTGTTTCCGTAATGCTACGCACAGTATTCACCCCCTCAACATGCCCCATTGACCTGTCAAGTTTGCGTTGTTTTGCCCAGCGTCCATTACCATCCATGATTACTGCTACATGTTCCGGTAAGCGACTTCTATCTATTTTTTCTACCAATGACATTTCGTTTCTCTATATCATTTATTTTAATCATGCTTGACTAATCCACATAGTGACAAGTCTTGCAACGTTTACTAAATTCATAGGTAATCGTAAACATAGTAAACGAGTACCAATCGGTATTTTTTGCAAACGAACTTTTAACACCGTTTAAATCACTCAAGCCATCAAGTTTATCACCAAAAGCTTTACGCATTGTAAATTCAACACCTAAATTCAAACGTTCTTTCAACTTAAACTTCAATCCAAAGCCCATCGGTATATTTACCGCAAAAGCCGTTTGTCCCGATGCCGAAGCAACCACTCCTCCTAATCCCAACGTAAGATAAGGTGTAAGGCGCTTCAATCTCATATATCTCGGACCTATACCGTAATCAAAGAAGTTAAATTCCATTTGAGCGCCAAAATCACACAACGTAGAATTGAATGAATAAGCCTGCCCGTCAGGAAAAACCATTTTATCATCATTAGAGTTTCCGCTGATTCCTGCCGCATACAGATTGGCTTTCAACGCCCATCGGGTATTTGGCAAATAGCGAAATAAAACTCCGCCGGCAAAACCGGGATGTTTCATAAAATTACTTTTATTTACATCACCCAAATAACCGCTTACTCCTATTCCGGCACCTATTTCATAACGATATTCTTGAGCATTCACCGTTATCAAGACCGAAATTAATAATCCTATTGTGATTAATATCTTTTTCATAACTTCATCATCTTTCCTATTAAACGCAGTTAAGCAATAAAAAAGTATATCAATCACACAAGAATTCCACTTTAATAAAGCGGTTTAAACGTTAATCGGTTTATAACTCCTCTCCAAATATTATTATATAACACACCGTCAATATTTGTTCCGCCGAACAAATAAATATAAGGACATTCCCAACTGGTTATTGCCACAGTAGCTCTTGATTGATAGCGATATCCGGCAGGCATTTTTGCCGAAGGCATTTCTATCCATCCGTAATTTTCACTGCTGCGGGCTTTCTCATCGGTAAATGTCGTATAATAAACAAATGCTTGTGCATTTGTAAATGCTTCGATATATTCAGGTAGTTGCAATAACTCACTTCCACTACCCCATGTCATACCGTTATCAGTTGATAAGTAAACCATATTATCCAAGTCTCCATCTTTCATCATTCCTCCCATGGAGAACAAAGCTGGATACTCATATGTAGTCCATGTACCTACATCAAAATAGGTATATTCATAAGAGAACAATGTCGTATTTTTAACATCGGCAGTAGAACTGTATCGGGTTATTTTACCCCAACTATTTCCATCATATCCCCATGTGTCGCATAGATATACCCCCGAAGCTGTTACTCCACCCATTACAACACGTTGCTTATTTACAGCCCACTTGGAATCAAGAGTAACCATTTGCGATGCACCTTCTATTGGGAAATTACTTGGAACAACTGTTGACACAAAAGTAGAACGTGTAGGATATTCCATATGTTTATATTCTTCACCCACTTTCACAAGTCCGAGCAATCGGTCTTCATAAGAGCCTAAGATATTAAACAATGTCATTCCGCATGCAGTCCATTCTTTTCCATCCGGAGATGAATATAAAGCATTATTTTCATCTAAAATGTACAATGCATTATCAGTAGCTGTGAATGTCTCATTTTTAGGCACGAATGGAAATTCCACACGATTCATTTCCCATGCTTCTTCTCCGGGATGTGAAGTTGTTGATAACACATAAGAATCTCCCTCATTTATCAAGCAATACAATTTTCCTTCATATTGTACCGTCTTTTGCGATTTCAAGTTATCTTGCTTAAAAGCAGGTAAATTTCTACGAGCCATATTGCTCCAATACAATGAATCCGGTTTAACTTTATGTACATTTACTTTGATGTCATAGGTACGTGTAGCCGACATATCTTGTGATATGATGGTAAATTTTACATCACCTGTAAAATCGATAGAGTCTCCCGAGCTATACACAAATGTCGTATCTTTCATCACTTTTCCTCCGCTTACATGAAATTCTGCCGAGCTACATGCAACATAAGTCATATTAATCTTCATGTTTGTCACATCGGTACCCATTGGAAGTGAATCGGCGTTATAAATTTCAGCCTTTCCAAGATCAATTGTAAAAAACACAGTATCTAGATTTTCTAGAATTTCATCATTTGCTTCTAGTGAAAATTCGGTAACAGCCGTACTGCTTATCAAGCTGTCCGCCATCACGGTATCTTCATCGTCATCATTACAAGAGAATGATACAGAGGCAAAAAGTATGCCCATCAATAGGTATATAGGAAATCTTTTGTCCATTTATTTGTATATTTTTGAAAATGCAAATTTAGCAACAAATTTGATAAAAAACGGCTTATAAACCATTTTTTATTATTGTTCACACAATATGCCAATTTTTAATATTCACTTTTTATCGTTACAAAAGTAATAAAAAATGTTTGTTCACAACCTATAAATCGGATATTAAGCCCCAATATATCGCTTCCGACACATTTTTAACATTTAAACAAAGGCTTTTATCTTTTTTTATTAGAAATATTTAATTCCATAAAAGTTATATAGCTTCTTAATATTTTCAAAAAAAAAGCATTTATAACCTTTTTTTCCTATTTAATAAGTAACTTTACGCTATGCTAAGCACAACTCTGAAAATTAAAGACACTCTTTCACCTATTTATTCTAAAGGTGAAATCAAGAATATCATCAGAATAATCTTTGAAAATCTCAAAAATTATTCTCAAGTTGATATCATCATGAATCAGGATGAGGTTTTAAGTGATTATATCAAACAAAAAATCGATGTGATACTGAAACGTCTGCTCAATCGTGAACCAATACAATACATTTTCAGCGAAGCCTATTTTCAAGGAATGACCTTGAAAGTATCTCCCGACACGTTGATTCCACGTCCCGAAACCGAAGAGCTAGTGGATATTATCATTAAAGAAAATACTAAAAGCGACTTGCACATCCTTGACATAGGTACCGGTAGCGGAGCTATCGCGATAGCTCTGGCTAGAGCTCTGCGTTTTCCCGTTGTCGATGCCATCGACATTTCATCCGGAGCCATTGATATTGCCAAAGAAAATGCCATATCACTGAAAGTTAAAATCAATTTCATGATAAAAGACATTCTTTCCATTGAAAATCCTCCCGAAAACATTTACGATATAATTGTAAGCAATCCGCCATATATCACCAACGAAGAAAAAACTTCGATGGAGGTCAATGTACTTGATTATGAACCCCACTCGGCTCTTTTCGTACCCGATAATGAACCTTTACTATTCTACACGGCGATTTCTTCTTATGCAAAACAAGCATTAAGACCCGGAGGACGCATTTATTTTGAAATAAACAATAAATTCGGCAAAGAAACTGCTAATCTGCTATCCGATTGCGGATTCACCTCCGTAAACATAACAAAAGACATGTATGGACTTGACCGATTTGTTTCGGCTATAAAACCGCAAGATTATGCCTTCTAAAAAACCTTTATCACCCGAAAATGCCCTAGCTCGTGCTGCTATGCTGTGTTCTCGATGTGAACAGGCTGAATTTGACATACGCAATAAGTTAAAAACTTGGAGGATTTCCTCCGGTGATATTGAAACCATTATCGACCGACTTACTCGCGAAAAATATCTTGATGAAGAACGTTATGCAACAGCTTTCACTCGTGACAAATTTCGATTTGAAAGATGGGGACGCATAAAAATAGTCTATCACCTTAAGTGCAAACACATCTCACAACACATTATCGACAAGGCACTTTCCGAAATAGACGAAACACTTTACACTCAATCGCTTGAACATTTATTAAGCCAAAAAGCACGTTCTTTGAAAGGCAAAGAACCCATACAAATCAAAGCGTCTTTATTAAGATTTGCTTCATCGAGAGGATTTGAACCCGAATTGATTTATCGTTTGTTACCTAAGTTCGTAAATTGTGAAGAAGACTCTTAAATACATAGGTAATAGTTTGCTCGACGTTCTTTTTCCACGAATGTGTCCGGTATGTAACAATACTTTGCTATCGCACGAAAGGCACATCTGCACTAAATGCTCAATCGACATTCCACGCACACGCAACCATTTGCAAGACTTTAATGCAATGGAACATTGTTTGCCGGCAAAACTCCTGTTGAAAAAGCTGTAGGATACTTCTTTTATGAAAAGGGCAACCCTTATTCCAATATTTTACGTGACATAAAGTATCGCAACAAGCCACAACTCGGTCAACACATAGCCACACTTTTCGCCAAAGAGCTACTCGACAATAACATTTTCAAAGATATAGATTGTATTATACCTGTTCCGCTACATCATAGCAAAAAGCTCAAGCGCGGATACAATCAAAGTGAATACATCGCACAAGGTTTTGCCCAAGTTCTTGGAATTCCTGTTTTCAACGATATTATCATTGCCGACAAAAGTCATGAATCACAAACCAATAAAGGCATTTATGAACGTTGGCTCAACACACAAGACATCTTTTCGGCACAAAACACCACATTACTTGAGAACAAGCATGTACTTATTGTTGATGATGTCATCACAACAGGTGCAACATTATTAAGTGCTGCACTCACTATTGCTTCCGTTCCGCGTATCAAAATAAGTCTTGCCACTCTCGGTGTAGCAAGACTTATATAACTCTCTCAAAAATCAAAACAGGTTCTTAGCAATAAGTCAAAACTGCATTTCTAAACAACAAATCGCTTTTGCATTCGGCATTAAGACGCAGTTTCACAAGGCGACACGGTTTGACGTAAATACGTGAAACTATCGGATGACAAATCTCATTTTTCAACTCGGTTGAAGCCAAAACGTGCCAGTCACAAGAAACCCCATCACTCCCCGACAATTCTACCACACCTTTTACAATATCACTGCAGGTAAGGTTTATACTCAACTGCAACGGAGCAATGACCGATTCGACATCTACCGGTATAGGATATGTTTCAAGCGAAACCGCTATATCTGCAGGCTCCTCTTCATTCAAATCCACAAGATATCCTTCATCATTCACGGCAAAAGCATTGTACAAATCGCCATAAACGCTTCGTAACCTTTCTGTTCTCGTATATCGGTGTCCGCCGGGCATTTCCACATGAATAAGATTGTCTGTATGCAATACCATCAATTCATCACGGTTTTTAAGCCATATCAGTTGCACCACATCTCTATGTGAAGATATTACCGATACATTCTTCCCCGATATCGCGCACAATTCATTATCATCCGATACAAAGTACACCCTGTCTCTCGATGTTGCAACTGTACAACTCGCACTCAGCCTGCGAGTATCTATCAATTGCACATCTTTATAGTCGCCCAATTCTTTATAAGCAACGGCGTATATCCCTTTTGTCGTAAACACGTACACGGGATAACGCCCGAACACGCTGGAATATACCGATTTTGGAGCCAATGCGATATCCAATATTTCACCTTGCCACACATTTCTCGTTTGTTCCACTGCAAAAGGATTTCCATTACGATATACAACAAGTTGCGACCCATTCTGTTCTATTGTGTTTTGTTCGGTTGGCTCATAAAAAGAAACGCTTTCACTTAATTCCATTTCACTCAAATCTTCGTTCACAAAACAAGCAAAACCCTGCTCGACCACCCCTACTAATTTTCCTTTCCATTCCGTTATCACATCATTGCTCAGAACCTTAACAGTCAACTCCACTGCCCTCACATCAGGATAAGCAACCATAGGATTCAATCTTTTCGGAGTATAGTCATAGGCTTCTCTGGTTACTTTCACAGCTTCACCTTGCGACGTGTAAAGTCTTGCCACAACCAATATTTCACAAGGTATTTGCTCTCGTTCTTGTCCCCAAAACTGCAGGCTGTGCCACATATTACGCATAACTGTCTTCTGTCCGCCCATATATAATCTACCGTTTACCGACAGCACGGCATCTGCAACCATATCATGATTTATTGATGATGTCAGGCAGGAAAGATATTCTCCTGTCACTATAGGCAACGTATTTTTACGCCACAGCACTTTAACTTTGTCTTGTATCTCGGTCAAGTCGGTTATGCTTGCCAATACTTTCCATTTTTCAGGATTTATCATTTCTCCCACTGCTGTATTTCGGTTCTTTTCTACCGGATTATAAGAGATATAACGACTTGAATCACTATCGGTTCCGCACACACAATTCACGTCATTCATAACAAAAGGAGACATTTCTTCTCCCACTAGCACGTCTATCGACTTTATCAATGGAAGCCATTCTTCCGAAGGCTTTTTCAACAGCGTTACACCCACATTATAGACATTGGCGCTTATCACACTGTCCTCATAGCTCGTTAAAGAAGTGTCAACTTTAGGCGACACCGTTCCCGACATTTGCACGCCGTTTCCCACTATCACCGGGGCACTCACCCATGAATAGCTGTTATCCCACAACTTCAACGCATAGCGCACCGACACAGGCTGTATAAAAACCCCTTTCAGTTCGGCTCTGTCCACTATATTATTGTAAGCCGTAATAACCGAAGACTGCAACACCGATTTATCTTCTTCATGCAATTCGAGCCACTGCGTATAAGCATTCTTAAACGACTCTCCTTTTATTGTCTTATGTATTGCGGATATATTTGTGGCATTAAATGCCAATTGTGGTATTGCATCGGCTACATCGAGCAAAATATATGTATCATCTTTAAAATACAGATATCGGCAACCCAACTGCGTGGATATAACCACAAAACGACCTACACTCTGCGCACAAACAGACTCGGTTTCAACACTGCACAATTTTTCATTTCGTTGAGTATATACATCACCCTGTTTTACCCCATGCAAATAAATATCATTTCCTATGGCAGACAAATAATAATCCACATTGAGCCTTCCATCTACGAGCAACAGTCGTTCACCGTCAGCCACATTCCCCAATGTCTTCCATCTTCCCACTGCCTCAACCGAGTTGTTTCGTTCACGCACACCCTCAAATGTAGAACATTCACCCGGCATTCCGCTTTCGGTATTAAATCGGTTTATATAGCCCTTAGGTTCAATCTTCAGTTTTTTCATTTCTTTTGTGTTTTTCATACGCTTTCTTTATTCGTTTATCATATTTATTGGCTTTATATCCTTTTCCATTATATCTCAGTGCAAAAAGAGCCCATTTATGATATCTCAAGCAATATGCTAGACCGGTGTTTTTCATAAACTCGCACCACAACATGAGTTGTTCTCCTATTCCGCTATTCATTATATCCACAAACTCCTGTACTGTGTCACATCCACATAGTTTGTGATTGAATCCCATTATTTGAAACACGCCCCAACTCGTTGACTCCAGCGCCGCACGTTCATGGATTTTCATGGCTCGTTCCAGTCGTTCATATTCCCTTGTCCCGCCTTTATAATGTCGTCGAGTCCACTCAAGATGAACAATATCCTCATTCCCACGTATAAAATTTACCGGATTCAACCCATAAAGTTTCAGCCGTTGCCAAAAAACATGTCCTTCAAATAGAATTAAAGGACGACCATCTTCTATAAATCCGCGTCTATTCCCCGACTCCACTTCCACAACAGCCTTAACTGCGGCTTTTTCCACACCAAGTACATCTGCCACCTGAGCATAATCATTTTCATTCAATGTGTTTTTCATATTACGTTCTTTTTTTCCCGCAAAAGAACGTAAAAACGCCCCCGTTTCTATCCCTGAAAGGAACAACTCCTAACTCCCAACTCCTAACTCCTAACTCCTCTTATTACTCCCGCTCGGCTTGGGAGTTTTGACTCTGTATACTTCTTTCCATAAGTTTATTATTCAATCTGATAATGAGTACAGCAAATGTAGCGTCTGTACCAAAACAGGTCTTTTATTTAAAATTCAAAAGCCAATCTATCACATTCAACCTCTGTATACCATCAAGGTTGGAAGTGTCATAATCTAAAGAAAGTAGATACTTGGGATATGAATCACGGATATTTTTCAGTGACGACAATTCGCGTTTTAGTGTATTTTCGTCATTAGCTGTATATGCGACCTGATAATAAGCTCTTGTACCATCGGGCTGCTGCACTACAAAATCGACTTCTCCATGATCAGTGCGTCCGGCATAGACAGTTCCGCCTCGACGCAAGAGTTCAAAATAGATTACATTCTCAAGTTTATGTCCTAAGTCTGTGGCAGGATTATTGGTATGTAATATGTTCTTTAGTCCAAGATCCACCACATAATATTTGTAGTTACTGGCAAGCAAGCGCTTCCCCTTTATATTGAATAATCGTACAGGATAGATAAGGTATGACTCGGAAAAATAACGTAAATATTTCAAGATTGTATTATGTGATAGCGGTTCTTGAGTTGCTGTGCGTAGCGTATCTGCAATATTGTTTGGAGAAACTACACTTCCCACGCTATCAAACACAAAGTTGAGTACTCGCTGCAGGGTGTCGAATTTTCTCAATTTATTGCGTTGCACAATATCTTTCACCACGACTGTATCATAAAGTGATTGCAGATAAACATTTTCTTGTTGCGGCGCTGCTTTTGACAAGGTTACAGCTTCCGGAAAGCACGAGCCATTCATATACCGGCGAAATAGTCGACCGGTGTCGTGTTCGTCAGGAAATGCTGCCACATACTCAGCAAAAGAAAATGGATGAAGATTGATGGTGATATAGCGACCGGATAGCAATGTACTTAACTCGCTGGAGAGAAAATAAGCATTCGAGCCTGTAATATATAAGTCTATATCCTTTTTTACATACAGTGCATCCACCAGTTTTTCAAAATGTGGTACCATCTGTACCTCATCCAAAAATACATATCGTTTAGTTGCAGGAGAAAGTAATCCTACAATATAGTCATAGATTTCTTCCCATGATGTAAACCTTGAATTCTCCCGTTCTTCGAAGTTTAGGAAAACGATAGAGTCTTGCATGACTCCGTCTGAAAGCAGGTGCTGTTTGAAATCTTGTAATAAAGTGGATTTTCCACAACGACGAATACCGGTAACCACTTTAATCAAATCTTGGTCACGCAATTGAATCAAATGACTTAAATAACTATTTCGCTGTATCATCTTTATATTTTTATTTTCTACTGACGAACTTTTGTATTTTCTCTGTTTTTCGTCAGTTTCTTTTCGCGAAGATACTATTTTTTGTGCGTAAACTAGTGAAATTAATAGTTTTTTTGGCGATTCCGTTAATTTTCTAACATCTCCCAACTCCGCACTCCGCACTCCTAACTAACTCCTCCCTCCCCCGACAAAAGTTAAACCTGTCGGAACGAATAAAATTACAGTAAATCCGTGATGGCTTTAGGGGGAATGTCAAGTCTGGAGAATGCAAACATCTTCTTTCCCAAATCCTTTAGCGAAGCCCCTATGTGATATACATCCGTATTGTCTATAATTAGAAAACGGTCATGGCTTTGCTTATATGTCTTTACCTCTATTTGCGGATATTGGCTGTTGTGCTTCTGAATATCAAGATTCAACTGATTGCTGATTGTATGAGTGCAAATCGTTGCTGTCACTCCTTTATATCGTTTGCTAAGCATCAACAATACAGAATCGTCCACATAATTGTCTATCAGAAGAATGGAAATCTTCGCTGATCGAATCAAGTCAGTTGCGAACTTATAAGCATCAAAGATTTGCCCATCATAGAAAATTCCTTCTACCGGAGGTAATGAAGTGCGTACAAAGAAATCCACTTTATCCGTCAGGTAATCCAATTGCTTTTCGTGTTGCAGAAGTTTGGTATCCACTTTTTCTTCCAGGCTCTTCAGACGTTGATTGACAGAATAACCTTTAAGCAGATATTCTTTCAACACCTTGTTGGCCCATCTTCTAAACTCGACACCTCTATTCGATTTTACTCTATATCCTACAGAGAGAATCATATCTAAATTGTAGAACTCAATATGCCTGGTAACTTCTCTGCCTCCTTCATTTTGAACTATCGCAAATTTTGCGACAGTTGCCATGTCTGCCAACTCTTCCTTCAATGCATTATTGATGTGCTTACCGATAGTCTTTACATCTCGTGCAAACAATTCCGCAAGTTGTAGCCTGTTCAGCCACACCGTCTCGTTTTCCAAGCGGACTTCCAACTTCACTTCCTTATCCGGTTGGTATAGGATGATTTCTCCTTGATTCTTCATATCTCTCAGCTATTTATGTCTCAATGTGCAAAAGTACTACATTTTCAATACATAGCCAAATAGATACGGAATCATTCATCTTCTTCGTTTTATTCAGTATGTCAAAGAACGCTTATAGATGATTTGTATTATCAACTACGAGGAGGTGAGGTGGCAGAGAAGAAGCATTTGCTCTTTCTGCCGATTATCTCTTCTATGTCTGTAATCTCTGTCATTTTATAATTATACATTTTTTATCTATATCTTTTCAATCATCAACTTACTGAACAAAAACAACTCGCCCCGAACAGGCATCTGCCTTTCGGGACGAAGAAGAAAAGTGAATGTGGGGAAGTGAACAGAAATACATCAACTGATTACAACAAGCCATTGGCAATGAATGTTTTGATGTCA